>NZ_JAGFJM010000040.1 GCF_024102715.1 Nitrosomonas communis
CGTTTTCCACTATCATTGGCTGGTCCTATTATGGTGACCGCAGCGCTAAGTTTCTGTTCGGCGGACGCGCTGTGATGCCTTACCGGGTGATCTATACCCTGCTCATTGTGGTGGGCGCCATCGTGCCGCTGCGCATGGTGTGGAACATTGCCGACATTACCAATATCCTCATGGCCCTGCCCAATCTCCTGGCGCTGGTGCTGCTCGCCGGCCTGGTGAAGAAACTGAGCAAGGAATACTTTAAAGTACATGTACATCCTGGAAAATAATCATGACCGAACCAGAGTTGCTGGATATTAAATAGGACGTAAGTGCGTGGAAAAAGAAAACGCGAATGAATGCGAATAAAACTCCTATTTCGGTTGTGCCGCTCCAGTTGCCCTGCGTGCCCGGTAGGCAATATGGATCTCGTGCCCAATAATATTCGCCTTTTTTGCGTTCATTCGCGTTTTCTTCTAAATATAGCAAAGCTCAAATAAATTGATTGCAAACCATAGATGACTTATCCATCATCATTTCGCTGCAAAGTTTTGTCTGTTTGTAAGAAGGAAGGACTTACCATTGCGTAGGCGGCAGCGCGTTGATCGGCAAATGTCTTCTGACGATGGGGTTGTTCAAAAGCAATATTGATGCAGATACTTTTTTCGGCTGGACGGTACACGATCTGTTGTCAAAATTCCCGCCAGCATCAGTTGTGGTCATGGATAACGCGACCTTTCACAAAAGGCAGGATATTCAAAATGCAATCACACAAGCCGGACATGCGCTTGAATATCTGCCAGCATATTCACCAGACCTTAACCTCATTGCGCACAAATGGGCACAAGCCAAAGCAATCAGAAAACAACAAAACCAAACCGTTGAGCAGCTCTTTAAAATTGAATCATTTTATGTGACTTATTCCATTTCTAAATCAAAACTGACATTGTCGGCTTCACCTTGCCGTATTATTTATACTGTCTACGGCTCGCCTTCGCGTCATTTTTGATTTGGAAATGGAATTAGGCTATATCATCGCAGCGTGATGAAGGTTTGACAATTGAGCAAAAGAATTTTTTGGACAATTGTGGCGGGGCTGGGAAGATTGCGAGAAAGTTTTGATGAATTGAAGAAACTAAGGGTACTGAGGTGGCTACACCATACATGACTGGAATACCATACCACTTGCCATGAAGGCCAGTAGCGTTCATCCTATAATTAGTGGCTCTGATATGTCCAGCTGATATGGCAACTAAAGCATTGACTTCTCTACAACCTATCTCCTGAAACTCAAGCTCCAGTAAGTCCGGCACTGCTAGCAAGAAGAACCTGCAGCTACTGCGTTCTCAATGCGCTCGCAAGCATCGACCGATACCTTCCCGCGCATTAGCAACAATGGGCAGACTGTATTGTTGATGACCCGGCTAACAACGCTGCCGTAAACCATGCGCTCTACACCTGTCCGCCCGTGCGTGCTCATGACGATCAAATCGACATTTTCTGCATGGGCAATACGGGCAATGACGCCAGCCGGATCCCCCTTCGCAACCTGGCGACGGGACGTAATGCCAGCCAGTTGCAGCTGAAGCTGAATCCGCTCCAGATAACAGGCTGCCTGCTGGCTTATAGGCTGCCCTTCAATATCATCCAAATCGAGAGACGCATGACTGGTTGTTAACCCCTCTTCAGTATCATGCGACTCAACCACGCGAACAAGGTGAATGGTTGCATTGGTATTCTGCGCAAACTGACGGGCAACGGGGATAGCTGTCTCAGCTAATGGAGTACCGTCAAGTGGCAGGAGAATAATATGAGGTAGTGGATCAGGTTTTGCCACAATCCTGGCAGGCACCAGAAATACCGGTGAACATGCATAACGTATCACTTCATCCGCAACACTGCCTAGCAACGCCAATTCAAAACCCGTTCTGCCATGCGTAGACATGGCGATCAAATCGACATATGCTTCTTCCGCCAGACGCAGAATGCTTTCAGCGGGTTTTCCTGGCAAGCACTGACTCTCTACTTTGAAGCCTACCTGCTTGAGTTGCTGCGCCACTGCTGCTACACGCACGCGTCCCTCATCTTCATTCGATATAGCAGTCTGCTCAGACGTGAATGACCTGATCGTATCACCGAGGATGGGAAGGAGGGATGAGGGCAATGCCGTCATCAACAGAAACTCGCTTCGCTCTGGCGTAACGAAGCGCAACAGATGAGGAATGACTTGCTCTGCCAATTCAGAACCATCCAATGGTATGAGTACCCGCCTGATCATGTACACACCCGTCAATCACAAACATTATCGAATATAGGCTTTTTCAACCCTACTTTCCAGACAGCCACAGATAGTCGTCTATGGATTACCGCCTTACTCTTAAAGCAAAAGAAAATCTTTTTACTCTTCTCAGCGCTGTGCTGTGAGCTGCTTGACTATCAATCAATACATCGGGACAGCACGATTATCAATCATATCAATCTTCCTTCCGCATAGTTCTCCCATACTCTCCATCAGTGAAGTTGAACGTCAGGCCGCTGTGCACCTCACGCTAACTGGCAGCAGGCGAGTTTATTGAGTTAAGGGCGCCTCGCGCCGCCCCATCTCCGGTAGCTTGCAACACCTCCCAGGATAGCGCATTCGACCAACTCTGTAGGCTATTATTTCCTGCCTTAAAGCCTGTTAATCGAACTTGGAGCTCACCTTGCGGAGAGATATATTTGGATACCTCAGTGTCGATAATCTTGGACACAGAAAGATCACTTTCATTACTAACAGTGGAGGTATTGATAAGTTCCCAAGCTTGATCCCGGAAATTATATACATAAAAGTTTTGTGTTACGCCAGTCTGACCATATTGACCGATATGAGTCACTTTAATTTGTGCGACAGTCGCAGGAGATTCTGCCAGCGTCGTCGTTACATGCCAATCGATTCCCTGTCCACCTGCTACTGCGGCGGATAAAATGTCATAGGTGTCATTATCCACTGACTTAAAGCTTGCCATAGTCCCAAAATCAAAGGTTCCGGTAGTAACGGTCACACTCGTGGGATGATAAACTGTTACGGGCGGAGTAACATGAATATTGATGATACCTGGATCAGTTCCTCCCTTCCCATCCGAAATGGCATAGGTCAAGGTATCAGTTCCGACAAAATCCTGTCCTGGGGTATAGGTAAAGCTGCCATCATCCTGATTTACAAGTGAGCCGCTTGCATTGGCAGCGTTCACAGCTGTAACAACTAGCGTGTCGCCATCGAGATCGCCATCATTGGCTAACAGCATGGCGTGCGTAAAATTCACTGGCACATTGATGCCAGTATTAAAATTATCTTTGCTCGCGATTGGCGTGTGATTGTTGGAAGGCGGTTGTGCACCATCATAAAAGATCACGACGAGCGCATATTGGTTTAGCGCTACATCAAAGCTGATCTGTTGATTTGCCGTCGTGTAATTAAGCGGACTCAATGCGGGTGTATTGGGCAAATCTGGCGAGGTCAGGGCTACGCCAGTTACCTGCTTGCCATCAGGAATTTTAAGGCTTACGGTAAAATTAGTTGGCTCTACTGTAAAAGAGCCATCGACACCGATAAAATTCACAAATTGCAGAATTGTCTGATTGCCAAGCTGAGATAACTCAAAATGGACGCGGCGGTCAGCGTCAGTTGTCAACGGGATTGTACTGGTTGCCTGAACGGCACCAGATAATTTCTGGAGTGCTGTTGCGTCGCTGGAGACAAAATAGTTTTTCCCCAACGAGACGGAAGAGAAAAGTACGTTACCCGCACCAAATGTGTTGTGCTTCTCGGCAGGAAGCGGGTCACGCTTGCTAAATCCCAGCAGATCGGCTAGAGCATAGTCAGCACGGGCTGTTCCATATTCATCCAGACCGGTGGGATTGGTGCCCGTGATAATCAGGTTGCCGCCGTTCTGAACATACTGCCGCAGGATAGCAGCTTCGGTATCAGAAATCGCCTGAACAGCTGGCAAGATCACTGTCTCATAGGGCATCAGCTCTGCTGAATCAACGGGATTGACGACGCTTTCAAAAGGAATATGTTGATGTACCAGCATTTTCACCATACCGCGGTACTCAGCTAAATATTGCCGCTCGTAGGCGCTGTCAATCGGAGTAGTACTCCACCAAAGCGGGTCGTTAGATGTCGTATCAGTATATAGCCCGACTCCTGCCGCTTGATCCACATAGTCACGACTGGGGGACGAGTAAAGAACTGCCACCCGCGCACCAGGTTGCGCCTCAAATAGATAGGGCGAGTTTTCTTGAATCCATCCAAACATACGGGTACGGTAATCAGCGCCTACCGACGTGGTCATTTGCGGGATTTTTGTTTCATATGGATTGTTGCGTGTAGCCAGGGCTTCTGCCATCACCAATTCTGCATCATCGCTAAGCTGACCATAAGTAAACACCCAGGATGGCTTTTTACCTGAGGCTGCCCTTCCGAACTTGTTCATAGCGATGAGAGATATCCAATCGTCTTCTAGAGAAGAGCGCATACTGTTACCATCGCTCAATGCATCGATTTCCCAGACGTGCGTGATTCCTTCCGAATTCTTCAAGTCGGCCCCATCCAGCGCGATAACAGTCGCGGCGTTGTAATCTAAAGTGACAGTTTCGACGATTAGAGGGAATTCTGGATTAACAGCCCTGCCTGCACTGGCCACATCACGCAAAAACAACGCTATCTCTTGGTGACGCCAGGCAATCCAGCGTCTCCAGGTTGAATCCGTCCAGTCTTCGGCCACTGGTGCATCAAGACCTGTGTCGGCTTTAAACTTTGCAATTGCATAGGGATCAAAACCAGCCCACTTTACCCCAATATCGTTAAACAGGGGAACGTCTAGCCATAAGCCATCGATTCCTGTAGCTGCTATCTTCCGGACGCGGTCAAGAAAATAGTCCTTATAGGGTGATTCAGGCGACATCCATGCACTTTCCATGTCTTTCTCGACCCAGTGAACCCGGCCATCACCGCCATAAAACACATTAGGTTGGCCATCTATGCTAATTTGTACCCAATCCGGGTGATCTTTAAACATGGTGTGCTCAAGATTCTTGCCATTGGGCGTTAACACCTCCAGGCCCGGGTAATACCAAACTACCCTCAGACCCCGTTTATGGGCTTCGGTCGCGAAGCTGCGCATGAGCGCCAATTCCTGCTCGAATTGGGCATCGCTCAGGTAGTTAGAGAGATTAGAATCAGCCTCGATAACGGTAACTTTCTGGGCCACCATGTTAGAGATAATTTGCTCCATCTCTTGCGCTGTCATGCCTGTAAATAGCGCGGCACCACCAATCTTGGCAGTTTTGACCCAGCTGCCAAACGCAGCAGGCTCTGCCGCCCGGGCAGCATTAGTCAGGTTGAGAGGGAGAAATATGACTAGCAAAGCTAAGATAAAAGCAACTGTCAGTCCTCTCAGATCCATGCATCCTCTTTTTTCAACATGCATTTTAACCTCCAATAGCAAGGAATAATTATTTGCTGCTAATCCTACCTACAAGGTCTCTGCTCACGCTGTTATTGATTAACCTGCCATCTCTTCTGTAGTTGTTCCATTTCTAAATCAAATAACATTGTCGGCTTCACCTTGCCGTATTATTTATACTGTCTGCGGCTCGCCTTCGCGTCATTTTTGATTTAGAAATGGAATTAGCACGTCTTGACTGCATTAAGAATGATGCCGCTCGGAAGAATAAATCGGCTCACCCTATTATCCCTTCCTGAAGAAAAATTATGGATTGCAAGCAGCCTTATAAAAAACATCTTAGATGTTATCCATTAAAAAAATATAAGCAAAATGCTTATTTCTCACTACATAAATTCCTTAAAAATTTGGACAATCGAATTGGAGAATATTTCCAAAATATGGACATGAGGTTACAAAGAACATATTTCACCAGCGGACAAAGCTCACTTTGCTATTGCGGGGAGATCTTTATTAATCATACCGCAGCCTTCCCTTCTCTACCTGCGGCTCTCTTCCCCCTATCAAATCTTTCAAGAGGCTATAAAAAGCATCTCCGGTGGGCGGGCAACCCGGCAAAAAGTAATCAATTTTGACCACTTCATGAACTGGATACACTTTATCCAGCAACAAGGGTAATTCCGGATCGTTCGGAATATGCGGATTAACCGTATCAGGACTATTCAAATAAACTTCTTCCAGGCATTCCTGCAAGCTGTAGTGGTTACGCATGGCAGGCACGCCACCATTAATCGCGCAGGCACCGACTGCCACCAGAATCCGGCAATGCTCACGAAAAGTGCGCAGAACGTGCACATTCTCCGCATTGCAAACACCGCCTTCAATCAAACCGATGTCACAGGGGCCGAGCTGCTTGATATCCGTAAAGGGAGAACGATCGAATTCGATTTGCTCCAGCAACTCCACCAGCCGCTCATCCATATCCAAAAAGGACATATGGCAACCGAAGCAGCCGGCAAGCGAAGTGGTGGCAAGTTTGAGCTTGGGTTTATTGGTCATCGGACTTGACTCTCGCAACAATCTCTTTTTCCAGACCAATTTCGCTGATTTTGTGCTGATCGAAAATGCGCCGGCCAATGGGGGCGTCATAGCCATGCTCCTTGATCAGGATTGCACCGACCGGACAAATTTTTGCTGCCAAATCACTGGGCTCGATGTCACTATCAGCCAATTTGCCGCTGGACGTATTGACAATCAGACTGGCATGAATGCCACGCCCTGCAATGGCAAAGACATTTTTACCATCCACTTCCCGACTGGCGCGTACACAAAGGCTGCACAAAATGCAGCGATCCCGATCCAGCATGATAGTTGGGTGCGAGGCATCAACCTGGCGCAGCGGGTATTGCGCCGGGAAGCGGCCATGCAGCATGCCAAGATGATAAGCCATTGCTTGCAAAGGACAATTGCCAGTCTTCTCGCAGGAGGGGCAGATATGATTACCCTCCATAAACAGCATTTGTGTCAGCGCCTTACGCGCTTCGTTGAGTTCGGTGGTATTGTTGCGAATCTGTTGTCCATCTGCAGCCGGGCTGGTGCACGCCGTCAGCGGCTTGCCATTGACCTCAACGGTGCACAGCTTGCAATTACCTTGTGGGGTGATGCCAGGAAAGTGGCAAAGATGCGGAATGTAAATACCCGCTGCCAGTGCAGCATCCATGATGGTTTGTCCGTGCTGAAACGGAATTTCCTGGCCATCAATACAAATTAGTTTTGGTTCTGGCTCTGTAGTCATGGTTAATTATTCTGCTCCTTGATCAAGATGCGCCCCTTCATCATTACGTTGCGTCATTTGACGGGCTGCTTCCAATGCAGTATCCAGATCAAAATGCGGGATAAAGTCACGCTGAGTCAATCGCTGCTCGAATGCCTGTGAAAAATGCTGCAAGCCATCCAAAATAGGATTGGCTGCTGTATGACCCAATCCGCAGTGGGAATAACGTCTGATCAGCTCACACATATGCTGCAATTCAGCCATGTCGTAGCGTGTGCCCTGCCCTACGATGATTTTATGGAGACCTTTCCTGAGCAAAGTGGTCCCCACCCGGCACGGCGTGCAAAAGCCGCAGCTCTCGTGTGCGAAAAAAGCTGTAAACCGATGAATGATAGCCAGCATGTCACGCTTCTCATTAAAGATCATGAAAGAACCGCCGGTGGAAACATCCTCAAAACCTATCCGACGATGAAGCGCAGTTTGATTAATCAACGTGCCTGAGGGACCGCCTACCTGCACTGCTTGCACATTGCTAGCACCACAATCCTGTAAAATTTGCTGGATGGTGACACCAAACGGATATTCATAAATACCGGGCGAAGTACAGTCACCGCTGATACTCAGAAGTTTGCTTCCGGTAGATGCGGTTGTCCCCACCGAGGTAAACCATGTGGCTCCCTTACAAGCAATATGCGCTGCAGCGATAAACGTCTCGACATTATTTACCACCGTAGGCTGCCCAAGGTAGCCATGCGTCACAGGAAAAGGAGGACGGCTACGCGGAATGCCAGGTTTTCCTTCGAGTGATTCAATCAAGGCCGATTCTTCCCCGCAAATATAAGCACCCGCCCCCACCACAATGTCAATATCGAAATCGAATCCTCTTTGCCCCAGAATAGTCGTTCCCAACAAGCCTGATCCTCGGCGCCGCACCAGAACAGTCTGCAAATGAGGCAGTAAATAGCGGTATTCCCCGCGCAGATAAACGAAGCCTTGATGCGCACCAATGACGTGAGCGCAAATGGTCATTCCCTCAAACATTGCATCGGCATGCTGCTGCAATAACATCCGATCTTTGAAAGTGCCTGGCTCACCTTCATCTGCATTGCATACCACATAGTGCGCCTTTCCTACTGCTTGCTTGCAAAGACGCCATTTTAAGCCTGTGCTGAATCCAGCCCCACCCCGTCCACGCAGCTTTGATTGACTGATTTCTGTCAGCGTTTCATCCCTGCCTCGTAACAACATCGCACGCAATCCATCACCAGCCGATATATCTTCCTTAAGCAGCAGACCGCGTTTATGGATTTGGTCATGAATGTGAAACCATGGAGACGGCCATTCACTTAAAGGTTTTTCCGCTTCGATCAGACCAACCATCTGCGTGATTCTTTCTGAATCCAGATGAATCAGCGGCAGGCCATTAATCAGCAACGAGGCACCATGGTCGCACATGCCGATGCAGGAAGTTTCCTGCACACTGACACGCCTATCAGCATGCGTTTGAGCTATCCTGACACCTAGCTGCTCAGTAAGCAGATGCAATAAATTGGTGTCACCGGCTTGATAACCGCAACTGGTGCAATTACTGAATAAAATGTGATAGTAACCGCAAGGTGTAGTAGAAAAAAAGGCATAAAACTCAACGACCGCCCTGATTTGGCTAATAGGCAAATTGAATCGGGCAGCCACATCACGGATCGATTCCTCTGGAATATACCGATGCTTCTGCTGTAATTCATGCAGAATGTGCAGCAAATGCAGTCGATCAGACATAGTCGTTTAAACGCTCTTGCGGGCAGTTACCTGGATTTCGATTCTCATGCGCGGATCAGATAAACCCGCCGCAATCATCATGGCTGCTGGACGAACCTTACCGAGATACTTGCGGAAAATCGGCCAGCACAATTCAAAATCCGCTGCATTAGGCAGCACATATGTGACCCGCACGATGTCTTGCAAACCAGAGCCTGCTTGCCGCAGGGCAACTTCGATATTTTTGAAGCACTGCTCGGCCTGCTCCAGCAGATCATCTGATATCGTCATGGTGGAATAATCAAAGCCCGTCGTACCAGACACAAAAACCCAGTCCCCCTCCACAACTGCCCGGGAATAGCCAATTTCTTCTTCAAAAGTGGAACCTGAGCTGATCAGTCGTCTTGCCATACTTATCTCCCTATAAAATATTTTCATAAAATTTCATTCAATAATAATCAACTAGACTCGCCGCCAAAGTCGACCAAATACACTAACATCACTGCAGCAATTGCCTACCTTCAGCTAAAAATAATTGTTTTGCAGGTTGTGGCAATCCGAACAAATTACCCTGTACCAGAGCTGCCCCGCATTGCTTGAGTACTTGTGCCTGCTGAGTATTTTCCACGCCTTCACCCAAAGTCAGTCCACCTAGCGCAGTAATCGCTCGAATCGTCTCCGTCATCTCCCGCTCGATACCATCTTTACGGCCAATACGGCTGATTACAGTGATGCATAATTTAACAATTGCAGGATGCAGTTCCTCGACGGTCGTCATATCAAAAAAACCACACCCCGTATCGTCTAATGAAAGCTTAAGTCCAGTATTCTGGAAATTTCTCAGCACATCATGCAGCTTAACAGCTGATTCAATTGGCAGATGCTCTGTCAGTTCGAAAACTATGCGTGATGACGAAGGCCTGATATGTGGACTGGACAGATATTGCTGGAATTCATCTGACATGAATAACTCTGGCCCCAGATTGACTGATATCCATAAATGCTTCGGAATATGAGTCAGCCAATTGATTGCTTTTTTGAGGCAGGTAAATTCAAGTGCTTGCGTCATGCCAAACTGTCTGGCAGCAGTAAATAAGGCGTCTGCGGTAGAGAAAACTGAATCAGCCGGCCCACGCGATAAAGCTTCATAGCCAACAATCTCTTGATCAGTCAGTGAAAAGATAGGCTGAAAAAAGCATTGCAACTGATCCTCTTCAATCAGTAGCTGCAGGAGCTCCTTGGTTTCATTAGCATACAAAGCTGGACTCGTGTCAGAGACAAGCTTAAGCGCATGATCGATAGCTTGGTTTATCAGCTTATCATCCAGGCATTCTGGGGCGGGTAGAATCAATAATCTAAAATCTTGCCGGCTGCCAGTTGCTTGCCCGAAATTGGTAATCAGCAATTCATGCATCCTTGCAGCACCTACTTCCTGCAATAGCGGGATTTGCTCTGACATGTCGAAAGACATCACGGATGCTTTGGAACTAAACACTCTATACCAGCGTCCGAAATAAGCTGAAGTGATGGCGCCATAACATTGATATTTTTGTAACAGAACTTCGGATAATCGCTGAATATCTCGCGTCATATCAGCATAAGCACATTTGACGATTGCTTTACCAAAAATCTCCCGAAAGCGTTCTGGTTGATTCAATTGAACAGCCAGAATAAAACACTGATCATTGAGCGCTGCCATAAGCATCATTTCCTTAGTTCAGAATAAGGATAATAAGAAGAATTCCAGTTTATCAAGAAAACTCGCTGCTATAATTTAATACTATAGATTATGTTACCTGAGCATGATATAAAAACATGGGCTTTACTTAGATAATCCTCATAATTGCAACAATCTCTTATTAGACAATTCCCAAAACAATGTATCGCTGGCTTCTGATTCAAATTTCTTCAATTCTGGTCGCTGCAGTCATCGGCATTGTCATTCTGGGTGAGATTCTGACCGGTCCAGCATCGACTGCTGTTGGCGTCTTGATACCTGATTTTCCAGTTGAAGCAGTACAAATTGCTGCTGATCACGACCACAAAGTACATGGCTGGTTGGCAAGAGGCAGCCGTGGTAATGGCATAGTATTGCTTGTTCATTCCATCCGTAGCAATCGCCTGGAAATGCTTGGCAGGGCAAGATTCTTAAATAACCAGGGATACGGCGTCCTACTGATTGATCTGCAGGCCCATGGGGAAACACCGGGCGAACGAATTACTTTTGGTGTGCGTGAATCGGAAGATGTCAAAGCAGCTGTGTCCTATCTACGGAACAATTTCCCATCCGAACGTGTTGCTGCTATCGGTGTAACCTTGGGGGCAGCTGCCATTATGTTGGCAGATCCCCCTCTGAAGCTTGATGCCGTGGTATTGGAGTCTCTTCATCCGACATTTGAAGAGGCCGTGGAGAATCGCCTAAAACTTCATCTCGGTGACTTTGGTATAGGAATTAAACCGCTCTTATTATCCTATTTATCTTTGCTTTTGGGCCTGTCAACCGATGAGCTCAATCCCATCGATCGGATAAGCAATCTGAATAGTCCTATTCTCCTGATTTCAGGTACGCATGATAGACATACCACGCAATCGGAGGTTGAGCGATTATTTAATGCCGCGCTTCAGCCAAAAGAACTGTGGATTGTCCCAGGTGCTGGCCACTATAACATGCATACTTACGACAGCAGAAGCTATGAGGATCGTATTTCTTCATTTCTGTCTAAATATCTATGGCAGTAAAATAGTTTTTTTCGGAGTTAACAACATCCTGCCAAATCAAAGGAGTCATCATGGCCGATTATCAGCATATTCTGTTAGCAGTCGATTTCTCTGATCAGGACACGTATGTGGCACGCAAAGCTGAACGCCTGGCGACCTTCTTTAATGCAAAATTGAGCATTATTCACGTACTGGACAATATCCCAATGCCAGATACCGCCTATGGTACGGTTATTCCACTTGCTACAGATTCATCCTACGAATTACTTGAAATAGAAAAAAATAAATTAATACAGGCAGGAAACAGATTAACCATTGATCCCGCCAATCAATGGTTAATCTGGGGGAAACCGGAAGAAGAGATTATCCGGATTGCTAACGAAGAAGGGGTTGATCTGATTGTAGTTGGCTCACATGGACGTCATGGTGTTGCACTACTTCTAGGTTCTACCGCCAGCGGGGTGCTGCACCATGCGCAGTGCGATGTATTAGCCGTCCGCTTAGAAGATAAATGGACCGGGTCGGTAATGTTTACATCTTCCTAGAAGTATCCGCTCTCTTCCAAGAGTTCATCCGATTACCATATTCTCCACCAGGCTTCTTTTCCTGACAGACTCGAATCAGAGAGGTATTCACTTTCAGGAAAATTTTTTCTGATGACACGCTCCACATCATCTCGTAAATTGGTCATCCCCATTTCATCATAAGCCTTGGCCATAATGTACAAAGCTTCTTCTGTGGCTGGTGTTTGCGGATATTCCTCAAGAACATATTGCGCACGCCTGACTGCGGCAATATAAGCTTTACGTTTCATATAGTAGCGCGCAACATATATTTCACTTTTAGCGACCACGTTAACCAAATGTGCCATGCGCTTAAGCGCATCAGGGGTATATTTACTCTTGGGAAATCGGGTAACCAATTCCTTGAAATTTTCAAACGATTCACGTGACGCCTTTGAATCACGCTCACTCATATCCTGGTTAATAATTTTTGATGAGATATAACCCATGATTCCCAGATCATCATGAAAATTAGCTAACCCTTTGATATAATATGCATAGTCAAGATTGGGGTGATGCGGATAAAGTTGAATAAATCGATCTGCTGCCGCAATAGCTGAAGCCTGCTGCTGATCTTTATAATAGGCATAGGCAGTTTCAAGTTGCGCTTGTTGCGCATACCGCCCGTAAGGATAACGCGCCTCAAGTGCTTCGAATAATTTGATGGCCGCCTCATAATTGCCATTATTTAATTCATTCTTAGCTTCGGAGTAAAATTTATTTGGTGACCATTGGCTATTATCTACTGATTTTTCCTTCAATAAACCACAAGCCGACAACCCAAAAACCAGAACTAAAATTAAACTATGCCTCATGAAATTTCCTATAGAAGCTAAAAAAACTATTCAAGATTATAACGCAAAGCCATCTTTGTCCGCATTGACTGCGCAAGCCGAATCTGTTATTGATTTAATTGCCCCTCAAAATTGTATCGGAATTCGCCTGGACCTGGTGCTAGCACAGTTACTGCCACAATGGTCACGCAGCCGTTTGCAGTCTTGGATACTCGAAAAACGTGTGCACGTAGATGGCAAGGCAGCTATACCCAAACAAAAAATTTGGGGAAACGAAAAAATTAGCATTAGACCGCATATTGTACCAGTCAACACAGCGCATGCTGCAGAAGCAATTTCGCTCAAAATTATTTATGAAGATAATCAATTGCTTGTTATCAACAAACCAGCAGGAATAGTGGTGCATCCCGGCAATGGGAATTGGCAGGGAACACTATTAAATGCGCTCCTTCATTATCGCAAGCAGCTTAATGAGATACCCAGAGCAGGTATTGTTCATCGGTTAGACAAAGATACCAGTGGTTTGCTTGTTGTCGCTAAAACGATAGAGGCACAAACTAGTCTAGTTCGACAATTGCAACAACATACCGTCAAGCGGGATTATTTCGCAATCGTACTAGGTGAAGTCAAACAAAGTGGCTATATCGATGCGCCAGTAGGACGACATCCTGTACAACGCACCAAAATGGCTGTGACTATCCATGGCAAGCCGGCTCGCACAAACTATCAAATATTAGAGCATTTCGAAGGTTGCACATTGCTTTGCTGCAGCCTGGAAACCGGCCGCACTCATCAGATTCGTGTCCATATGCACAGCATAGGCCATCCTCTCGTGGGTGATCCAGTTTATACCGGTAAACCTAAAAAGCTCCCAGTAGAAATAGCGCGGTTAATCATGCAATTTCCACGACAGGCTTTGCATGCACAGCAATTAGCATTGGCGCATCCACAGCATGGAGAAATAATGAAGTGGGATTCTGCTCTGCCTGAAGATATCAACATACTTCTCCAAGGGCTGCGGCAATATCGTGCAGTATCGAGCGTTTCATTATCTTAATCTTAATAAAGAAGCGAGCATGATAAAAGAAATGCACCCGCGGGTGCATTTCTTGAGTATTTTAACAACTTACTATCTCCTAAAAATTGCTGATCTAAAATGGCAGTATTGCATCAAGTGACAACAACACCTGATCATTATTGCCACCAAATGGTCTATAGGATGAACCATGCAGTGGGTCTGCCACATCATAACGAAAGTTTGGACGAATATTTAATTGCCGTAGGCTGTCGGTCAGATTAAACATTTTTGCCGGTTTCCAATTTAAACCCAGTGTGACAGCATAATAGTCTGAAGGGGAACTGGCGGCAAGCTGGGTTGAGCCACCCAATGCATAGCTCTGCCCCAAGTGATTGGTCGCAAGACCAACCCGGCCTGGTGAAAACACACGGAAACCATCCCGATCGCGAAACCATTCACCCCGCACACCCACAGACAAATCCGATGTTACATCATAATAGATATGCATATTGATTCCATACCACTCAGCATTCTTGGTTACATTAGTAACATGAAGGTTATTGAGTAGCACATTATCAGCAAAACCATGGTCATGTTGCAAAACAAAATGGGTTCTTGAAGTAATCATGTGTTTCAGCACAATGCTGAACATTCCCCAGAAATCACTGTGCCGGGTGGAAGTTGTGCTACCTGTACCGCTGATATTGAGAGAGGTATCACCATCATCGCTTGTCCAGGTTAATCCACCTATGCCACCCCAGTTCGCCAATTGCTTATCAAAATTACCATCCCAGCCGCCTGTAGCGCTCCCTGTAAGTGCCCCAGCTATCACAGACCAATTATCGGTAATGGCATACTCGCCCAATATCCCGGTATGCGTAAATGGTTCACCATATTGCATGGTATACGCATGGGTGTAGAAGAAGTTATTAGGTGCTGGCACTGTTTCATAACCAATCGGGGTATAAAAATGTCCAATCTTTACATTTACGCCTCTATTCTCTGTAATTGGTGCGTACACCTCTGCAAAGGCCTGTGGAAACGCGATACCATAGGTACGACTGGAGTTACAGCAAATGTCAAGATCCCAGTTACCCCGGTCACTTAAAGGTCTTCCATCATTTACATCAAATGCGGGGTTTCCATAGGCTTGTGTGAAAATAGCATCTGTACCGAACAAGAAGTCGGCTCGAAAACCTATATCCCATGAGTTCCCTTCTGTTACCACTGGCCGTTCAATGAACAAATTAAGCTGGTTGAGCTGAAATCGATTAGCCTGATCTGCAAAGGTAACCGGACCATTGAAGCCATCAGTCTGATATGGATTGAAAGTTGCACCGCCATGAATCCAGCCACCAACTTTAAGCCCGTACTGATCAAGATTAAGTCCGGATTTATCAAGAAAATTCATGGCAGTACTTGCATGAACGGTAGCAGAGCTCATGCCAAATAATAACATTCCTCCAACTGCGGCAAAGATCGCTCGACTCTTGCATTCTGAATTAACTCTCATTCTCCCTTTCCCCCTTCCCCTTGGATTTATCAGTTAAAAATACAAGAAATGTACAGCTAATAACCTTATTCCGCACGACAACAAAAGTTAATAACCTTATTTCTCACAAGGATTTGACTTTACACATAACACAAGGTCTGGTCAATGCGAAATCTCTTTGGCATAAAGCAAGGTGCTCTGATCACCAGGATTATTCTTGACCCTGGCTAAGAATATGCTTTAGCAGCCCCTGATTGGCACCTTCCACCAAATCCAGCACTATTTCAAAGCCATGGCTTCCGCCGTAATAAGGATCTGCTATTTCCTGATACCTGCCCCATTGACTGCTATAGCGCATTAGTAAATCGAGTTTGTGACTATGTTGTTGCGGGCAACGATCGCGAAGTATCGCAAGATTGCTTTTATCCATTGCCAGAATATAGTGGAACTCTTCAAAATCACTCGGTTCTACGGTGCGAGCTCGCAGTTCCTGCATGTTGTATCCCCTTGTCAGCGCTGCTTTTTGAGCACGTCTATCAGGGGGCTCATTTGTGTGATAAGCATGTGTACCTGCTGAATCGACATAGATCTGCTTCTCCAGGCCGGCAGTTCTGACTTGATGTCTAAATACCGCATCTGCAGTAGGTGATCTACAAATATTACCCATGCAAACAAAGAGCACTTTAACCTTATTATCCTGTTTCATTTTTATTTCATTACTTCCAGTTCATTTTAATAAATAATCCTAAAAGCCCATGAGAGCTTTGCCGTAATTGGGAGGTAAATTTTATCCTTCAATAAGACCATGGTAATCCCCCTCGCCGCACTTTGTTGGCAAGATAGTCAGGAAGATGCCACCTCTAGGATGTCCTAAATTTAAGCCATAAAATATTGACCCCTCTTACTTTCTGTTTGCGCAAGATCCTGCTGGTTGAGCAACCGGATAAAACAAGGCAGATGGCGCTACATTAAAGATAAGTCAAAAGTAACTACTCGCCCCCTCCAAAAAATAATTAAAAAACACTTGACAGTTTTTTGGGCGAGAAAAATTCAATTTTGTACCGCACTGATAAATTCTCCCGGTAATCGCCCTGGATCCAGCGATGAGCCATTTTCAATGTGATTTTGCTGTTTTTTCTGGGCAAGTCTATTTTATCCCCGCTGACTGGCTTACCGAACGCCCCCCAAAAAACCGTGTAATTCCATTTCCAAATCAAAAATGACGCGAAGGCGAGCCGCAGACAGTATAAATAATACGGCAAGGTGAAGCCGACAATGTCAGTTTTGATTTAGAAATGGAATTATGATGGAGTTATCGATAATAACTCATTAACATTAACGTAGCGAGCCTGGATAAAATTTCAGTTAGAGATGAAGTCAGTCGATTGAAAGCAGACTTCGACCGTCTTGGCTCCGAAGGAAAACTCTCTTCTGAGAGCCAGGCAATCAGGAACAGCCTGTTTATGATTGTCGAGCTGATCCTGGCTATCTTTCTTGAACGCAGCATTAAAAAAGACAGCAGCAATTCCAGCAAACCCTCTTCGCAAACACCAAAAGATGAATCTGCGCTAAATCATGCTGGAAGTAACGGCAAAAGCAAAAGTGAGAACAAGGATCAGGCCAGCAATACACGCGTTAATTAAACCGTTACGATTTCTCAAGTTCTCACTTGCAATAGCTGCGCACAAGATCTCAGTGAGGCTCCTTGTATCGATCATGAAAGGCAAACTAAGATCGATATTGTATTTGAGAAAGTCATTGACCATGTGGATACTGAAATCAAATGCTGTCCAACCTGTAGCGCCACAAGGCGCTTTCCCACCGGACATGCACGGTCCGTTACAACATGGCGATGGCCGATAAAGCCCATGAAGCATGGGGTGAATAGTTACATTTAAAAAACAACCCGGGGAGCGATCAGGTAATCCACCGGGTTAGAAGGGGGCATGAGAGATAGTGCTTCGAAGCTAATTTATCGAACCAGAATTGCGAAAACTTTAGTATCTTTCTGAGGCATTCGAAATAACCATTACCCCTCCTCGATATAAAGCAGTTACCTACAGCTTTATCCACAGAAATTGTGGATAATAAAATCTGGATTCACTCCATCTTTCATTGTATTTCCAGCATGACTGGCCAAGGAACTGTGTGACGTTATGTTGTTCCGGTTACTTTGACCAACTCACGTTGCCAACCAAATTACATGATTGTTTCTTTTTAATATTTCCTAATGCAGAGAAACAAAATTTGTATGCATATGCATTATTGCAGGTCTATTTGTTATCTCTTAGCATCACTGGCAATGAGTCTGGCTTCTGCTCTGCTTCAAGCAGTCGATCAGAAAATTGGATGCCAATATTAAGTCATTCTGGCCCCAATCATTTGAGAGGTCTAATCTTTTCCCAGGAACCTGGATAGCTAACTAGAATTGATTTTCACGCGTTGGAGACGCATGGGTGATACAACGAAAAATCATGGAATATAGGCTGCTATTCCCATTGGCACAAGAGATTAGTCTCGAGCCTAACAGGTTCCTAGCATTAAACCTCATAAATCTTGACCATGGAATAGGAGGAAATGATGAGAATTGCAACATTCAACTGCGAAAACCTCTTTGCTCGCTACAAATTCGGAAATAGCTTTGATCCCGGAGAAAGCGATGGCTTTACCATTAACGATCTGGCATTTGAAATCTACGACGAAACTGCAAAACAAATTACCGCTCACGCGATTCGAGAAGTCAATGCCGACGTAATCGCATTACAGGAAGTGGAAAGCCTTCCAGTTTTAGATCATTTTAACTCAAGATACCTGGGTGGAATGCAGTATAGACATCGTATCGTAATCGATAGTCATGATCCAAGAAAGATTGATGTGGCATTATTAAGTAAGTATCCATTAACATCGATTAGATCATATCGTCATGAAAGGAACGCAGCTAACACAGCACCTCTTTTCTCGCGTGACTGTCTGGAAGTTCATATTGATATTGATGACAAGGAATTGATTATTTTTGTGAATCATTTCAAGTCTATGGTGGGTGGGCGCGATGCAACCAGGGTAAGGCGTACTGAACAAGCTCAACGGGTAGCAGAAATTATATCCGAACGGTGGCACAAAACAGGCTATGAAGGCAACTACATTGTTCTGGGTGATCTTAATGATTATCCAAGCCATGACACATCACTGCATGCTCTGCTTGCACACGATGGTCTGGTAAATGTATTAGACCGGCTTCCCAAGGATGAACAATGGACTCATTTCTATGCAGGTGGTAATGAATATCGCCAGCTAGATTACCTTCTCCTGTCTTCATCGCTGGCCAGCCATAATCCATCCTCCCCAGAAGTTATGAAAATGGGACTGCCCTATCGGGCGGAACGCTATACCGGCCAAAGATTCTCCAATGTTGGGGAAAGCAATCCAAAAGCATCGGATCATGCACCCTTATTCATGAATATCAAGCTTGATTAACCAGGCGTTCGTATTTGCCACCTGGATTGTAGTGCAACATCCACTTAAAGCGATCAAGGAAAAAATAATAATGACCAAGAAAGAATTAAAGAATATTGAACCTTGAAGCCATAATTGGCCACTTGGTTGGAAAGTTAGCGCCATGATCTATAGAGAACTTTCTGAGCCTTCTCATTTATCTGTATGGTGAAGCTGCTACGGGGGTGCTTAGTACATGCACACCGTAGCAACAGAACAAAGCGCGCGATTATTGGCGGCAAAATTAGCCAGGCAAAGCAACCATGAAAGATGATTCGTTTCCACATTCATCGCATGTAAAAAGCGCATTTCTAACACCTAAATCCTCGAATATGCGACCATGGCGGCTGCGTATTGATCTCAGTTTAGTTGATCCGCAATGTTCGCAAGCATGCTCATGAGGATTGGAATGATGATAACTCTCTATTTTCTCGCGCAAATTGCGGCTCTCAAACTTAACAGTATGAAAAGTCTCTATTTTCTCACGTAATTTACAATTCTCAAATTTAATATTTTCGTTCTCCTTCTTAAGATTTGATATTTCTTCCATAAGCGCCGTTGTCTGATTTTTGCATATGGAAAGCTGCGCATAGAGAGCAGCAAACTCTTCCTTGAGAAGAAGGACGGGTTCTTTCAATATGGCAGCAGATTTGTTTCCCTTAATTAGTTTATCGATTCCATCAAAAATGTTCATGAGAATACTCCTAATGACAAAGAAGGGTAAAAAAACCAAAGAAAGAATAGCAAAAAACACCGTCAGTTGGCGAACAATCTCATATCACACACGAAGCAGCTTTCTGATGATTATCAAGCTAGATCAGGATGGTGTTTAGTCCTTGCGGTATCCCTCGCGCCTCCTGCAATAAGGCGCAGTAATGCAACAGTCGACTCTGCCCTGGTATTTCTTCCATTTCTTGCGCACTTGGAACTGCGCTACATGCAGAGCGGCATACCGCTGGTTAGGCTAAGACTAGTCACGATCGACACCTAGCAGGGCAAAATACCAATGAAAAGCAGGAGCATCCTGAACGGCATTGTTTAGTTATATATCACAAACTGGCTGGAATCGCTGCTGAATACCTCAAGAAAGTTTCGTACCTGATTTTTATTCTTGTCTTTCTCGGTTAGATGATAGGATAAAAATGCGATCCGGAGACTCTGAGTTAGTTTAAGACCATTAAATGACAAGAAATAATGAATAAGTCAATTACCCACTCCGTAAACAAAACCAATATTCTATTCCGTGGATTTGCTATCGCTTATGCGCTATTTGCTTATGGTATAGGTTCTGCTGCATTATTCTGGTTTTTCCTTGCGTCCACCGGCATGGCGCCTTATTCACTCTCTGACATTAAAACCAATAATCTCTTTGCAGCCCTGGCTATCAATACTTTCTTGATACTTTTATTTGTTCTGCAACACACGATTATGGCCAGAAAAAGCTTCAAACAAAAATGGACCCGGATTATTCCCGCTCATCTGGAACGGTCAACGTTTGTCCTGGCTGCAGGAATAGCGATGGCATTAATGCTTTGGTATTGGCAAATGCTTCCCGGTATTGTATGGTCAATTGAACATGAGTACATCAGACTTGCGGTACTCTGCTTGGCTTTCTTTGGCGTAGCCTATGTATTGTTCACGACACTGATTGCCAATCACTTCGAACTGCTGGGTTTACGTCAGGCCTGGTTATATGCAACAGGCAGACCTTACACACCGGTGGATTTTAAAAGACACTGGGTCTATAGCTACAGTCGTCACCCAATGATGTTAGGACTATTGATCATCTTCTGGTCAACCCCCGATATGACCGTTACCCGATTGGTATTAGTCATATCACTGACTATTTATATGTTCATTGGTATTCTATTTGAAGAACATAGCCTGATTCAGGAATTTGGTGACACATATCAAGACTATAAAAGAGAAATCGGTATATTTTTCACCTTCCGTTGAGAGGTAAACAGCCTCTCTCCTCCTTGCTTATTTCGACTTCAATGGCTTATCAACCAGGCCATTGGAAGGCATCAACAACAAGATCAAAGCGGCACACAAAATAGCTTATGGCTTTAAAAATATCGAATTCTTTAAGTTAAAAACTTATGGCACTCCATGAAAACAATTATGTTCTGGTCAGTCGAACTCATAAATACGCATTTGCCGGAAGAGCCAAAATTTACAAATTTAAGCAAGCAATATAGAGAACTCCAATTATATTCAATAAGTTTTTCTAATGGCTTCTATTAGAAAATTCTCCTAATAGAAAATCTGGGATAAAATCAATAGACTCTCTAAGAACCCGTTCAAAGTCTTTTGGTTTGACGGAAAAAGTGTGATACTTGCAAGATGAGAACACGTTATCCAAGTGATATCAGTCGCGAACAGTTCGAGCAGATCCGCCCACTGCTGGAAAGTGCGCGCAAGAAGACCAGTCCACGTCGAATCGATTTGTACGAAGTATTTTGTGCGGTG
>NZ_JAGFJM010000012.1 GCF_024102715.1 Nitrosomonas communis
GTAAAGGTTGCTACTATGACAACATCTTTGTCGAACGGCTATGGCGCACTGTCAAGTATGAACATCTCTATGCTCAAGCATTCAACAACTTAAAGGAAGTAAGAAGCAGTTTAGTTTGCTGGTTTGACTGGTACGATCAAGAACGCTTTCATCAGGGACTCAACAATCAGACACCCGATGAAGTTTATTATCAAAAACTATCGCGTCAACAAGCCGCCTGAGCTTGATAACATCACATGACAGAGCTTAATTTTCTATCAGGTTGTTCAGTTCAGGGGAGCCACTTCAGTTGTTTAGTATGTATTTATGGCGGCTTGGCTCAATATTTTTTTATTGATTGGTTTCTCAACTGCTGCAAGATGGCTATTGGGTATATGGTGTCAGCAATTGGTGCACTCAATGTGAAGGATTTTGCCAGCTGGCTTGCCTGCTATCGATACGGCAATATTGACCCAGCAAAATTTAAATCCAGTAGTTTATTATGCCTATTGGGATATATATTCTTGGATATTTAGTAGATGATGCGCTTATAGTTGGAGCTGCTGTGATTGCATTGAGTAGTCGTAAACTTGCAGAACATGCAGGCCAGTTACTCAAGTTGATGAGTAGGGTAGTTAATGCTATGGTTGGGAGGGTGCTGCTTCTCTGACCAGAATTATTGGTGTAGTAGCTTTATAGCGCAAAAACCTAATTGTTCGGGTACAAGTTGATGATGCCAGGATGAAACATCTTCTGATCAATTATTAAATTCTAATTGACTGCCAATATCTGGATTTCCAATATGTGTTATCTAATCTAGATATTGTTACTCCTTTAATACTAGATACATGAATAAATTTCTTATCTTCCAGATAAATACCTACGTGATTCGATGATAATGAATTTTTGATTTTGAAAAAAACCAAATCACCTGCTTTTAACTCATTCTTATTTATTTTTTTTCCTGATTTTAATTGTAGATTTGTTGTCCTAGGCAGATTGATACCTAATCCTGACTTATAAACGACATGAACAAACCCTGAACAATCAATTCCATTTTTACTTAAGCCTCCAAGCTTGTAGCGCACTCCCTGCCAATTTTTGTATTTAGCATATAGTATATTCTTTACAAATTGCGAATTTGTTTTATCAGCTGGCTGCTCTTTAAAATTTGCTGCCTTTTTTTCTATTAATCCGCACCCAGTTGCTAAACATGCGTAAATACATAAAATGACAATGTTCTTAATGGACATGTTTTTAATTTATGCTGACATGATATAACGCAGTAAAGTATAGCAAGAAATGTTGTAGACTGAAAATGCTGTTTATTTTAAAGTTTTTTTATTAATAAACGCTTATAAACATATAAATTTTAACGATTAAGAGTTTTATGATATTGCAGTTTCTACAAAGATAATAATCAAAGTAATTTCATTTTTTTGGAATGCCACTTTAAGCAGAAACAGACATTTCTTGATCGTTCAACCTAGATTCCTCCGTTGAGCGGTGATACCCGGAAGGTGAGGGTGGAGATTATGGTAAAGGTCATTATATTCATAATGTTAACAGCAGAATGAGCGCTCAAGCGAATAAGAATCCAGCTTCAACAACGAGTTTGACTAACGATCAAGCTTTACGTATATTTTATGTTAACAATAAAGTGTTTTTATTTTTCTAGGCTGTAGATAAGCTCTTTTTCTGAGCATCATTACCGGGGATCGTATCTCTTATGAACTCTCCAGCTCGCGCGTTGACATCATTACGGATAACCAGCATCATGCTTATCCATTGTCTTGCTGTCATGGCCGGGTGCAGCGGAATTTCTCGTGGGGATTCACTGTTTGCAGATTCTGCGCGCCAGGCTGAACGCGACAGGATGGTGGACGAGCAGATCGTCTCCAGTGGTGTCAAGGACTCTGTTGTTCTTACCGCAATGCGCCGCGTTCCTCGTCACAAGTTTGTTCCTGCCCGCTATTCCACTATTGCCTATCATGACGTTCCTCTTCCGATCAGCCACGGTCAGACCATTTCGCAACCCTCTCTCGTTGCGCTTATGACCGAAAAACTCGCATTACAAGGAGCCAAGAAAGTGCTCGAGATAGGAACCGGCTCCGGATACCAGGCTGCAGTTCTGGCTGAAATTGTGCCCCATGTCTTCACCATTGAAATCATAGAACCCTTGATGACAGAAGCTACGCGCACACTGACAGAGCTTGGTTACCGCAATATCCATACACGTGTTGGCGACGGTTATCAAGGCTGGCCGGAAGAAGCTCCCTTCGACGCTATCATTGTGACTGCTGCGATTGATCATGTGCCGCAACCACTTCTCGATCAACTTGCTGTTGGAGGGCGATTGATTCTGCCGATTGGCCGCTACTACCAGACGCTGGAGCTCTATCGCCGAACGGCAGAAGGCTATGAGCGCAAGATCATCACACTGGTGCGGTTTGTTCCGCTAGTGCGCGAGCAGCAACAAGAGTAGACCATACAAATGGAGAGATTCGAGCGCGATCCGTCTACACTTCCTCGTCATATCGGTTGGTTCACAGCTAGTTGTATTCTTGTCAGCAATGTTGTCGGCACTGGCATATTTACTACCACCGGCTTTATGGCCCGTGATCTCGGTCATCCGGGCTTGATTCTCTCGATTTGGTTTGTGGGGGCGCTGATCGCATTGGCAGGAGCCCTCTCTTATAGTGAGTTGGGTGCGGCCTTTCCGGTTGCCGGCGGAGAATATGTATACCTTCGCAGAGCCTATGGGTCACTCGTCGGCTTCCTTAGCGGATGGACATCCTTCACCATCGGCTTCAGTGCCGCTATTGCAGCAGGGGCAGTGAGCTTTGCTGCTTACTTCCTCCAGCTCCTTCCACTCAATGACGAGAGAGGTTTGCTATCAATGATTTTGGCTTTGGTCCTCTTATGGTCCATGACGGCCTTTCATTTAGCAGGCAGTGGGATAGGGGGAATTCTCCAGCGCAGCCTAACGATATTGAAGGTGGGAGCCATTCTTTTACTCATCGCGGCTGGATTAATAGCCGGTACGGGCGACTGGGCGCAACTCGCTGCGCCGGACACTCATCTTGCCCCTGGCATAGGGCCCTGCATCGTATCGTTGATCTTTGTTCTTTATGCCTATTCTGGCTGGAATACCGCAGCATATCTGGCGGGAGAGATCACCGATCCTGCCCGCACCATCCCGCGGACGATGATTGGCGGCACACTGTTTGTCGCGCTGCTTTATCTCATCCTGAATGGATTCTATTTCTACGCTCTGCCGGTGGCAGAGCTAGCCAAGCCGCCGCTCTTGCCAGTTGCGGATAAAGTTGCACGTGCTTTATTAGGTTTTGAAGCTGGTCAGTTCGTGACCGCCATTCTGTGCTTTTCGATTGCAGGAGCCGTAAGCGCCATGGTATGGGCTGGGCCGCGTATCTACTTTGCCATGGCACAAGATGGTTTGATTCCCGCTATCTTTGCGAACACTTCTGGCAGTCACCAGACGCCGGTCAACGCCATTCTGCTGCAAAGCTTCTGGGCTTCAGCCTTGATTCTATCGGGGAGCTTTGAACAACTGGTGATTTACAGCGGCATTGCATTAATGATTTTCAGTGCACTCGCAGTGGGGGCGGTACCAATTCTGCGTCGACGTGAACCGGACTTGCCTCGTCCTTATCGTACTCCTCTTTACCCATTTGTCCCTGCATTCTATTTGCTGGTGTCAATTGTCATAGTCGGGAGCGTGCTCTATGAGCGACCTGTAGAAAGTGGTATTGGAATCGCAACAATCTTGGCTGGGATGCCGATATTCTTATTCTGGCGTCGGTTATGTGGTAGCAAGGGCCTATCGAAGACTTTAGATTAACAGAAGAGATTTGTTAATCTGGTAAGGTGTTAAGAAACAGCAAGTTAAGTCTGATTATTCTGTCCAAAATGATTCATCGAAGTAATACTTGACTGGAACAGACTGGCTTTACAAGCCGTCCTATTGAAGGAAGATATCGATTGAAAGTAGTCTTTTTAGCGATAGCCGATATTACTACCCCAGCGCTTATTGTCTTTCTCCTAGCCTAAATCTCTAAGTCTGTTATCACTGTGTTCGACACCGCTTCAATCTCATGATTCAATTGCTGTAGACTTAAGAGAGGATCGGGAGATTGTGTAATAGGTCGACCAATTACTAAATAATCAGCGCCATTCCGGATAGCTTCTTGGGGTGTTGCGATGCGCGTTTGATCATTTGCATTACTATTAGGAAGGCGAATTCCTGGTGTTACTAAACAGAAATCTTTTTTAATGATTTTTCTAAGCTGTTGTGCTTCCATGGCAGAGCAAACTACTCCATCAAGACCACAATTGCTAGCAAGTAAGGCAAGGCGTTGCACTATATCGATTGGTTCTTCATGCAAACCTATTTCATGAAGATCACTCTTGTTTAAGCTGGTAAGCAAAGTTACTGCGATTAACTTGGTTTTTTTTGTAGCGAGTGCTTCTTGCGCAGCTATCAACATTTTTTTTCCTCCAAGCGCATGCACATTAATCATCCATACACCTAGTTCTGATGCCGCTCGACAAGCGCCAGCGACAGTATTGGGAATATCGTGATATTTTAAATCAAGAAAAATTTCGAAACCATAAACCATCAATTGTTCTATCAATTGTGGACCGGCAATAGTGAAAAGCTCTTTACCAACTTTTATTCGGCATAAATTCTTATCTAGCCTACTTGCAAATTCTAATGCTTGTTTTTTATTGGGAAAATCAAGGGCAACAATAATACGGGGATTATTCATGCAATAATATTGACAGCATTATAATTTTTTGCGTGATTTTTTGATGATACCGAAAAGATATCCAAGGCTAATGCCTAGTGCAAAAAAGATTAATAAAATGACTACTACTGGAGCCTGCCATTCCAAATCAAAATAATAATGAATAGTGTTTATTTCACTATTTTTTGCTGAGAAACTAAGCAGGAATAAAAAGAGTATTATGTTTATGAGCCAAATAAAAACATACATTATTTCTCCATTCTGGAATGTAAGGATGCTCTTTCCATATAATAAAAAGTTATTTTGATTATAAATCCTAAAGAGCATCCTTCCTGCTTTAATGAAGGTTAATCATGATCCGTCTTTGAATTGAGAATCAACACGTTCACGCATCTTTTTGCCTGCTTTAAAATGCGGAACATATTTTTCCGGCACATGAACCTTTTCGCCGGATTTTGGGTTGCGACCAATACGAGCTGGCCTGTAATTTAAATCAAAACTGCCAAATCCACGAATTTCGATACGCTCTCCTCTGGAAAGACTATTGGCCATGGCATCAAGTATCATTTTGACGGCTAATTCGGTATCTTTTGCCAAGAGCTGGGGGTATCGGGCAGCAAGCTTGGAAATCAATTCAGATTTCGTCATCGATGTCCCTTATTGTTCTTCAGAGTTTTTACTATCCATTTTGGCTTTGAGTAACGCTCCCAGATTGGTAGTGCCTGTACTAGCAGGCGTTTTAGTGCTTACCATCTGCAATGCACTACTTTCCTCATGTTGATCTTTTGCTTTAATGGAAAGATTGATATTGCGATTCTTACGATCAATATTAATGATCATTGCCTCAATCTGATCTCCTTCTTTGAGAAGGGCTCGTATGTCTTCAATTTTGTCACGAGAAACTTCAGAAGCACGCAAATAGCCTTCTACTTCATCAGTTAAAGTAATGACTGCGCCTTTGGCATCAATTGATTTTACAGTACCTTTGACAATGCTATTTTTATCGTGCGCAGCTACATATATAGTAAAAGGATCTCCTTCAAGCTGTTTTATTCCAAGCGAAATGCGTTCTTTTTCAACATCAATTGACAATACAACAGCTTCAACTTCATCGCCTTTTTTGTAATTGCATATTGCTTCTTCTCCAGACTGAGTCCAAGAGAGATCGGATAAATGTACTAAGCCATCAATGTTGCCAGGTAATCCAATAAATACGCCAAAATCAGTAATGGATTTTATTTGTCCAGTGACTTTATCTCCTTTTTCGTGACTCATTGCAAACTCCTCCCATGGATTAGGTTTGCATTGTTTCATTCCAAGCGAGATGCGCCGACGTTCCTCGTCAATCTCAATAATGATGACTTCTACCTCATCACCCAGTTGTACTATTTTTGATGGATAGACATTTTTGTTTGTCCAGTCCATTTCAGAAACATGTACTAATCCTTCAATTCCTTGTTCGATTTCTACAAATGCGCCGTAGTCAGTCAAATTAGTCACTTTACCAAACAGGCGTGTGCCAGGAGGATAACGTCTTGAGAGACCTACCCAAGGATCCTCAGTTAACTGTTTCATGCCTAATGAAACACGATTTTTTTCTTGATCAAACTTAAGCACTTTAGCAGTGACTTCGTCGCCAACATTGATGATCTCTGAAGGATGTTTTACGCGACGCCAAGCTAAATCCGTGATATGGAGTAGTCCATCTATTCCACCTAAATCGACAAATGCGCCGTAGTCGGTAATGTTTTTGACAATACCATGCACGATGGCGCCTTCTTGCAAGTTTGCCAATAAAGATTCCCGGTCTGCTCCTTGTGTTTCTTCTAACACTGCGCGTCTTGATATGACGACGTTATTACGTTTACGATCAAGCTTGATGACTTTGAATTCCATTTCCTTATTTTCATAAGGAGTAGTGTCTTTGACGGGTCGAATATCTACCAGTGAGCCTGGCAAAAATGCACGAATGCCGTTAACCATAGCGGTTAAGCCACCCTTTACTTTGCCATTGACCATGCCGCTGACAATAGTGCCTTTCTCCATGGCTTCTTCCAGATTATGCCACGCATTTAATCGTCGGGCCTTGTCCCTAGATAAACGTGTTTCACCATAGCCATCTTCAAGCGCATCAATCGCAACACTGACAAAATCTCCCGCCTTAGCCTCAATCTCGCCTTTATCATTCTTAAATTCCTCAAGAGGAATATAGCTCTCAGATTTGAGGCCTGCATTAACTACTACAAAGTTATAGTCAACACGCACAATTTCAGCAGTAATTACCTCTCCCACACGCATTTCTTTGCGTGTAAGACTTTCTTCGAACAGTTTGGCAAAATTTTCTGAGGAAGGAGTTACGTTGGAAGCAATAGTCATTATAAAAAAATACCCGATTTTAATTTCATCTCATAAAAAATGAGACGGTTGGTTAGTTAAATAAAAAATTACTTAAATTGGATGAGATAGCTTTATTTCTGTGTATAGAAAATAAAACCGCACCTCATTAAGTTCAGTTTTTGCAGATTTGATCGTACAACCGTAATACCTCGTTCACAGCTTCTTCAATACTGAGCAACGTGGTATCTAGCAATTTTGTATTTACCCCTTGCTTTAAAGGCGAAACATCTCGATTGCTGTCACGCGTATCACGTTCATAAATATCCTGCAATAGGCTTTGGATGTTAGCATTTATTCCTTTCTCTATCAACTGCTTATAGCGTCGTTGTGCTCGCTCTTCAGCGCTGGCAGTGAGAAAAATCTTTAGCGAAGCATCTGGAAATACAACTGAGCCCATATCTCTGCCGTCTGTTACTAAACCCGGTAGTTGACGAAATGCACGTTGGCGCTGTAATAGCGCGTTTCTGACTTTGGGCTGACTGGCAATTATAGAGGCCAGTTTACTGCATGCTTCAGTGCGAATTGCGTCTGAGACATTCTCGCCATTTAAACGAATAGATGAACCATCAAAATTTACATCTAAGTGCAAAGCAATATTTGCTATGGCAGATTCATTAGTGGGTTCAGTATTTGATCTGATTGCTATCAATGCTATCAAACGATAAAGGGCTCCACTATCAAGATAATGGAATGCGAGTTTCTCGGCAACGAGCTGTGCAACGGTGCCTTTACCAGAAGCTGAAGGACCATCGATAGTTATAACTGGAATAGCGCCAGTTTCCATAAAAACCTCTGAATAGAAATGTGAAGATTTGTACCATCAGGAATGAACAATCATCGCAAATTTTTCAAAATAATCCGGGAAGGTTTTAGCAACACAGCTCGGATTATTGATGCGTATCGGTACACCGAGAGCTAGCAGTGAGAAACACATCGCCATACGATGATCATCATAGGTATCGATGACTGCATGGGGAGTGAGCGAGGTGGTGGGTGGGGTAATACGGATAAAATCTTTTCCTTCCTCAACCATGGCCCCAAGCTTACGTAATTCTTTTGCCATTGCTGAAATGCGATCAGTTTCCTTGACTCGCCAACTTGCGATGTTCCTGAGCGTAGTTGTTCCTTTTGCAAATAGTGCCGTCGTAGCCAATGTCATGGCTGCATCGGGAATATGATTGCAATCGAGATCAATTGCTTTCAATTGCTGAGTAGAAGCGTTGCAGATGGGTAAAGAGGATTCGATCCAATTTTTCCCCTTTTTGATATGCGCACCCATTTTTTCTAACGCATCAGCAAACCGGACATCTCCTTGCAAACTTTCTGTACCAACGCCTTCAACGCGTACTGGTCCACCGCCGATAGCGCCTGCAGCCAAAAAATAGGAGGCTGAGGAGGCATCGCCTTCAACCATTATTTCGCCTGGACTATGGTAGGCTTGTGGGCCCGGCAATGTGAAACGCTGCCAATCTTCTTGGATAACTTGAACGCCAAAACGTGCCATTTGTGCCAGTGTAAGTTCAACATATGGTTTTGAAATGAGCGTTCCATTTACGTTAATTGTGCTGGTTTTGCCCGTTAATGGCAATGCCATTAAGAGTCCACTGAGAAATTGACTGGAAACATTGCCCTTGATTGCAATTATTTTGTTATGTATTTCAGCAGGATTAATCTCTAATGGAGGAAATCCTTCATTATTAAGATAAGTAATGCTTGCATTTAATTGGCGTAAGGCATCAACTAAATCAGCAATAGGTCGTTCATGCATGCGTGATACGCCAGACAGCCGATAGTGACCGCCCATTACGGCAAGCACGGCGACAAGGGGGCGAAACGCAGTGCCAGCATTACCCAAAAATAAATCAGCTTGTTTGACTGGGAATTTACCGCTACCACCTTCCACGCTGTAATCATTTTTGCTGATTTGATTGATTTTAATCCCGAGCGTTCCGAGTGCAGTCAGCATTTGTGTCGTATCATCAGAAATCAGTAGATTCCGAACGAATGTTTTACCGTTTGCTAATGCTGCGAGCAAAAGAATCCGGTTGGAAATGCTCTTGGAACCAGGAAGTTGAACGATGCCACGTGCAGCCTTAGTAACAGGAAGATCAAGCCAGTCCATAAGTTTCTAGGAAAGTAAATATTTTATATATCTTCATTTTTTTATGATGAATTTGATTGGCAGAGATAGCTGCAAGATAAGCTAAATGACATCGAGGCAAAACGGAAATTTGCCGTGCCTGCTATAATGAGCAATTTTCTAGAGATACTATACTAGATAAAACTCAAGAGATAAGATTCATTTTAATTAAATTATAACTGATAGATAACGAGGCTGATCCATGGAAGATGATTCTTTAAATTCATTGCTTATTTCTGTTCTGGCTATTCCATTTGTCATTGCAATACAATTCTGGATAAAAGAGCGTAAAGATCGTCGACGTAACAAAGAGGGTGAAGAGGAATTCAAGACCACTCGCCAAGCACTCCTTGCTTTTTTGATAGAAGGCATAGCTGTGGTTGGAGGATTGGCTATCCTTATTGTTGCAACAACTGGCATTGCCAAGTATATTGTCAACACCTATGGTTAATTGCGGCTCAAAAAAAGTTTTTCAGCGCTAAACTGAGTGGATACTGTGCCTGAAAGAAAATTTCGTCGCAGTATTCGCTTCTTCATTTTGAGGGATAGCAAAAATAAGAAAAAGGGGTGATGTACCTTATAGCCATACAGCCGGTTTTCTATGCCTCCTTTTTCTTACCCGCAGACAGTAATAGTTTTGATTTTTTTGAATTTGTAGTCTTTTCTTTTGTGACCTTTTGCTCGAATTCGAACTCAATTTTACCTTCTTTTCCGATTATCAAATAAGCTGAAAACGGTCGTCCTTTTTTTGAGATAAATTTAGTCAACAGATCAGTTTTGCCTGTTTGCAGCAATTTAACGATTTGTTCTTGTTCGATAGGTCGGTTGAGAATAATTTTTCCCGTTTTAAAATCACATGTGTGAGTGGCCCCCACTGCTTTTTCACAAACATAATATACGCCGTGCTCATAGACTGGATTACTGCATTTAGGGCATTTACCAAGAGATTGTTGATTGGAGAAATCGACTGCTTCAGCTTCGTCTGCATCAGCACCACCAAACTCGAATTTCATTTCGAGCGTGTCAGTAAGTTTGATATTGGCATTAAATAAACGCCCCATTTTGCTGCGGAATCCTTGCAAAGGTCCAATTTCACCTTGTGAAATGAGTGTTTCCATTTCTTCCACTTCAAATTGACGTCCAGCTAGAATTTTCCATAGTGCGAAATCACACTGCTGACATTGAAATTTTTTATATGTCTCATGTATCACGCCGCCACATTTAGGACATGGAACCTTGAGTACCGAAAAATCCCCACTGATTGTTTTTCCTCGATGACTTTTCGCTTGCTCAACAATATGCTTCGTCATTTCAGCAATTTTAGTCATGAATGCATCGCGCTTTAATTGACCTTGTTCGATCTGGCGTAATTTGAATTCCCAATCGCCTGTTAATTCTGGGGAGATCAATTCGGGTACTTTTAGACCACGCAATAATGTAATGAGCGAAAAAGCTTTGGCGGTGGGATGTAATTCTCGGCCAATACGTTGCAAGTAATTTTCAGATACGAGACCCTCAATAATGGCTGCACGCGTTGCCGGCGTGCCGAGCCCTTTCGCGCTCATCGCTGCACGTAATTCTTCATCTTCCACCAATTTTCCTGCGCCTTCCATGGCAGATAAGAGCGTTGATTCATTGAATCTTGCTGGTGGCCGAGTTTGACTGGAAATGATTTTGATTTCTTCAGTGATAACTGGTTTATCGGCATTGATCGCAGGTAAGACCGTACCATCATCGTCAGTTACTAGTGATTTACCGTAAACAGCTTGCCATCCAGCATTAATCATGACTCTGCCTTCTGTTTTATATGGCTCACCTTCGACTCGTGTGATACGGGTTGTTACAAGAAATTCTGCGGCAGGGAAGAAGATTGCTAGGAAACGTTTGGTCACCAAATCATAAAGCTTGGTTTCAGCCTCATTGAGCTTCTTCGGTTCAAGTAAAGTTGGAATGATGGCGAAGTGATCGGAAATTTTGGTGTTATTAAAAATACGTTTGTTTGGTTTTACCCAATCAGAATTCAGGATTTGCTTAGCGAACTGGCCATATTGCGTCATCTCGAGTGCATGCAGTGTCTCTTTAACAGTGGCAATGTAATCTTCCGGCAGGGCGCGTGAATCCGTACGTGGATAGGTTAATACCTTATGTTTCTCGTAGAGTGCTTGCGCAAGACCCAATGTTGTTTTAGCGGAGAAGCCAAAGCGGCTATTGGCATCTCGCTGCAAACTTGTAAGATCGTACAACAATGGGCATGTTTCTTTGGCTGGTTTGCTTTCTTCGCTTACTATGCCCGGTTTGCGTTGACATTTGATCTTGATAGATTCTGCTTTGTCTTGGTCCCATATGCGTTCTGCTCTGGCTTCGCTATTGTCTTTATCTTTTGAAAATTTTTCGTCAAACCATTTTCCCTTGTAGGGATCCTTATCAGTCGCAAAAATGGCATGTATTTCCCAATAGTCTTTTGGCACAAATTTTTTGATGGCCTCTTCTCGCTCGACAAGTATGGCCAATGTTGGAGTTTGGACACGTCCAACAGTTGTTTTGTGGAAGCCACCTTCTTGCGAATTAAATGCTGTCATAGCACGTGTACCATTAATCCCAACCAGCCAATCTGATTCGGAACGGCTAACGGCAGCTTCTGCCAATGGCTGCACGTCATTATCATCAAGTAGTTTGGAGAAAGCGTCCCGAATAGCGGCGGGTGTCATGGATTGTAACCATAGGCGTTTAATGGGTTTTTTTGTCCCCGCATGACGGATGATATAGCGAAAAATCAACTCTCCTTCTCGTCCGGCATCACAAGCGTTAATCAGCACATCTACATCTTTTCGATTAATTAGCTTTGTCAGCAATTTCAGCCGTGCAGCTGTTTTCTCGATAGGAATAAGATCAAAGTAGGGGGGGATGACGGGTAAATGATCAAAACTCCACTTGCCTCGCTTAACCTCGTACTCTTCCGGTACTGTCAGCTCCAGTAAATGACCAATCGCCGATGATAAAACATATTCATCGTTTTCAAAATAATCAGTTTCCTTAGTGAAATTACCCAATGCGCGGGCAATATCTGCTGCAACGGAAGGCTTCTCGGCGATGATTAATTTTTTGCTCATGGAGTTTTGACTAGATGACTATTTTTGTCACTTACTGGATTAGGATGCTCAGATTATTGCAGGAAGTCAAAGAATATCTAATGCTCTTTGTTTAAGAGCAAGTACTTCCCGGCAGATTAAGTGCTTGTTTAGAACCAATTTTGATATGATGGATTTTCAATAACTAATGCCGATGTCGCGGATTGCTTGCTATGAATAATTTTTCCAGAACATTGGGGTCAGTTAATTGATTTTGTATCCAAAGATCAAGCAGAACTACAAGCTTAATTTTTTCCAGACTAGAACTATTCCCATTCATTTTGAGAACACGATCAATTAATAATTCTCGTTGGAGTGGGTTGAGAATGCCAGCTTGCTCAAGAAAAAGAATAAACCCACGTCCTTCGTTATCAATCATTTCCATTTCTGAAGGGGTATACCATCGTAGCGAGTCACTTTGGGCAAGTGTGGCTGGATAGTGATCAGTATCACGGGTGGTAAGATCTGATAGCCAATTAAGTGCTTGATTAATTTCATCCTCGCCAAAGCCGGCTATGGTTAATTTGTGTGTTAATGTTGCAGAATCTGGGCAACTTCCTCTATCGAAGTAATTTTCAAATACGTAAATTAAGATTTCGTACATATAGATGCTCTCTTTCACTGTATGCACATGAGTGGATTTTTTATTATTTAGATTTTATCAATGGCATTAACGAATTCTTTGATAGCGTCCGCCAGGCAAACTGGCAATCATTCCATCTAATTCTAACGTCAATAGCATGGCGGATACTGTTTCAGCCGTCAAGCCGCTTCGCGTACAAATGGTGTCAATGTCAGTCACGTCATAGCCCAAATGAGGCAGTAATATTGAATTCTCATGGAAGTCATTCCCATTGATCGTTTCTTTGGTATTTTCAAAGGTCAAAGTGGTCTGACAATTAAGTTCATCCAAGATATCTTGGATATTTTCTATTAATTTGGCGCCTTGTTTAATTAATGCATGACAGCCCTTTGACAAAGGTGAATGGATGGAGCCGGGGATGGCCATCACATCTCGCCCCTGTTCTAATGCTTGTTTCGCTGTGATGAGTGAGCCGCTGTGGAGAGTTGCCTCAACAATCAGGCAGCCAAGACTCATACCACTGATAATTCGGTTGCGACGTGGAAAATTTCTCGCCAATGCAGGCATTCCCAATGGGAATTCTGAAATAAGTGCGCCTTCTTTTGCTAGCAGGTGCGCTAATTCACGGTTTTTTGCAGGATAGACAATATCGAGTCCTGTACCTACCACCGCAACGCTTGCTGCAATACCGCGCAAACCACCTTGATGGGCAGCGGTATCAATCCCTTGTGCCATACCACTCACAATGCAGAATCCTGCATTACTAGCTGCTTCAGCGAATGCGCTCGCATTGGTCATGCCTTGCGGTGTGGCATTACGACTGCCCACTATGGCGAGGGCGGGTGTATTGAGAAGCTTGCGTTGTCCCTTCAGATAAAGCAAGGGGGGAGGATCGGCAATATTCAGCAAGAGCCCAGGGTAATCATGATCTGCCAGTGTAATGATATTGTTAGCAGGATCTTCCAGCCATTTAAGCGCAGTATCGACTTTATTCTTGTCTGCACCTTGATTAATGTTAGAGGCAACTTGCTTTTTTACGAATCGCTCAAGTTGATAGGTATCTGCTGAGAGAATTTTCGCGGGACTGCCAAAAGCAACAAGTAACTTACGAATAGACTCATCGCCTAAACCGTCAATTAAACAGAGATCTAGCCAGGATTCAACATCTGGCGAAACTTTCATGATAAAGAAAAATGCTTATTGTAAATATAAAAAGGAGCATTAGTGCAATCGCTTGAGGGAAAAGGCTATTTGCATAATACATCTGTCGGTAATTTCAATTCGATTTTGATGTGAGCAATTTTAGCTTTGTATCGAGTTTAATCAGGGTGCTTGTACTGCATCCAATACTTTGATTGCTTGAGAACTTTGCGTGACTAATGCATAAGATACTTTATCAAATACCCGGAAAACAAACACTAAGCCGATGCGCTCATCGGGTAGTGCAACGACTTCCCCTTTAGGTGATTTTACTTCACTTTTTCGATAAATGGCGAGGACGTGACCTTCTTTTAAGCCGGCCTGCATACCTTTGTTGAGCGTGATGATAGCATTTTCACCGATCTCGGTGACACCACCATAAACCGAGATAATACGTCCCTTGATGGCAAAATCAGGTGCTTGTGGTACATAATCTGAAAATGTATCGGCAGAGGAACGAATCAAACGATCGCCACTTAATATCTCTTGAACGGAATGTGTCACTTTTACAGTGCTGATCGGGGCATAATTTTTTGCTTCAACATCGCCCAAATAAACCGACTCATAACCGAGGATGCGATTATTGTCATCCGGGTCCATCAATGCCTTGCCCGCACGAAAAACCTGCCATGAAGCACCTTTGTCAGCTGGTAAATCGCGCACATAGATAGTGTCTCCCACGCTTAATATTACCCGGTTGTCACTGGAACCCAATATAACAGGTGCTTTATCAAGGGCATCCTTTTCAATAATCAATGGCTGACTCAGGAAAGGTTTAATCTTGTTAACCGGAATAGTTGGGATGGCGGGCATGCCTAATTTTTCTATGCGCATTTTAGGAAACAATTTTATCGTTGCTTTTTGATCGGGCCCATTATGGCGCAGCTCAATTTCTGCTGCTTTTGCAGTGATACCAGAAAATGCGTTGGTAAGTAAAATCGCAGCTATAATAATCAACATGTGCATAGAGTTAAGCTCTAATATATTAGATATCTTCGTTTGAAAGTGATTCTTTGAGATTGGAATTACTCTCCAAATTTTACGTCTAACAGCAGAATCTGTTGAATCGAATTACGCTAGTTTGCTATGACAATTCTGAAAATATTACAATATCCGGATGAACGGTTGCATAAGGTTGCCGCTCCCATATCAGTCGTTACCGATGAAATTCGTCTGCTGGCTCAAGATATGGCAGAAACGATGTATACCGCAAACGGCATTGGTTTGGCGGCAACTCAGGTGGATGCCCATCAACGTCTCATTGTTATTGATGTTTCTGACACCCGTGATCAGCTTCATGTATTTATTAATCCGGAAATTATTGCGGTGAAGGGAGAATCTGATTACCAGGAAGGGTGTCTGTCAGTACCGGGCATTTTTGAAAAAATAAAACGGGCTGAAAATATAACAATCAGAGCAACAGGACTGGATGGTAATCTGTTCGAACTGGATGCTGATGGATTATTTGCAGTATGTATCCAACACGAAATGGATCATTTGATGGGTAGAGTATTTATAGAGTACTTGTCACAACTCAAACAATCACGGATTCGATCAAAGTTAAAAAAGCGACAGCGCGATGTCAAGCCCTAGTTTGTTTTATTTTGGCTAAATCTTTTCCTTTAAGAAGAACATGTGTTGATCTTAAGTTTTCCATGAGAATTATTTTTGCTGGCACCCCAGTTTTTGCAGCAAGAGCATTGACTTCTTTGCTAAGCGCCGGGTATCAGATTGTATTAGTGTTGACCCAGCCCGATCGTCCGGCAGGGCGTGGGATGAAAACCCAAGTAAGTGAAGTGAAAAAAGTTGCGCAAGCATATGATGTTCCCTTGTTGCAGCCGCTAACATTAAAACCAGAAGCTATTCATGCGCAGCTAAAGGCGTTTGGTGCAGATGTAATGGTAGTTGCAGCTTATGGGTTAATACTACCGGAAGCAGTGCTAAAAATTCCGCGTTATGGCTGCTTGAACATTCATGCTTCTCTATTGCCTCGCTGGCGAGGTGCGGCGCCTATTCAACGAGCTATATTGGCCGGTGACCAGAAAACCGGTATTACTATCATGCAAATGGATGAAGGGCTTGATACCGGCGCTATGCTGCTGCAGCATGCTATTCCTATTGACCCTGTTGAGACTGCGCAAACTCTGCACGATAAGCTTGCTAACTTAGGCGCGCAGAGTATTATCGAGTCGCTGGAATTATTGCGGCTTGGTAAATTAACTGCAACCCCTCAGGATGATGCACAGGCATGCTACGCAGCTAAAATACAAAAAAAAGAAGCAGAAATTGACTGGCAATTGGATGCAGACCAGATTGACCGAAGTATCCGGGCATTGAATCCTTATCCAGGCGCTTATACGTATCTTGAGGGCAATATATTGAAGATATGGCAAGCAAGGGTTGCAAAAAGTGATTCTGGCGCAGCAGGAGAAATCATTGCGGCTGGGAGCGATGGTATCATCGTAAGTTGTGGAAAAGGTGCGCTGATTTTAGAGACTGTGCAAAAATCAGGTGGAAGAAAAATGCTTGTTGCAGAATTTCTGGCAGGACATTCCTTGCAGCCAGGTCAGTTTTTCTCCGCAGTGATGTCTGCTGGTCTGCTAAATGAATAAAACCCAACGCTTGGCTATAACTGCGATAGGGCGTGTTCTGGCAGGCGCAAATCTAACAGCGGTTTTACAGGAAATATGGCGATCCAATCCGCTCCTTTCTCAGCAACAGCGAGGTGCAATTCAGGATTTGACCTATGGCGTGCTGCGTTATTACGGACAACTTGATACATTGCTCGGTTTATTGTTGGATAGAACATTACACGATCATGAGCTGCGTTACTTGTTGTTGGTAAGTTTGTATCAGTTGCAATACAGCAAAGCGCCTTCCTATGCGATTGTCGATCACGCTGTTTCTACCGCCCGCCTCGTAAGCAATAAGCGGGGTGCCCCTGGATTGGTCAATGCAGTTTTACGGAATTTTATCCGTAAGGGTTCAGCCTTATGGGAGCAGGTTAGTAAAAATGATGTGGGAAAATACTCTCATCCGCAATGGTGGGTCGATAAACTTCGCAAGCAATACCCTCAGCGCTATAAAACTATTCTGAGCGCTAGTAATCAACATCCTGCAATGACATTGCGAGTTAACTCCAGAAGAATCGGGCTTGCAGCGTACCAGAGAATGCTGGACGAGCATGGCATTAAGGCTGATTTGATATGGGGTGTAGCGCTAAGGTTAGTTCAGCCATTACCGGTTGAAAAGCTGCCTGGATTTGCAGAAGGATTGGTGTCGATACAAGACGCTGGTGCACAATTGGCTGCGCCGTTGCTGGATGTGCATGATGGCATGCATGTATTAGACGCTTGTGCTGCGCCTGGTGGAAAGAGTACACATTTGCTGGAATTAGCACAAATAAGACTAACCGCGCTTGATAACGATGCTCAACGGCTGGCACGGGTAGCAGAAAATTTTGAACGCCTGGGAAATCAACCTCATCACTTAGTGTGTGGTAATGCGCTCCACCCTGCAGAATGGTGGGATGGTCAGCCATTTGACCGAATCTTGGCAGACGTTCCCTGCAGCGCATCAGGCGTGGTTAGTCGTCACCCTGATATCAAGTGGTTGCGGCGGCAAGCTGATTTGCCCACTTTTGCAAGCAATCAAGAGAATATTCTTAACGCTTTGTGGCAAATGCTGAAACGAGAAGGAAAGTTGTTGTATGTAACCTGCTCTATTTTTCATGAAGAAAATTGGACTTTAATTGAGAAATTTTTACACTCGCATCAAGATGCAAGTTTATTACCCTTATCGCATTCTGATATGGTTAATGGGCAATTATTACCGAATTCTCTGCATGACGGTTTTTTCTATGCCTTATTTTATAAGGCATGAGAGGATCTGGCCGCTAAAGGGATTGTTGCAGCTCGCGGCAACAATTCTGCTGGTTTTGTCGCTATTGTCAGCAGCGTCAGCTCGGGGACAGGGCGGGATAGAAATAAAATCGTTTGCCCTGGAAGCTACAAGAAAAAGTTACCAAATAAGTATCGATGCGGAAATCCAGCTTAATAGCACTCTGGAGCAAGCCTTAGAAAAAGGCATCACTCTTTATTTTGTATCCAAATTTACTTTGATAGATAGCCGTTGGTATTGGCTGGATGAGGAAGTAGCTCGCAGTAAACAACGTATAGGGCTAAGCTATCATGCGCTTACCCGGCAATATCGCTTGAGTGGCCGCCGGATGATGTCACAAGGCTTTGATACATTGCAAGAAGCGCTACAGGTTCTGGGGAGACAGCATAATATGCCTATTGAAATAAGCGTCCCGCTCAAGCCGGGTAAGGAATATGCTGCTACTTTGCAAGTATGGCTTGATATTTCCCGATTGGCCAAACCATTTCAGCTAGAATGGTTTAGTTCAGATGACTGGAATTTGAGCTCAGAAAAAAAAGAATGGCATATTAAATTGCCTGTGTTCCCTCAGAATCTCCCATAAAAAGAATCCATGAAGTACCTCATCACCATCGTTACGGGTCTTAGTGTTGTCATGTTGTTTTTGTTGGCAACAGCAGGTGCTAACACCGAGTTTCTTGAACGTCTTTACCGCTGGCTAATTGGCTTTAATGTGATTTTTGTATTGGTCTTGCTGGTGGTGGTGGGGTTCTTGCTATGGCGGCTGAACAGGAGGCTAAAAACACGTGTTTTTGGTTCTAGGCTGGCACTGCGCCTATTGATAATTTTTTCACTGATGGCCATTCTTCCAGGGGCATTAGTGTATGGTATTTCGGTGCAGTTTCTGGGAAAAAGTATCGAATCCTGGTTTGACGTGAAAGTTGAGCAGGCATTAGAGGGAGGACTTAATTTAGGGCAAACCATGCTTGACAATTTACTCGAAGAACTCGAGAAAAAGGCCAAGGCGACCGCATTGACATTGTCTGAATCATCCGCAATGCCATTATCTGCATTGAATCAGTTATTGGTTCAGTCACAGATACAGGAAGCAACATTGTTTAATCAAGATGGCAAGGCGATTGCTTTTTCCAGCATAGACGATATGGCGCTGTTTCCAGAAATACCCAACGCTGCTGCTATGCGGCATATCCGGATGCAGAAAAGCTACAGTGCCGTGGAATCTATTCCTGGGAAAGGGCTGTATTTGCGCGTGCTAGTTCCTGTCAATGTATTAAATCTTGATGATGATATTCGGGTGCTGCAAGTTTTGCAGCAAGTACCTGGTCTGCTGGCGGAGAATGCCGAAATTGTCCAGACGGGGTATCGCGATTACCAGGAATTAACGTTATCCCGCCAAGGACTGACTCGACTTTATAGCGTCACATTAACATTGGCATTGTTTTTAGCACTTTTTTCTGCACTCGCCGCCGCTTTTCTTATCAGTGAAAAATTAAGCGCACCTTTGGGTATGCTGGCCGAGGGGACGAGAGCTGTAGCGCAGGGTGATTTTAGTAGGCGTCATCGCGTGCAAAGTAACGATGAGCTCGGAATACTGACAGAATCTTTCAATCTCATGACCGAGCAGCTTGAAGTGGCGCGCGCTACAGCAGAACGGAATCAGCAGGAGATAGAAAACGCCCGAGCCTATCTTGAAAGTATATTGGCCAATCTTTCTTCCGGCGTCATGGTATTCGATGAAAATTTACTGATGAGTACGGTCAATCACAGTGCTGAGCAAATTTTGCAGATTCCATTGACTAATCTGGTAGGGTTAACAATTGAAGAATGCGCAAAAAAGGAATCGAAATTACAAACGCTGGCAAAGGAAATACGAAATGGATTCAATTCGGCAGAAATGGGAGAATGGCAACGTCAAGTATTGCATTTTAGTGAGAATAAAGATCAGGTTCTGCTTCTTCGGGGATCACACTTGCCCCAGATAACGGGAGGAGGTGTCGTTGTATTTGATGATATTACTAGCTTATTGCAAGTTCAGCGTACAGTTGCATGGGGCGAGGTTGCCCGCCGGCTTGCTCATGAAATTAAGAATCCTTTGACGCCTATTCAACTTTCTGCAGAACGTATGCAACATAAATTGATGGAAAAATTAAGCGGTCAGGATGCAAAAATTCTACAACGTTCTACTGAGACGATCGTCAATCAAGTCGAAGCACTTAAGAAAATGGTCAATGAATTCAGTGAATATGCACGTATTCCTGAATTGGAGTTTTACCAGCTAGACTTTAACAGATTGATTCGTGAGGTGCTTGCATTATATGAAACTGCAAACCCTCAATCAGAGGGGGGGCATAACATCAGAATCAACTTGGAGTTGACTGCTGATCCTTCGTTAATAAGAGGAGATCCCGCGAGATTACGGCAAGTTATTCATAATCTGTTGCAAAACGCCCAGGATGCCTTAGTCGATGCGGTAGATCCTACGATTACAGTGCATACCGAAACACTCTCAAATGGTATTCAGTTCAGCGTGAGTGATAATGGTAAAGGATTTGCTGAGCAAATTAAGGCGCAAGTATTTGAGCCCTATGTAACGACCAAGGTAAAAGGAACAGGTCTCGGCCTGCCGATCGTCAAGAAAATTATTAATGAACATAATGGTACAATCCAGATAGGAAATATCCGACCGCATGGAGCCAAGATTACCATTGTTTTACCAAGATTATTATCGGATCACACCATATCGATTCCTCATCAAGTAATATAGCCATATGAAGAAGTGGAAGTGTGTGAGTTGTTGATTTAATCATATTACACAAGTAGTTAGTTGCATTCCAGTCCTGAGAGGTAAATTACAATATAATGGCCAACAATACGATTCTTGTTGTTGATGATGAGGTTGGCATCCGCGAGCTTTTATCCGAAATCTTAAATGATGAGGGATATCGGGTAGTTCTGGCAGAAAACGCAGAACAGGCCCGCAACTGGCGTAACCAGTCTCGCCCCGATTTGGTACTTTTGGATATCTGGATGCCTGATACAGATGGCATCACGCTACTCAAAGATTGGGCCAATAGTGGATTACTTACCATGCCAGTAGTAATGATGTCCGGACATGGCACCATTGATACTGCAGTGGAAGCAACACGCATTGGCGCTGTGGGTTATCTGGAAAAACCCATACCATTACAAAAGTTACTGAGTACTGTTGGGCAAGCTTTGCGTGGCGGCCAAAGTAAGCCGATTCCGACTTTTTCCCTGGTGAGTCTGGGTCGAGGGGCTTTAATTACAGAATTAAAAAAGAAACTCGAGCAGGTCGCTAATTTGAAAGTACCTGTGCTGCTTATGGGTGAGCCTGGGGTAGGAATAGAGCACTGTGCTCATTTCTTGCATCGTATCAATACACCTTGGATTGAGCCGGAATCATTTTCATTTCTTGCGGAAAATCCAGTCAATTTGCTCGAACAGGCAAAAGATGGCCTATTGTTTCTTAGAGAAATTAGCGAACTCAATAAACTGGAGCAAAAAGGGCTGCTCCTGCTGCTGAGTAAATTAGAAAAATTTAATGTGCGTCTAGTGTGTGCCACAACTCAGTCATTAGCTGAGTTAGCGGCGCAGGGTAATTTTAATCTTAAGTTATATGAAATTTTGAGTAATCTTTGTATCAGCTTGCCAGCACTGAGAATGCATCGTGAAGATATTCCAGAATTAGCCAATCAAATACTCTCAAGTTATATAGAATCGGGTAAAGCGCCGTTTATTCATTTTAGTACAGCGGCATTGAATACGTTACGCAATTATGACTGGCCTGGTAATTTGACTCAATTAACAAGCGTGGTGCATTCGTTAGCTTTAACTTGTACGGGTAATGAGATTTCGGCTGACGTCGTTCAGCAAGCATTAACACCTCCTTTACCGGCAGCAATGACAGTTGCTCCGGATATTCCCTTGAATGTATCACTGCGTGAGGCCAGAGATTTATTTGAAAAAAATTATTTTGAAAAGCTGATTGACCAAGAAGGTGGCAACATGACCCGCGTTGCCGAGCGTGCAGGATTAGAACGTACTCATCTTTATCGCAAAATAAAAACCCTGGGCATTAAGTTACGTAGTCAGAACAATTGATTAATTGATGTCAATAAAAATATGAGTGAGTGTATCGGTAAATCAATATTGTAGAGCACTTCGTCTTAGGTAATAATAGCGGTTTTTGCCAACTTTTGTTGTCATGTGGCGCGGAAGATGGGTATTCTGATTTTGAATTTTTTATGGAGTAGTAAAAATGGGAGCATTTGAGGATTTTAACGCGCCAGTATTCAAGAATTTGACGAGTGCTATTCGCGCCTTGGCTATGGATGCAGTAGAAAAAGCTAAATCTGGACATCCTGGTATGCCTATGGGTATGGCAGAAATTGCGGAAGTACTTTGGATTCATCATTTGCGTCATAATCCTAATAACCCCAAATGGGTTGACCGTGACCGCTTTGTTTTATCCAATGGGCATGGTTCTATGCTGCTTTATGCGCTATTGCATTTGACTGGTTATGATGTATCAATTGACGATATCAAAAATTTTCGTCAACTTCATTCCAAAACGCCTGGACATCCGGAGTATGGCTATACCCCAGGAGTAGAAACAACGACAGGTCCTCTGGGGCAGGGAATTACTAATGCGGTAGGTATGGCATTGGCAGAAAAAATTCTCGCGGATGAATTCAATCGCCCTGGTTTTGACATCGTCAATCACTATACTTATGTGTTTCTTGGTGATGGTTGCTTGATGGAGGGTATTTCACATGAAGCATGTTCTCTGGCAGGTACGTTAGAGCTAGGTAAACTTATTTGTTTTTATGACGATAACGGCATTTCAATCGATGGACATGTGGAAGGTTGGTTTACTGACGATACACCAAAACGCTTTGAGGCTTATGGCTGGCATGTAGTGCCTAATGTAAATGGTCATGATCCAGAGGCGATCGAAGCCGCAATCGAAGCTGCTAAAAAGAATCCAAACAAACCTTCTATGATCTGCTGTAAGACGGTTATTGGAATGGGATCGCCCAACAAAGCTAATACCCATGCAGTTCATGGTGCGGCACTGGGAGACGAAGAGATTGCAGCTACACGCCCACATATTGGATGGCATTACCTTCCCTTTGAGATTCCGCAGGAAGTCTACGATGCATGGGATGGACGTACAAAAGGTCAGAAACTAGAGAATGAGTGGAGTCATAAGTTTGCAGAATATGAGAAGAAATATCCTGCAGAAGCAGCCGAGTTTATACGTCGTATGGCTGGGGAATTACCAGCTAACTGGTCTGAACATGTTAATGGGGTTATTAATCGGGTTAATGCCAAGGGAGAGACCATTGCAACTCGCAAAGCATCGCAAAACGCGATTGAGGGATTGGCGCCAGTCCTGCCTGAACTGGTAGGCGGGTCAGCTGACTTGGCTGGCTCTAATCTGACACTGTGGTCTGGTTCACGTGGTGTGGCTGCAGAATCGGGCGGAAATTATATTTACTATGGTGTGCGTGAATTTGGTATGAGCGCCATGATGAATGGCTTGTCACTGCATGGCGGCATCATTCCTTATGGGGGGACATTCCTGATGTTCTCAGAGTATGCACGCAATGCCTTGCGCATGGCGGCTTTAATGAAGATCCGTAACATCTTCGTGTTTACCCATGATTCGATTGGTTTAGGTGAGGATGGTCCAACCCATCAACCGATTGAACAAACAGCAACGTTACGCCTGATACCGAATATGGATGTGTGGCGGCCATGTGATACGGTCGAATCAACCGTAGCTTGGGCACGTGCTATTGAGCGCAAGAATGGGCCGACGACACTCATTTTTAGCCGTCAAAATTTACCTTTCCAGAAAAGAGATGAAGCAACGATTAAGCTGATTGATAAAGGCGCATATGTCTTATCAGAAGCCGCTGATGGAAAATCGCAAGCAGTCATTATCGCCACTGGATCAGAAGTGGCACTGGCCATGGCCGCCCAGAAAGCATTGTCTGATGCAGGCATCCATGTGCGAGTAGTCTCCATGCCATGTGCTAATGTGTACGATCGCCAAGACCAGGCCTATCAGGAAAGTGTGTTACCAAAAGGTATTAAGCGTATCGCAATAGAGGCGGGTGTGACAGATTACTGGTATAAATATGTCGGACTTGAAGGGGAAATCATAGGTATTGATACTTTCGGTGAGTCAGCTCCAGCCGAGGAGTTGTTTAAATACTTTGGTTTCACGGTTGAGAACGTCGTAGATGCTGTGAAGAGAATTATATAAAACGTGTTATCTGTACAGACAAAATAGGCATGTTTAGTAACAGTTTTTTTTTGTTTAAGGAGTTTATGTAATGACAATTAAAGTAGGAATCAATGGGTTTGGTCGTATTGGGCGGATGGTATTTCGCGCCTCAGTTGAAAAATTCAGCGACATCGATGTGGTTGCAATCAACGATCTGCTTGAACCCGACTACTTGGCTTATATGCTAACGCATGATTCTGTGCATGGTCGTTTTAATGGAAGTGTCTCAGTAGATGGCAATACTTTAGTAGTGAATGGTAAGCGGATACGTCTAACTGCGATTAAGGATCCTGCCGAGCTAAAATGGAATGAGGCCGGTGTTGACGTAGTAGTGGAAGCAACAGGACTTTTCCTCACTAAAGAAACTTGCGAAAAGCACCTTGCAGCAGGCGCCAAGAAAGTTATTATGACTGCGCCATCCAAAGACGATACACCAATGTTTGTATATGGTGTGAATGATCAGTCCTATAATGGGCAAGCTATCGTCTCTAATGCTTCCTGTACTACTAACTGTCTTGCGCCAATCGCAAAAGTATTGAATGATACGTGGGGAATTAAACGCGGCTTAATGACCACTGTGCATGCTGCAACTGCTACTCAAAAAACTGTGGATGGTCCTTCTAATAAGGATTGGCGAGGTGGTCGAGGAATTCTTGAGAATATTATTCCTTCTTCTACCGGGGCAGCGAAAGCAGTCGGTGTAGTTATTCCTGAGTTGAACAAGAAACTTACCGGTATGGCCTTTAGAGTACCAACTTCTGATGTTTCGGTAGTGGATCTTACCGTGGAATTAAATAAGGATGCCACTTACGACGAAATCTGTAATGTCATGAAATCTGCATCGGAAGGGCCATTGAAAGGTGTGCTTGGCTATACTGCCGACAAAGTCGTATCTACTGACTTCCGGGGTGAGGTCTGTACTTCTGTTTTTGATGCGGAGGCAGGCATATCATTAGACAAAAACTTTGTTAAGGTCGTTGCCTGGTACGATAATGAATGGGGATATTCCTGTAAAGTATTAGAAATGGTTCGCGTTATTGCTGGCAAATAAATCCACAAAGAATCAAAGTAAGCATCAGATTTACTCCGGATAAATGGCTTGAAGGTTTAAACGTCATAATCGACTATATTAATAAAGGGTGATTATGAGTTTATCCGGGGTTATCTAATGCCTGTATCATAGTAGATATAAGTTTATCCTTTTGAGCTAGTTTGCAGTCAACAAGACTGCAAACTATTCTTATTAATATTAGTGTCTATATTGGAGTTAATGTGTCTGTTATCAAACTCACTGATCTTGATCTGAAAGACAAGCGTGTCTTTATTCGTGCTGATCTGAATGTGCCTATTAAAGATGGCAAAGTTACATCGGATGCGCGCATTACAGCATCTATGGCCACTATTAAATATTGCTTGGAGCGTGGCGCAAGAGTCATGGTAACTTCTCACTTAGGTCGACCTGAAGAAGGGGTATGGAGTGAGGAGAATTCACTTAAACCCGTGGCCGACAATATTGCAGAACGCTTGGGTAAGCCAGTGCGCTTAATCAGAGATTGGATAAACGATGCAGTCGAAGTTGCACAGGGTGAGTTGGTCGTTCTGGAAAATTGCCGATTTAACAAAGGCGAGAAAAAAAACGATGATGCAACTGCACAGAGCTACGCCAAGTTATGTGACATATTTGTGATGGATGCATTCGGTACGGCACATCGGGCTGAAGCATCAACGCATGGAATCGCAAAATATGCTCCGATAGCATGCGCAGGTATACTGCTGACAGAAGAATTAGATGCGCTGACTAAAGCGTTACTCAATCCAGCGCGGCCTATGGTTGCCATTGTGGGAGGCTCAAAAGTATCAACCAAGCTGACCGTACTTGAATCCCTCTCTGAGAAAGTAGATCAATTAGTGGTTGGTGGCGGAATTGCTAATACTTTCTTGAAAGCTGCAGGAAAGAATATTGGTAAATCTTTGTGTGAAGATGATTTAGTGCCGACTGCAAAGATGTTAATGGATAAAATGAAACAGCGTAACGCAACGATTCCAATTGCCGTGGATGTTGTAATTGGCAAGAAATTCGATGCGAATGAACCAGCGGTGATAAAAGATGCAGATACTGTATCGAATGATGACATGATTTTCGATATTGGACCAAAAAGTGCTCAGGAACTGGCCGACATTATCATGAAGGCTGGGACAGTGGTATGGAATGGACCTGTGGGTGTATTTGAGTTTGATCAGTTTGGTGCGGGCACGCATACCATTGCCAAAGCGATTGCTGACACTAAAGCGTTTACCTTGGCCGGAGGTGGCGATACCATTGCTGCAATCCAGAAATACGGTATATACGACAAAGTCTCGTATATATCGACAGCAGGCGGGGCTTTTCTTGAATTCCTAGAAGGGAAGAAGCTCCCAGCAGTTGAAATTCTCGAATTGCGTGCACGCTAAGAACTAATCCGAGAATTCTTTGCAAGAATGATTAGAAGAACAAAAATTGTTGCTACACTGGGACCTGGTTGTAGTGATCCGACCATATTGCGGCATATGATCCTGGCTGGTGTTAATGTTGTGCGGATAAATTTCTCCCATGGCACCCGCGAAGAACATATAGCATATGCTGATCTTACTCGCTCACTGGCACGCGCTACTGGTTGTACAGTCGGGATATTAGCTGATTTGCAAGGACCTAAAATCCGTATTGGAAAATTTGATCATGGGAAAATCTGGCTTAAAGTAGGAGATGAATTCATACTTGATGCCGAGTGTGAATTAGGTAACGAGGAAAGAGTAGGTCTTGATTACAAAGAGTTACCCAACGATGTAGAAGTTGGCGCGACATTGTTATTAGATGATGGTCGTATTGTGCTGGATGTTACCAAGGTGATTGGAAGCGAAATATATTGCCAGGTCAAGCAGGGCGGTGTGCTGTCAAATAATAAAGGTATTAATCGGAAAGGTGGCGGACTGAGTGCGCCTGCACTGACGAATAAAGATATACAAGATATTAAGACTGCAGCGGCATTGAAAGCGGATTATTTAGCGGTATCTTTTCCTCGCACAGGTGAAGATATCCGTCAGGCACGTTCCTTGATGCAGGAGGCTGGCGGTAATAGCCTGATCATGGCAAAGATTGAACGTTCTGAAGCCATTCTCGCATTAGATGATATTTTAGACGCATCAGATGCCATTATGGTTGCGCGCGGTGATCTCGCCGTTGAAGTGGGGGACGCTGCAGTGCCAGCCTTGCAGAAGCGCATGATACGTTCTGCTCGCACTAAAAATAAGCTCGTTGTGACAGCGACCCAGATGATGGAATCAATGATCATCAACCCAATTCCAACCCGCGCGGAAGTGTCGGATGTGGCTAACGCAGTGCTGGATGGAACGGACGCTGTTATGTTGTCTGCCGAGTCTGCTACGGGGCAATATCCCATTGAGTCAGTAGAAGCGATGGCGAGGGTCTGTCTTGAAGCTGAAAAAGAGTACACAGTAAACCAGAGCCTGCGGCGTACGCCGGAGAATCAGCCCGTTAGTATAGAAGAAGCAATTGCCCGTGCGACCATGTATACTGCCAGTGGTCTTAAAATTCGCGCTATTGCCGCATTGACGCAGAGTGGCGTAACGGCTTTGTTAATGTCACGGAGAAGTTCAAAGGTACCGATATTTGCATTAAGTCCGCTAGAGGATACGCTTGGCAAAATGACGTTGTTTCGGGGGGTTTATCCGATAGAATTTGGCCAAGGCCTATTTGATCCGGAAATTATTCTGGATTTGGCAGAAGATGAGTTGTTCAAGCGTGGAGCAGTGCGCGATGGCGATTTGATTGTGATGACAATAGGGGAGCCTGTTGGCAAGGCAGGTGGAACAAATACCATGAAAATTGTTCGCGTCGGCGATAACAGAAAACCGCTAAATATAGAAGGCGCTGAAATAGCTTCAGTACATTCCTAATATCTCATACTTAAGATAGCTTAAATTTACTAATCAGGAATTCCGTTTAATTAGATTCTAATTCGAATTATCAATTCCAATTTTTATGATAAATCTGATACAAAACTTAAAATGAAGGAGACCTAAATGGCACTTGTATCATTGCGACAACTCTTGGATCATGCTGCAGAAAATGGATATGGATTGCCTGCGTTTAATGTGAACAATCTCGAGCAAATTCATGCCATTATGCAGGCAGCTGATGAATGCAATAGCCCAGTAATCATGCAAGGATCAGCAGGCGCACGTAAATATGCTGGAGAACCTTTTTTGCGTCATCTGATTGCAGCTGCAGTAGAAGCCTATCCACATATTCCTATCGTGATGCATCAAGACCATGGTGCTTCACCAGCAGTATGCGTGAATGCAATTCGTAGCGGTTTTTCCAGCGTGATGATGGATGGCTCGCTTGAAGAGGATGCCAAAACACCATCATCTTATGAATATAATGTTAATGTGACAGCTAAAGTTGTTGCCATGGCGCATGCAGTGGGTGTTTCTGTTGAAGGCGAATTAGGTTGTCTTGGATCGTTGGAATCCGGTATGGGAGAAGCAGAGGATGGTCATGGCGCAGAAGGCGTATTATCTCATGATCAATTGCTGACCGATCCTGAACAGGCAGCCGATTTTGTGAAGAAAACCGGTGTGGATGCGCTTGCCATTGCCATCGGCACATCACATGGCGCGTACAAATTTACACGAAAGCCAACTGGCGATATTTTGGCGATTGAACGTATCAAAGAGATCCATAAACGAATCCCTAATACCCATCTCGTCATGCATGGCTCAAGTTCTGTCCCGCAAGAATGGCTTGAGATCATTCGCGAATATGGTGGCGAAATGAAAGAAACGTATGGCGTGCCTGTAGAGGAAATTCAGGAAGGTATCAAGAACGGTGTGCGCAAAGTTAATATCGATACAGATATTCGATTAGCGATGACCGGTGCAATTCGTCGGCACTTGGCTAAGAACAAAAGTGAATTTGATCCAAGAAAATTCTTGAAGGATGCGACCGCTGCTGCTAAAGAAATTTGCAAGGCACGTTTCGAAGCATTTGGTAGTGCAGGACAAGCAAGCAAAATCAAACCCATCTCACTAGAAGAAATGGCTAACAAATACGCTAAAGGCGAGCTGAAAGCTATTGTGACTTAATGCATTTAAGTATGTAACAGAAGGAAAGCGGCTGCTGGAAATGATGGCTTATCCCCAGAAAATTCAGCAGCCTTATTTTTTGCTCTTTTTGCAATTTCTTACAATCTCTTATTTATATAAGAGCAACGGAAAGCCTGGGTGTGCAGTATTTCAATACGCTTTCCAGAAAAGGGGCGTATCGTAGAATGCTAACAAAGCACATTTTAGCTCTGTTTTCTTTTGTTCTGAGCGTTGACTATTCCATCCCAAAATGATTCCAATGGCCTCCCGTAACATTAATGTTTTTGTCTTCGTGGCGGGGATTTCTGCAAGAAGTTTGGTAATATTAGTGCAGTCGTTGATGGCGCCAAGAATATCCTGTAGGACAGACAATGTGTGCAGGTATCTCTTAACTTCTTCCTGTGAATAGAGAGAGTGGAAAAATTCAGTAACATAGCGTTGTTTCTTGATACTGATACGCAATGCATGAAGCGATGTGGCATCAAGTTTTTCAATTTCTTTGCTGGTTTTAAGGATGTGCTGATGCTGATTGGTCAGCGTGGTGCTCGTGAATGTGCTCAATACCGTGCTAGCGGTATTTTTCGTATGACGGGGTTGGATTGGATATTTGCACACCTCATCAAGCCATAAATTCAGATTCAGAATCAATTCTGTGTAACGCTTTGATTTGATGCTGGTGCATGCAATTTTGTGATGTCTTTTGCAGAATATGGCGCTCATTTTTGTGAGCGCTGAAATACCTGCATGTTTCGGGAAGATATCCTGAATCCAGGGAAGCTGCTCAATGATAAAAACATCCCAGTCGCGCGCCGGGTTCAATTGGCGAGTTAACCACTTAAGCTCGTGTACAATAGATGTACTTGAGATAACGGTGGAAAAAACATCAAATACTGCGTGCAGCCGGCGCAGTGCAACACGCATCTGATGGAGATACTCGATGTCGCCACCTGACAATACGCCATATTCATTCCGCGTCAATTGATCAAGGCAATTCTGTGCAATCGGGGTAAATGCCGCAATTAAATCCATATCTGCCCGGAGTACAACAGGCAATGCCTTCACGGGAGGAACCTTATAACCTGTATAAAGCATATAGCCGCGCTCAGCTTTACTCATGTTTTCCAGTCTAAGTGGCCATGGAAGTGTTTGCACCAGGGTAAGGGCAAAATGGAAAAGCTCGACAGCTTTACCTGATTTCAATTCAAGCTCGATTTCAGCAAGTCGCTCCTCAGCATGATTTGCGCTGATTTTGCCATGATCAAGACAGAACTCGATTTGACTTCCCTCACGCAATTGCAGCATACGCGTATGGCGCGTAAATTCTGTCATGAATATCGGTTGCAGTTGCTTGCTGAGCTCAGCATTACTAAATATCTTGATCATAGTGGGATCACTTAATTGCGTGAAATCAAGCTGGTTGTTAGCAACAGGCACTTCCCATTCATCGCGTTCATGTAATCCGGATGCAGCGCTGCCTTCTGTCTTAATGGTTTGTAGCCACTGTTTGCCGGCCCGGCGCAGGCGAAGTGCGCAATGCTGCTGTTTTAGAGCCAGATCGGGTGTGTCGTAGTAAATGGTATGAAGTTTTTGCTTGGTGAATGCCGAAATGCTCAAATCATCCAGCAACGGTAAATGCAGCAATTGTTTAATGCGGTTAGCAGGGAGCGATAACTTGAGTTCGATTTCTTTAGGCATTGTTGCAAACCGGTTAATTTAGCTTTGTGTTGCTGCCGCTAGTTTTGTAAGCAATGCTTCTTGAGCGCTGAAACGCCTGCTGGGGCGAACGGATTTACATTTATAATGACCATTGACATCCATTTCCCAGGCTTGAATGTTATCCCTAAGATAAGGTTTTAAACCTTCGGCGATAACACGCTTCTTCAGGCGAGGATCGAGCACAGGAAAACAAATTTCAATGCGGCGAAAGAAATTACGATCCATCCAGTCAGCACTGGATAAATAAACATTGTGATGATTGTTATTACAGAAATAAAAAATGCGCGTGTGCTCAAGAAAACGCCCGATGATCGAACGTACTTTAATGTGATCTGACAAACCTGGCACGCCTGGCCGCAAAGCACATGCGCCCCGGACGATGAGTTGGATTTTCACGCCGGCTTGAGAAGCCGCATACAATGCCTGAATGATATGAGGTTCCAATAGTGCATTCATTTTGGCAATGATCCCGGCTGGCTTACCTGCCTTGGCATTTTCCATTTCGTTGTTAATCGCATTGAGTATCTGACTATGAAGGCTAAAAGGGGATTGCCAAAGGTGTTTCAATTTGCTGGCCTTACCAAGACTGGTCAGTTGCAAGAAAACTTCACTGACATCAGCGCAGATTTCTTCATGACAGGTAAGTAAACCGAAATCAGTATAGAGCCGGGCAGTGCCAGGATGATAGTTACCGGTACTGAGATGTGCATAGCGGCGAAGCTTGCCTTCCTCCCGCCGCACCACCATCGCCATTTTGGAATGAGTTTTGTGACCTACAACGCCATAAACAACATGAGCACCCACTTCCTCAAGGCGGCCAGCCCAATTAATATTGGCTTCTTCGTCGAAGCGGGCAAGCAGCTCGACGACTACCGTGACTTCTTTTCCTCGACTGGCGGCAGCAATCAGCGCCTCCATGACGGTAGAATCCGAACCTGTTCGATATACTGTTTGTTTGACAGCGACGACATCCGGATCCGTTGAAGCTTGCTGAATAAATTGTATGACAGGTTGAAATGATTGATACGGATGATGCAATAAAATATCATTTTTGCGAATCATCTGAAAAATATCTGAGATTTTCTTTTTCTGAGTAGAAAACGGTAACCCTGGAATGAATAGCGGAAATTTCAGCTCCGGACGATCGATTTGTCCTGGCACTTGCATGAGGCGCACCAGATTGACAGGTCCATTGACCTGATACAAATCATCCTGAGTAAGGCCAAACTGGCCGAGAAGAAATTCAGAAATATGGGGTGGACAATTATCTGCCACTTCGAGTCGCACCGCGTTCCCGAGATGGCGCTGAGGTAATTCACCCTGCAAGGCAAGACGCAAATCTTTGATTTCTTCTTCATCCACGAACAGATCACTATTGCGGGTAACACGAAACTGGAAGCAGCCCATCGCCTGCATGCCCGCGAATAGCTCGCCTACATGCGCATGCAGAATCGAGGATAGAAATATAAAATTATATTCTTCAGAGCTGACTTCCTGAGGCAACCGTATGATGCGCGGAAGAATGCGCGGTGCTTGTACGATTGCCATTCCGGAATTTCGCCCGAAAGCATCTTTCCCCTCTA
>NZ_JAGFJM010000051.1 GCF_024102715.1 Nitrosomonas communis
GGCTGCCAATGCAACTTTCGCTTTGAATTCACTGGAATATTGCGCGCGCTTCTTGCTCATGGTTATTTCACTCCTTTTCTGTTTTGCCAGAGCTTAACAACCTGTCCAGTTTTTGGGTACCACTTCAGTCAAGCTGTGGAGCCAGCAATCGGACACCTAAAATCAGATCATCAGATGGATCGTTGCTGGTTACAGGGCAAACTGGGCGATGCGCTCCATGCAGTACTGTGCGCAGCGGGTTATATCCTGCGCTGGCTGTTGCGAGCAATGGTTCGCCTGGGACTGAAGGTGGCTTTTTTTGCGCCTTTTATTGATTCAGCTGGTCAATCCTATAAGGAGCGAACTTATAACTGTTGATGCGAATACTCGGCATGCTAAAACTATATTAGCAGCCGGGTGAATTTTGTAGGGCCGACTAAGTAGAATCTACTCAAAAAGTATTTCTCATAATCGTTCAAAATTTATAATTCATAACTAATTGTCTCATAAAGCATATTATCCGCAATAATATGCAATTTAATAAAAATTGATCAAATATAAGTGAGCTTGCGTTCAAATCAAATGCAAGGATTTCGGCATAATTTATTCAAAAACCTGACACTTAAATATTAATTTTTACGACATTTAAGTGTAGAAACAATTGCTTATACTTTCTGAGCAAGCCCTAAGTATTACCATATCGTTGCGCCTTGCCCTGCAGCTGTAAAACCGCACACTCCACCCACTCAACCGAGAGGAACCCAGGTTTATGAGTCTTAGAAGAGGCCCTAGATTAAACCTGAAACGAAAAGATGAGTGATTTATCTTAACCGCTCCAGTCTTGAATTGGAATTGGTTTTCTCTTCAATATCAGCCAAATACCTGTTATAGAGAGCTTCTCCAGAATTACCAGCTATCGGCATCATGTAAGTTGGGATACTAAAAGCAATTATATTCTGCGAAAACCTGCTTGCTAGTTGCCGCTGCCGGTTGATTCTGAACAAATCAGCAGGAACCGCTTGAAATGGTTTTTTATTGATTGGATAACCATCCGTTTGACGAAAAATTTCAACAATAACGCCTATTTCCCTCTGATTATCAATTGCAGACTGCTTAAAAGCTGCAAGATAATCAGGTAACTTGGAGAAAGTCAATTTATTCGTCCCGATTCCGTCCTGAAACAAGGCCAAATTAATTCTTGTTCGCTTAAACAATTGATTCCAAAATTTATTAAATTCTGTAATCTCGATTTGCCCGTTACAAAATCCTGAAATTGCAATTTGATAGCCAGGTGTCAACTTCTCTAACGCGCTACTTAATTGTCCTAAATAAGAAAATAGAAGCTCTCTTTTGTCAATTAATTTCCAGTTTATATCATCCACTTCTTCAGTAATATACCATCCATTAAATGATTTATAGTTTATGGCGATTGGGGTTATTTGCTCAGCAGCAAATATAGAACGACTCAGCAATTCGTCCAAATAGATCTTCACTTGATGTGAATTTTTAGTAATCTGATTCCAATACTCGTAATCGTAAACTAAACCGATATTAATTTTTATATCAAACTGCTCGGCCAATTTTAAAATGATTTCTAATGGAGGAAACTTAACAGACTGAAACGAACTACTGGAAAAAAAAGCGCGTGTATCTGCAACTGTCCATTGCAAGTACAAATCAGATATCTTTAGTTTTTTAAGATACGAGAAGAAAATCAACCAATCATTTTCATCCCATTGTCCATGTGAGTTTTCAAGAAGCTGAATAAACGTCCCTTGAATTGGATAAATTCGTTCTGGTTCTTTTAAAAAAATCGACTGACTGAGAACAATCATTATTATCATCAAACAACATATCCACACCCAGTAAAAACGTCTCACGCTATAATTCCTGGATATACGACTCAATATCTGAAAATCCCAATTGCATTAAAACCACTTTCAATATTTACAATACCAGCTTTATACTGAAATAAAAATTCAATATAAGATCTAGGAGCTGAGTACCTAGTTTGATTAAAGTAATATTTCAACGATAATCCACCGCCAGCTTCTAAATAGGACAGGTTACTCTCATCTTTTGTCTGAATTCGACCATCAATCACTGCGTGCGGTGTTATAACTATGTTGTTCCATAAGTTATAACTGATTCCTTGACGGGCCTCACCGAAGAAACTCAATATAGCAGGAGATTCAACAAAATAACCTAGATCGCCAAATAAAGTTGTGTAATTCCAGTATTGTTTCCCGAAATTGATGTCAAATCCATTTGTCCATCCATACATTCCTCTAATCAACCAGTTATTCTGGGAACTATCTCCAATCTTGATTAGTTTTTCTGCACTTAAATTAAAATTGTGTGTTTTAAAAGGTTTATATCTGATTCCAACAGTAGACTGAAATGTTTCTGAATCGACCTTGAATGAATCAGGCTCCATAGACCAGAGCATACGCGAAAACAATGTGAAGGTTCGCCCATCACGCAATCCGATAATAGGCGGTCGATAATTCAGTTCAACACCACCTTGGGAAGGAATAACACCACCAAGAATCCCCGGAGCTCCAGTTGGGTTTACGGTATTATTGTTTTGTCTATAGCCAAAATAAGCAGTGAAATTAAAATTATCATCTAACTCCCTCACTTCTCTTCTTAAATTGGCAAGTTCATTATCCTTATTAATTACATCAAGCTGATTACTGCCTAATTGCGCAACCCTCAAATCAATGGCTTGTTTAAACCAGTACTTACTTGCTTTATTATCTGAATTTCTCAGACTAAGGTAAGCAAGATCTTTATGCAACCCAAGGTTTTCAGGATCTTTCTCTACGACATTCTCAAGTATCTGTATACTCTGATCAGGTTGATCATTATTCGAATAAGCATAGCCTAATGCAGCTACAAAAATTTTATTATCTGGATCTCTATCAACAGCAAGCTTAAACTGTTCAAGAGCTTCTTTATTCTGCTCATTAGACTGAAAATAATTTCCCAACATATAGTGCCGCTCTGCTGTTTTTATAAAATCAAGCGCTTTTATCTGAGCACTAATTGCGTTCGAAAACTGTTTTCTTTTTGCATACTGTTGAGCAATAAAATCATATCGTTCAGCATTCAGCTCTACAGATAAGCTATTTCTATCAATTGACTCTAATTGGCTTAAAGATTGATCATCATCAAATTCAGAACTAAGCAGCATAGCCAGCCTCACTCTGATAATCGGATCGTCTTTGATTTGCAAAGATTGCCGCCATTTATCTGCGGCCTGTTTATATTCCCTTTGATTCACTAAAAAATAGCCAAATTTATCAAGAACTGTCTTTTTCTCCTCGGAGTTAACGCCATCTTTATCCGCTTGCTCCATCGCTTGTTGATAATAATAAGCAGCAATGTCGATTTTATTCAGCTTGCCGTTGGCTTGGGCAAAGTTCAACAAATTTTCCAAATTGTTTTGTTTTGATAATGCAGACCGATACTGTACAAGCGCATCATTCCACCGATCAAAACTGGCATACGCGTTACCTAGGATTCGGTTGATCACCCAGTTTTGCTCATCCATAGAAGCTGCTGCTCTTAGATAATCAAGTGCCGGCTGCTCTTGCCCTTGGTCGAGATACAACAGCCCCAGATTTGTTAACGCATTGCTTTTTTGCTTTGAATTTAATCCATTAAGTTGAATTAAATGACGATATATTTCAACTGACCTCTCCCAGTTTCCTAGACTTTTTTCAACTTCAGCTAACATAAACAAGGTATTAATCGATTCCCTTATTTTCAGACTTTTCTTCAAAGTGTCTGAAGCTTCTTCTAAGTGGCCAGTTTTTAAACTTGTCAAAGCCAATGAATTCAGTAATTCCAGATCAGCTGAATCAATTTTTGCTGCTTTTTGAAATGCGATTTTAGCCTGTGCATATTTTTTTTGCTGATAAAGCAATTCACCTTGAGATCGATACACAGTTTTTTGCTGTTCTTTAGATGCGCCAGATTGAAGTGCTAACTCTAATGATTGTAAAGCATTATTCATATCGCCAGAACCGATATAAAGATTACTTAATTTAATATATGCCTCTGTGCTTTTTTCTTTATTTAACCAATCACGATAGACCTTAATTGCTTTGCCAATGTCACCTTTATTTTCCAATGCATTGGCCAAAGATTGCATAACTTCACTGGATTGTTTTATTTCAGCAGCATGCTGAAAAGCGTTAACTGCCATGTCATACTGTTTTGCATTACTATAGGCATGACCTATCAACATATAAGTACGATATAAATCAGATTCCTGTGTTTGTTTCAAGAGTAATGTTTCATATGAGCTTGCTGCGGATGAATAATTTTTGTTTGCAAAAAAAAGGTTAGCCAGAAATTCTTGATCATCATCATCATACCGCTGTTTCAAAAGCACATTCATCATATCAATGGCTTTATCCAGATGACCCAAATCGTAATATATATAAGCTAGTGACCGTAATATCTCAGGATTGCCTCTATCAATTGCTAATGCAGCTTGATATGCACTAACTGCCAAATCAGGCCTTTTGCTTTTTTGATAAATGTTACCTAATGCCAAATAGGCCTTTATAGATTCATTCTTTGTTTTAGAATGTAATAAAGCCTTATCAAGCATTTCCCTAGCCAAATCATATTCACCTAAACCTTCTCTTGCTATCGCATAGCGCATAAAATAATTAAAATCTTTTTTTTGAACAGGGTATTGATCAAAAAAAACTAAAGATTGTCGATATGCTTTTTGTTCTAGTAAGATAATTAATGACATTTCTAATGCAAATAGTCTATCTTCCTCCAGAACATCGCTATTTGCGATTATTGAGTTAAAATCCTTAAGCGCTTGCGCATTATTTCCGGAAGCATTATGAGCTAAAGCACGATATAGAAGGAATGGCACACTATTGCCAATTTGTTTTAATGCCAAGCTCGCTTGTTGAATTACCTCTTGATATTCTTTGCTTTTATATAACATGATGACATAAGCCATTCTTGCTTTAATATCGAATGGATCGATTTCAAAGAATTTCTGAAACTCGATCTTGGATTCAGGATATTTATTCTCATCCATTAAACGATAGGCTTTATCCAAATGTGGAAAACTACGAAATTTTCGTACCACAGGCTCCAAATAACGCTCAGATCGTTCAATGACTATTTTATCCAAATAATAATCTTGTTTATTTTGGCTTAATGCTGGATCAGCAGCATGACTGGTAAATATAACCAGTATAGACATCAAGCTTCCTATTGCAGCAAAAAATAACCTTAATTTTAATTTGAACACCCAGGTCAATACCATTTCTCAGCCTTATTTTTGACCTTTACCTGCTAATATTTTATCAAGTAAAAATTGCAATATATATATACCCTGCTTCCCGTATTTCTATTATAAACTGCTGCGCTTTATGACAATGCTCATTAAATTCTTTTAAAGCCGGGCCACGCGTTAATCTCCCAGATTAAATGTCAAGTATTTGTAAACATACTTATCACTGAATTGAGAGCAATTTCAGATAGTCAACTATTGGTCCTTTGGTGCATGATGTCACCATCAAACCTATTTTTCCGTTCTTTCATAGTTCATAACGATATGCCCTTCTTTGAAGAGTATGCGCTTCATATAAATTTTCTTTTTCTTGCTGACTTAATCGGAATCGGAAAAATGATTTATTTATTGTTCAATTCACAAAGAAAAAACAATTTATGTTAAAAAATCAGACTAAGCCCATATTTCTATGGCTTAGCCATCAAAAATCCTATTTTTTATCGTGTTTCTTAAATACGAGTAATAAAATTTGACTACATATTTTCTATGATCAATTCCAGCTGAACTTTTTGTACATAACCCAGCTCACTTAAAATGTCACCTAATAAACGAGGTTGCTCTATTTGCGTTGATAACGCATTATCTAGTTGTTCTTTTGTAATAATTCCTGTGCTAATCAAGAACTCTCCTAATTTCGGTTTAAATACATTCAGAGCATTATCTTCTGGATAAACATGATCAGTTTTATCCCAGCCAATTGTTTTTTTGGTTCTTAAATATTTCATATATTGTGACAAAGCCCTGGTAGTCGCAAAAAAATTAATCACATTGCCCCACACCATTCTTGGAAAAGAAAGAAAAGCCTGAGTCCAACCATGAAGTTGTTTAACACAGTAGCCACGGTGAAAAATTCTAAGCCCCAGAAAAAAAGCATTGATTGCAATCAGGTACCATAAAAATGTTCCCTCCTCGACCAAGGGCGGATATTGGTAAGCATTTGGATCCAAACTGATTATTATCCAGATTGAGACAACAACCAAGACAATAATATAACCGAGTAAATTAATTAAATTAGTAATTAAAGCTTTTCGATCCCGGTACAAAATATATTTAATGGATAATGGCCCTTTCCATCCCAAATTTGCCCAGCCTTGCAAACCAATACCGAGCACCCACCGTGATTTTTGCCGCACCGAAGCCCAAAAAATGTTTGGAAAGAATTCTTTGATACAAACTAACTCCTTAACTTTTACTTGCTTCTTTTTCCCTGTAATAAAAGACCTCTTGGTTATTGTTCTATCCACAAACAAACGGACAAACATTTGTTTTAACTTATATTCTCTGAGCTTGAATCCGAAATCATAATCCTCTGTTAGAGAATTGGTACTAAAAATCTGATTATTATTATTGGCAACAACACTAATAGCTTTCCGGCTAAAAGCAACACCAACGCCGGCTGCTGGAATGCTCTTGGTAATAGATTCTCTTACCGGTAAATCTTTGTAATGCAATTGAGCAAATTCGTCTTGATAGTGTGCACCAGTAAATTCATACCATTTACGGGGTAATGATAATACTGGCAGTTGCACCATATCTGCTTTTGGGAACAGATAATTAAATAATTTGTAACATAATGGATGTATTACATCTTCACAATCCTGCATAATATAACAGGCGAATTCGATATTATTTTTTTGCTCAAATTTTCTGATTCCATTGCAAATCCAGTTAAGGCAATCTGCTTTGTTTGTCGGCCCATCATCTCCAGTGATGCAAAGATGAACATGATCACTTTCAACCATGACTTTCTCAACTTCTGTTCTGGTTTTCGGATCATTCGGGTAAACCCCAACAAAAATATGATAATTGGTGTAATTGATTGATTTAATTGTATTCCTAAGCATCTGACCAATAACTGCCGACTCATCCCAGGCTGGCAGCATAATGGCAATAAACTGTTCCGGCTTATCTAATATCCGCTGCTCTGTTAATGGCTGATATTTTGTCATCACAAAAAATTTGCGATAAAAACGCCTAACCCAGAAATATAAGTCAATAAACAGATCATCAAGACCGCTGATAAAAAAAACAATACATACAAATGCCATCAACATTTGCATGACAACTAAAAGATAAGGAATATTATCCATATTTATAGAAAACCGAATATAAATATTATGTTATAGTTCAGCCCTTAAACTCATTTTCAGATGGCAATAGAGGCTTTTGATTTTTTGCCCATCTGCAGACCAATTCAGCGATTCGCTCGGACGCTTTTCCATCACCAAAAGGATTACTGCCAATCATCGCCTGATATGCCTTGTCATCAATTAATAGCAGACTGATTTCATCAACAATTTTATGTATTGATGTACCGATAATTTTTGATAACCCTGCGTTAAAAGCTTCTGGTCTTTCTGTCAGTTTTCGTAATACCAATAGCGGCTTTTTAAGGGTCGGCGCCTCTTCCTGCACACCACCAGAATCGGTAACAATGAGATGAGCATTTCGCATCAAATTTAAGAAACAGAGATAATCAACCGGTTCTGTCAATGCGATACGTTCAACATCAGACAGAATTTCCATCACCGTTTTCCTGACATTCGGATTTAAATGAACGGGATAAACGACCATGACATCTGGAAAACGCTGAACGACTTCTTTTAACGCCAAACAAGTATTTTTTAGATCTTCTCCGTGCGACTCTCTTCTATGTGATGTAACTAAAATGACACGGTGCTGACTCAGAGGTAAATTTTCGATGGGAGAACCTTGAAAAGAGAATGGTACGTCAAGCAGTGTTGACATTGCATCAACCACTGTATTCCCCGTCACAAAAATATTTTCTTCGTTGACGCCTTCATTCAATAATTTCTCTTTTGCTAATGGAGTGGGTGCCAAATGAATTTGAGCCAATACAGAAGTTAATCGACGATTCGCTTCCTCCGGAAATGGGTTGTACAAATCATGACTGCGCAATCCTGCTTCAACATGTGCAACAGGTATTTTTAGATAAAATGCTGCCACTGAAGCTGCGAAGACTGTGGTTGTATCCCCTTGAACCATCAACAAATCCGGCTTTACATCTTCAAGAGTTTTTTGCATCAGTTGCAGCACGCTGCAAGTCAAATCATTTAAATTTTGATTTGGCCTCATCAAATCAAGATCTATGTCCGGAACAATGCTAAACAACGATAAAACTTGATCAAGCATCTGCCGATGCTGGGCTGTTGCAATTACCACTGTATCAATATCACTGGATCGCTGTTTAAGAGCATATACGATGGGAGCCATTTTGATGGCTTCAGGACGTGTCCCCATAATCAATGCTATTTTCTTTTTATCCATTTATTCACCAGATAATTTTAATTAATTTTATGCCTAAAAACTTTTCGCAACTTTCCCTTAAATCGACTCCTAAACCCTTATCTCTGAAATCAGTGTCAGTGATATCGCCAAGAAGGCAAAGATAAGGGCGTTTGATCTTATGGCTTGAGGCTGTCTACAGTGACAAATGTGTAGCCTTGTTGCTTGAGCCCATCCACCACTTGAAGAAGCATACTCTGCCCCAAATACGGATGGTAGAAGAAGCTAGCAAATCCGTCACGAACGACAAGGTTGGCTTGACCGGCAGCAAGTAGGTCTTCCGGAAGTCGAGCCGGATGATTGTTAAATGGTTCAGGTTCGATATTCCCGATATTCTCTGGAATAACCACACTGCCGTATATATCTTTCACAGGATAGGGGAAAAACTGCCCAGCAAGCCGACTGTAGTCGATAGGTTGTTGACTTAAGTTACCCGGGAAATACAAACCACGATCGTAACGTATCCCAAACCGCTCATGTACCGCCATGTAGTCGGTCACCGAACCGGCATAGTGGGGAAACTCAAAGATTGTCGGAACTGCCAACCCGGCCGCTACAAATGCCGCTTCAGACAGAGCGATACGGTTAGCTACCCACGCCTCGGAATCACCTGGTACCGGTCCGTCATAGATAACCGAATCATTGGCATCCACGTGAGCAGTGTAAAATTCAAAATCTTCCGCACTAACGCCATTGTAGGGATTGATCAAATCTTCAAACTGATGGGTATAGCCGTGCATAAGCAAGGTCCCCCCCTTGGATTGCATAAATTTTAGAGCCTCGACAACATCGGGCTTGCTAACAAGATCGTAGGCCTCAGGCACGCCGTTGTTGTATACTCCATGAGGGTCTTCGTAACGGGGATACACGGCTACCGCAAATGGAACGCTGCGATTAGACAGCGCCTGGGCAATTTGCCTTAGCTCCTGGGGATCAGCATCAGGCCCAACATCTTCGATTCTAACCAGTGCTCGATGCCGTTCGACAGTAGCAGGAGCCAGCAGGTCAAACAACAAGTCGGCCAGAACGAGATAGCGGTCATTATGATCCATGTATGCAAATGGAACCTCTCCGATGTAAGTTAAATTCAAGGAACGCACCACCCAGGGGAAGCTGGTTCCATCAGCTCTCTTTGCCATCGCCGGAAATTCAACCCGAGCTGGATCGGCATTGGCGTAGGTCATAATACCCCCTTGGTTTATTGTGTTTCGGGTCAGATCAGTCAGTTTGTAGTTGACGGTCCCGATCGAACTGAAATCGAACCCGGCCCAGTTCCATCCGTAGGCCGCCTGGAAGTCGCTGGAATACGCCGTTAGCTGCCAGATGTTGTCATACATCCACAAGACCGGGGTAGTACCAGCCAGCGTGTCAGTAAGGAAGGCAACGGGCAGTGGTTCGTCATAGGTTGATCCGATATAAATCACTGCGCTAAAGCCGTTCATGTCACCGGCCGTGTACGTACCTACCGGACGAGCCTGCCATGTCCCGAAATGGGATACAAGGTTGGCAGTCATCTGAGCGTAGAGTTCACCCAGGAAACCCCACGGTCCGCTAGTGTCATACAGAATCAGGGTGCTAATCGGGTTGTTCGGGTCTTCGGCAAGACTGATCGTCAGTGCCGCCTGGTTGGTCAGTGCCGCCTGGTTGCTTGGTAAATCCAAACCTAAAGACTGAGCACCCCTAATCGTATCTTCAGCCGGCACAACTTTTCCAACAGGTTTAGGTTGGGTTGGTTTGGCCTTTGGTGGCCGCGGGGGAGAAGGCACTATCCCCAGATTCCGAATGTTAGCCAAAGCGCGTGCGCCAGCACCTTTATTACCTTTACCTGGTCGAGCAGAATTCTCATTTTTGCTATTGTTGCCTTGACCAATGCCGTTGCCTTGACCATTGCCAGGACTAATCACAGTCTGAGCGTTGCTAGAAATAGTAGCCACAAGCCCGAAAATGCCCACCATAACCATAACCACCAAAAACCAGCCTGTACGATGTCGGAAATTCTGTTTTTTCATCATTAACTCCAATATATTTAATGGTTATAAGATATTATTTTGAAATTACTATCAACTTTACGTAGCCCTTCGTTTCTTGCTGCTACAAGCTGTTGTTTTTTGCAATCAAGTTTCTTCAGCGACCCAATTTAGGAAGCTATTTAGCTACAAAGAGTTTAAAAGAGATAACTTTAATTCTTTGATATTATGAGGAAACTTCTTTGTTTATAAAAAATATGGTCACACTCTTTTTAGCCTCACAATTCAATAAGTTATAGTATTAAAATTGCACAAAGATACTAATGAATTGTCATTAAAAAGAAAATACTGCAGTTGCATACATTTGTTACCCTTCCTCAAGTTTAGACATTCAGCATCAAGAAATCTGCCGTTAAAAGCCCGTTCAAAGTCTTTTCGTTTAACAGAAAAAGTGTGATACTTGCAGGATGAGAACACGTTATCCAAGTGATATCAGTCACGAACAGTTCGAGCAGATCCGTCCACTGCTGGAAAGTGCACGCAAGAAGACCAGTCCACGTCGAATCGATTTGTACGAAGTATTTTGTGCGGTGTTGTATTTACTCAAGAGCGGTTGCCAGTGGCGCATGTTGCCAAGCGAATTTCCGAAGTGGTGCACGGTCCATTCGTACTTTGCTATTTGGAGCGAGCCGGATAAAGATGGAGTAAGCCTGCTGGAGCGGGCACTTAAAAAATCAGGTTGGCGCGGCCCGTATGAGACAGGGGCGCAACGCCTACACGT
>NZ_JAGFJM010000058.1 GCF_024102715.1 Nitrosomonas communis
CCTCAAGAATCTTGCAATGCAGGCTGCTGATCTCAATGCAGTGTGTTCGCTCTTTTGGCATGAAATCGGCCAGTCCACCCTGTCCGGCACTAGGCTCCAGGCAAAGATCATTTGGGCCTATTTCGGCCATTTCTATGGCTCCTGCAGCGATATTTTCCGGTGACGGGTAATACTGATGAGATACATGATCAGGAACACATCCGTTGGTGACGATATCATCGATTACATCGCGCGGATCATAGTCAAACCGGTAACTTCCGTTTTCCTGACGAACGCCGCCAATCGATTCCAAAACCAGAAGCGTCTGCGCGTTGACGAACCGCTTATCTGTTTTGCTAATTCCGATTGGGTGATCGATCACCTTGCCTTTAAGGTGCTTCGCGTAATCGTGCAAAGTCCGTAATACAGCAAATGGCAGTGGTTTTTGAATCAGCTCGATATCTTTTGCTTTTTTGACGGGTTTCTTCCGGAACTCAGAAGGGATGGCATTAGGATACAAATGAGCAAGCACGCAATTTAGACGCCAGGCCATATCTGGATGTACTTCAAGGTGAGCTGTGCCTTTTAGATACACACGCAGTTTTAGAGCACCACCATCCAGTTTGATCCACTCACCATGCCTTCTGCGAGCTATCCTGATTGCATCGTTGGTGCTGCCGAAATCAGGTTCTCCGCGCCCCATGAATTTCGCAATCACGATACGCAAATCATCGATATAGCCGCTTCTACTCGTTTCTACATAGAACGAAAAAATTCCAGAAATAATCATCCGTTTCCGGAATCCCATTGGGCTGTTCGTCACATGCTCGCCTGAGAGCGAACGGAATATTCCATCGACCCTTTCAGCAAAGAACTTGCTACGAGAACTCAGCAATGTTTCTATCGTGGCTTTTACCGTTGATTCTTCAAAATCCGGGCATTTCTGCTCATGAATTTGAGCAAACCATTCGTTTTTTCTGTCTTGCGGCATGCAATTAACTACATCAGTCAATGCTAATGCCTGTGCCCAATAATCAGAATTAAGATGGGCGATTGCGCCATCAGCGCTGAATAGTTTTCCAATAGAATGGGCTGACCAACGGCGGTCTCTATCCGAATTGCCTTCGATAAAGTGCTTGATGCAGTCGTCTTCGCCTATTTGGTCTGATATCTCCAGAATCCTTGCTCGATCTTTCTGATATTTATCCAGAAGGAGATCAATTGCGCCATAAGACGAAGGAGCGAAGAACTCTTCTTCACTCCGCATCCATTCCTGTTGATGATCGATGATGGCGTTCATATCACTGAATTAGTGCGGGCGATATACCGACTACGTGGAGGGAGAACCACGCCGCCCGCTGCGGTTGAGAGAAAATAATGAAAATATATGCCCCATAACCGGACGGGTATTCCCGCCAACGCCATGCGCTGGGACAACGGTTTGAAACTCCAAAGATAGAGGATATAAAGGAGTCATCATTCGCTTTCCACGTGCTTGATGTGGATCTTCTTGCGTAACTTCAGCAGGCCGAGAATGCATGTCTGGATATCCCGCTCCAACTGATCGTATTCCTGTGTGCAAATACGGCCATCCTTCATCGCCTGACTCAGGTTTTTGGCCAGATCGCCTTTCTGCTGCACGATTGCCAGCACCTGGTCGAATAACTGTTCGTCTGTAACAAACTGCTGCGGCAACTCAAACGCCAGATGATCATGCCGCCAGCAGAATGAATTGATCACCAGTTCAGCCATGTCACGCTGACCGGCCTCGGTCAGAAAATCGATGATCGCCGACACTTCGTCGTAACTTACATGGTGCGAGTCCACCTTCGTGCCTAGCTTCTTGTAGAGCACGCCTGCAGGCATGCCCATACGACTGGCCAGCGCCTCGATCCCGCCGGGGTACTTACGCGCAGCCATATACAGCGCATCGCCTGGGTTCATTTCGTTATAGCGGTGGGTCATGGATTTATCCGTCGCTGGCAACTGTCAAGGAATCCTTGACTGTTCATCACATCGTTATAGATCTTCCGATCCGCGCGCGAGATGATCACTGGCAAATAAATATCCTTCGGCAAACGCTTTCCTTCAATATCCAGCGCTTGATTGCCCAGCCGTGCGGACTTAACTCCGCGAGCACGCAGCCAATCGACCTGCGCCTGTCCCTTGTGCGTGTTTCCGACGAAAATTTCATCGTCACCTATCGGTTCGTGGCGGGTCATACTTCCACCCCTTTCGCCTTCGCAACAGCCTTGGTTGCCGCATCTATCAGATCATGTGGGGTATTAATGTCTGCTGTGGCTAGTACCATTTCAGCCACTTCCAGCAAATCTGGTGCGGCTGCGATCAAGTGGGCGTTAGCCTCTCCATGCACGATCTCGGCGACACCTATCGGTTCGTGGTGGGCCATTCAGTATCTCCAATATCGACAATCGCATATTTACCTGAGCGCACCCTTTGGCCATCTTCAAGACTGAACGTCCATGTCATTTTTTCGAAATCTGCAGAAACTAGTTCAGCAACAGGAGCATTTAATAATGCTTCCTTCACAATTTTAAGTTTCCTCAGTTGGCTTTTTGCAAGCGGGCTCAATTCCACTACATCATCAATATTTAGCTCTGCTTCGCTATTGCTCATGGAAATCTCCCCTGGTTATTTCCGTTGTCCGTAACACTTTCCCCTGCAACAATCCCCGAAAAAATCCCCGGCAGCCGTGAGGCCACCGGGACAAGCCGCCCGACAGGGCAGATGGAGAGTGATGCATGGTGATCGTCATGATTGGTTGCAGGCGGTTTTTGGTTGCTGAACAAGTTCAGGCCAGATTTCGTGCCAGTCGTCTGGGCGGAGGCTATGTCTCGTTACTAGGCCATTTGTGGCCCTTTCAAGCGGGACACATTGTTCGATCGGTACGGGTCGCACTTTATTTCGCCACTGACTCAGCAGAACAGGGTGTATCCCCATCTTGGCGGCTAGTGACTTGGCTGATTCGACTGTTGATAAATATGTGTTTAGATCCATGCGCTCAATATTAGCGCGTCGCTAATATTAATGCAAGCGCATCGCTAATATATTAATTGTTAGCGTTATGCTAACTTTTGGCTATGAAAACAAACGATGAAATTAGGTTGGATAGATTAAGAATTCTTGTTGATGAGGCTGGTGGTATCAATGAATTCGCTAATCAAATAGGCAAGCAGTACGCACAGGTTTCCCAATGGCTAAATCAGTCTGTTGATCCAAAAACCGGCAGGAAACGCTCGATGAGCGATGACACTGTAAGAAATATAGAAACGATATGTAAGAAGCCGAGGGGGTGGATGGATCAGCCGATACCAGAAGAGGGCGAACTTGCAGAGGTTGTTTATATATCAAGCGGGGAAAGAATGGGCGCAGATAAAGATTCCGCCTCATTTAAAATGCTGGACGTTAAGGCTGACTGTGGCGATGGAGCGACTAATTCAGACTACCCGGAGACCATAAAAACGCTGGTGATGTCACTGGAAGAAGCTCATAGGTTGATCGGCAGTACAAACAAAAACGGACACATCAAGATCATTATCGCAAATAAGGACAGCATGATTCCCACGATACAGCAGGGCGATCTCTTGTTTATAGATACATCAGTTAAAGAGTATGCTGGAGAAGCCGTCTATATTTTACTGCATGGCGGGGAGGTAGTATGCAAGCGCTTATCCCTTGTAGGGAAAACCCTGACAGTTAGCTCAGATAATACAGCTTATCCAAGCTGGCCATGGGACGAGAGGACGGAACAGACTAGGATAATCGGCAAGGTCATCCCCGTTCTGTGGCGAAAAATTGATTTGTAAGGAGGATATTAAGGGATGAGAGCGTTTGTTTTGCTTGCGGTTCTTTTCGTGCAATCTGCACAATCACATGCCAATGACCTGCAATCATGGTGTGAATCAATATCAAAGCTTGGTGCTGCGATAATGAGCTCGAGGCAATCAGGCGTAGCTATGTCAGAGATAATGAAACAAAAATTTTTTGAGAGCCAGAAGCTAAACAATTTAATTGAAGCTATGACAATTAATGCATTCGAAGAGCCAAGATATCATTCAGAAGAGATGCAGAAGAGAAGTGTAGAAGATTTTAGGAATAGCGTTTATTTAGAGTGCACTAAGGCAAATAGACAATAGACAACCCATTAATAAAGACGGTTGATGTGCTGGACGGCAGCCATGAACTTACCGTTCACGGCGTGGTGGTTTATGCATGGAGTGGAAAGAAACTATAAATAACCAGACAAAATGAGAAGATACAGGAAATTTTTGCTTTTATTTGCAACTACCATGGCTTTAAGTGCAAATGTTGGAGCGCAAGAAGTTTATAGCTTTGTGAGAGGAACTTATATCTTCAACGGCAAGGAAGTAAATAATCTGCCTAAAAACAATGAAACATTGGAAGGAACAATGATTGTTGGGAAAGATGGTATCCGCAGAACAATGAAAAAATGTTATACGGAACCCACTGAATGCACAACAAAAGTTGATCATATTGATTCTACAGGACGCATCTTAAAGGAAGGGTCGTCTCTTTTAACTGAAGAAGGCGCAAAAATTAGGTTATTTAAAGGCAGTGATGGGAAAATGATCATGACTTATGAATATGAGAGTGATAAGAACAAGCTTGAAGGGTATGAACACTGGGTGTTAACAAGCCGATAAAACATTCACTTGGATCAATCAACGACGAACACCCGATCATCAACGTTAGGCAAGAAAAAATTAAAACCATGCACTTTGTTGCGGCTATTTTGCCAATTGGGGTTGTATGCAACAAGGTATAAACAAACCGATGCTGAAATTAAGGGGGAATAAATAGATATGGGGTGTAAAAACTACTTGATCCGCCTCATAACCTTATTATTTGTAGCGGGCTGCGTCTCTTCTGGGCCGCAAGAACAACATTATGAGCATATAAAAATACCCAGAAAGTGGGAACCTTTAACAGAGGGCAGCAGAATATTCTATGACCTCAATCATATTTTTTACCCTTCGGAACTGAAGTTAAACAATGGAATTGTTCTGCTCGGATGGCAGTGGGACCTGTTGCTGAAAGACTATGTGGAGTCTTTCCCGCCAGAGAAAAGACACGACATTATTGATGGGTTTATCAGATTCAATTTTGAATTTGACAAAGTAGACAAAACATTAAAATACAACCCACTAGACAAATATACTTACGGGCACAACTCTTACATATCGATGAAGAGGAGGTTTGATAGGCAAGCCAATGGACTTGTAAAAATGAATTATGTTGGTGACGGGTGGATCGTTGCCAAGTGAGTA
>NZ_JAGFJM010000013.1 GCF_024102715.1 Nitrosomonas communis
CCCAATAAAAAAGAGACTAGAGAAAACCCCTAATCTCTTGATTTTATGGTGGGTCTGGCTGGACTCGAACCAGCGACCAAGGGATTATGAGTCCCCTGCTCTAACCAACTGAGCTACAGACCCATACGAACAATCAACTTACCATGAATAAACCGCAGCAAATATTTATCTCTTCTCCAGCAATCAGGAATAACTGATTAACGTCTTTCGTCTTCTTATTACGAATCAAACATCTCCGCGCCTCAACTACTCACCAAATTGGCGCACCAACAATCCCTACATTCCCAAATGCAAACATTATAACGCAATGCGTTACTTGCATAAAAAATTATGAGTTTCCCGTATCCAAAAAGCTACGCAGACGATCAGAACGAGCTGGATGTCGCAACTTCCGCAATGCCTTTGCTTCAATTTGTCGAATACGCTCGCGTGTAACATCGAACTGTTTTCCAACCTCTTCCAAGGTATGATCGGTATTCATTTCAATACCAAAACGCATGCGCAGAACTTTTGCCTCACGTGGCGTAAGGGAATCCAGCACATCCTTAGTAGCGGTACGTAGACTTGCATAAACAGCAGCATCAGCAGGTGCCACAGTTGATGAGTCCTCAATAAAATCACCCAAATGCGAGTCTTCATCATCACCAATTGGTGTTTCCATGGAGATTGGCTCTTTAGAAATCTTGAGAATTTTTCTAATCTTCTCTTCAGGCATCTCCATCTTTTGCGCCAGTAATGCTGGCTCCGGCTCCTGCCCAGTTTCCTGCAAGATCTGACGTGAAATACGATTCATTTTGTTAATCGTCTCGATCATATGAACCGGTATTCTAATCGTACGAGCCTGGTCGGCAATAGAGCGCGTTATTGCCTGACGTATCCACCATGTTGCATAGGTAGAAAATTTGTAACCACGTCGATATTCAAATTTATCAACGGCCTTCATCAAGCCAATATTACCTTCTTGAATGAGATCTAGAAATTGCAATCCACGATTAGTATATTTCTTTGCAATCGAAATCACCAATCGCAAATTAGCTTCTGTCATCTCACGCTTTGCACGTCGCGCCTTAGCTTCACCAGTGGTCATGCGACGATTGATTTCTTTCAATTCTTTAATAGGAATCTTGGCTTGTTCTTGTAACGCAAGCAAACATTGCTGCTGCTCCAAAATAGCTGGCATGAAATGTTTCAATGACTGACCGTAAGACTTGTTAGACTCAACCTCCAATCTAACCCAATCCAAATCTGTCTCATTGCCAGGAAAACATTTGATAAAATGATTGCGTGGCATTCCCGCCTTAGATACACATAGATCCATAATTTTTCGTTCGCAACCGCGAATTTCATTAACGAGATCGCGTTGTGTATCACATAATTTCTCTACCATTTTAGCTGAAAAGCGCATCGCCATAAGCTCGGATGAAATTTTCTCCTGCAGAGCTTTATATTTTTTATCTTCTCGCGCACTTTTCTTTTCGACTATTTTTTGCATTTCATTATAAGCTTTGCGAATCTCTACAAAACGCTCTAATACATCGCTCTTTAACTTAATCAAGCTGGCGCTTGCGACTGCAACGCCGCCCTCATCTTCCATATCATCAGAAATAAAATCCTGCTCCAGTGTCTCATCAGATAGCTCTTCATTAAGAATTTCCTGAGTATCATCATCAAGAAAACCATCGACCAATTCATCAACACGCAACCGATCATTCTCTACTTCCGTCGCCAAATCCAGAATATCCGCAATAATCGTTGGACACGCAGAAATAGCCTGGATCATATGTCTCAAGCCATCTTCAATACGTTTTGCAATTTCTATTTCACTTTCGCGTGTTAATAATTCAACAGATCCCATCTCACGCATATACATGCGCACTGGATCAGTAGTACGTCCAAACTCCGAATCTACACTTGAAAGGGCAGCTTCAGCCTCTTCAACTACGTCCTCATCAGTTACAGCGGTTGCCGTATCAGACATAAGCAATGCTTCTGCATCTGGCGCCTCATCATGAACCGATATTCCCATATCATTGATCATGCTAATGACGCCCTCAATTTGCTCAGCATCTAGCATATCATCGGGCAAGTGATCATTAATCTCAGCATAAGTCAAATAACCACGTTCCTTGCCCTGTACAATCAATTTTTTAAGCCGCATCTTTCGCGCCTCGATATCTTGAGGCGCAGAAGATAAAGTTTCCTCCACAATCTCTTCTACTTGATCATTATTTGGCGCTTTATTCTTTTTTGATACTCTCATTTTCACTGATTTTATCTTGGTTAACTCCAAGTGCTCAGCAGCAATTGGATTTTCTATGTCTTTTTCTGATGTTGATCGCTTTGTAGCCATATTTTTTTAAGTATCCTGAACCATTCCTAAAAAATTCAACCTCTATTTTTATAGCCGTCTCTTCTCTATGCGCACCCATTCATTTTAGCAACAAGGCCTATTTTCTATTTAAGAATTAATATTTGTTAAGCTATTAATTTCCTTCCAGGTTACCGCTAACCATTAATATCTATTTGCTGAATTCCGGTTGATAAAGATAAATAAAGTCTTAAATTTTAAGTATATCAAAAAATTGTCATACCGCTTCTTTTCATCTAGATAACGCCCCCCCCAAAGAGCTCATCTTCATTTATACCCTGTAACCTATTAACGCCACAACGCCGGCCCTCTTTTTGTTCAATTAATCAATGAAAAGTTCAAAATGAAAGTCATTCTCACCAACTGGCATCCAGATACCTTATTTATTATAGTAACAACTTGATAACAATCCTCACGACATAGCCAATTGCTGCAATTCCCGCTTTTCCTCTACAGTCAGCATGCTTAGAGGTTTACTTTGCAATACCGCCATTCTTTGCTTGCGCTGCATCTCTTGCAGCCGCAACAACACCCCAACAAACTCTGCCTCTATGTCCATACCCTCTTCCCATATATTTACCTCTTCCTCTATTTTTTCCAGCAATTCATAGCAAGGGCTATCACAGAAATATGCCTTAACTGACAACGATGCCGCATCTTTTAAGACCTCTGGTGGGAAAGAATTAAAAAAATCTACTAGCGCTAGTAAGAGCGTTTTTTCATCATTTTGTTCATCACAACCAGCAAGCACATTCTTATCTAACTTCCCAGCGTATGCAGGATTATGCAGGATCAACTGTATTAATTTACGATAGGGTGTAGTTGGTTGCGGTCGCTTCATTTTCGGACTCGAGAGGGATAATGAACTCTTTCGCTTAAATTGCAATATCTCCTCTAATTCATTTTGGTTAATAGCAGTGAGTTGTGATAGTCGCTTTATCAGCACAAGAGCAAGAACTGGAGCACCAATTTGAGCTAGCAGCGGTTTTGCATGCTGCACCAATCCAGCACGACCCTCGCTCGTTTGAAGATTCACACGTGCAGATAACTCACCATAAAAAAACTCTGACAGAGGTTGTGCCCGCTCCAAAAGCGCTTCAAACGATTCTTTCCCAAACTTACGAATATAACTATCGGGATCTTCATTCTCGGGCAGAAACAAAAAATTTATTTTCTTTCCATCTCTTAATTGAGTGAGGCTATTTTCAAGCGCCCGCCAAGCCGCTTTTCTTCCTGCATTGTCGCCATCGAAACAAAAAATTATTTCATCAGTTTGGCGCAGAAGCTTCTGTATATGAAAAGGTGTGGTAGCCGTTCCAAGAGTTGCAACCGCATAGTCAATACCATGCTGTGCAAGCACGATTACATCCATGTATCCTTCTACCACCAAAGCCCGACCTGATTTACGGATCACTTTACTAGCGGCAAATAAATTATAAAGCTCGCGTCCTTTTGTAAATAAAGGCGTCTCGGGAGAATTTAAATACTTTGGCTCTCCGGATTCCAACACCCTACCACCAAACCCAATTATCCTGCTTTTCTGGTCGAGAATTGGAAACATAATACGATTACGGAAACGATCATAATGCTTACCATCGTCGCCCGATACCACTAAACCCGCTTTTACCAGTACATTTTCCGCCTGATTTAACGAATAATCAGAAAACACAGCAGCAAGATTCTGCCAACCAGGCGGCGCATAACCAATTCCAAAACGAACGGCTGTTTCTCCCGTTAAACCGCGTTTTTTCAAATAATCGATAGCATGATTGGCATTCTTGAGCTGTCTACGATAATATCGGGCTGCAATGCTCATCGATTCAACCATACGATGCATAGATCCTCCCGCCTTATCTTGCTCACCTTCTTTTTTAGCAGCGGATAAATGGGATTCCGACACATGAGAGCTAGTCATCGCAGCTGGTCGAACTGGAACTTGCAATCCAGCATAGACAGCCAAATTTTCAACTGCATCGATAAAACTCATTCCATTATGCTCAATCAGAAAATTAATGGCATTGCCATGTCTACCACAACCAAAGCAATGATAGAACTGCTTAGCGGGACTAACCGTAAATGATGGGGTTTTTTCATCATGAAAGGGGCAACATGCGCTAAAATTGCCACCGACTTTCTTGAGTGGCACATAACGCCCGACTACATCCGTTATATCGATGCGACTGAGCAACTCTTGAATAAACGATTGAGCAATCATTTATTAAAGTAAGTCAATATGTTAGTTGATTATTAAAGAAATCGCCAAACCCTTACCACTGACTCACGCAAACTTAAAACGAATATCCATCCAATAAAATCAAGAAGAAATTTTTTTCTTCACCAGCGCAGCCACCTGAGCCATATCCGCACATCCAGCCAGCCTAGCCTTTAGCAACGCCATGATCTTCCCCATTCGCTGCTGCCCCGTATCTGCCACATCAGCGACAATCTCATTCACTATATTATCAATTTCAACTTCACTTAACATCTGCGGCATATAGGCGCGCAATACGTCTACCTCATATTTCTCAGCATCAGCCAAATCCTGCCGGCGCGCTGCCTCATATTGCACAATCGAGTCCCGACGCTGCTTAAGCATTTTTTCGATCACAGCAATAATCGCCGCATCATCCAATTCAATACGCTTATCAACCTCTCGCTGCTTAATTGCTGCTCGCAACAGCCGGATCGCATCGCGCCTCTTCGAGTCACCGGCACGCATTGCGGCCTTCATATCTTCTGTGATTCTCTGCTTCAAATTCATAATCAAGCAGCCCAAAAAACTCGTCTTATAAACCTACTGATCAGCTAATAAAGTTTTGGCGGAAGTAATTGGCTACGCAAACGTTTGTAGGTGCGCTTTACCGCTGCAGCGAGCTTACGTTTACGCTCTGCCGTTGGTTTCTCATAAAATTCTCTTGCACGCAATTCTGTGAGTAACCCAGTTTTCTCAACCGCGCGTTTAAAACGACGCATAGCAACTTCAAATGGCTCGTTTTCTTTAACTTTAACAGTGGTCATAAAACAGTAATCCTTTCGGTCTCCTTCTATTGAATGTTAATAATTTTACAAAAAGCTTGCTACTATAGCATTATTATTTTTTTTATAAAAGCTTACCGCAAGAAAAATTCTTCAATACAATCAAATGAAAATCAACTAACCATTAATTGCGTTTTACCATTGATCTCTTTTCGATAGCCCCTTTTGCGCCCAATAGGCATAAAATTAGATACAGAAAAATTTAGTATAAATTATATTTACATTTAAAATGATTGTGCTTGGCATTGAGACATCGTGTGATGAGACAGGCATCGCCCTCTATCACACTGAACATGGTTTATTAAGTCACACGCTATATTCGCAAACTGAAATCCACAATGAGTATGGCGGAGTTGTACCAGAGCTCGCCTCACGTGATCATATCCGCCATGTAGTCCCTCTTATAAAACAAGCTTTGAAAGAAGCAAATATTTGCCTGAAGGAAGTTAATGCCATTGCTTACACGCAAGGGCCTGGCTTGGCAGGAGCATTATTGGTAGGTGCATGCATCGGTTCTGCGCTTTCATTTGCTCTTGGTATTCCAGTACTGCATATTCATCACCTTGAAGGCCATCTTCTGTCTCCTTTATTATCGACACCATCTCCCACATTTCCTTTTTTAGCATTACTCGTTTCTGGTGGTCACACCCAACTGATCAGGGTAAATGACATAGGACAATATGTACTACTTGGTGAAACAGTCGACGATGCAGCGGGTGAAGCTTTTGATAAAACCGCGAAGCTTCTTGGGCTAGATTATCCCGGCGGACGGGCACTTGCCGCGCTCGCTGAACAAGGTGGTAGATCCAGTCATTTTAAACTTCCTCGTCCCATGCGGCATAGCGGGGATTTTAACTTTAGTTTCAGCGGGCTAAAAACCGCTGTTTCTACCTTAATAAAAAATCATAAAATTACCCACCAAGTCAGCGCCGACATTGCGCTTTCTTTTCAAGAAGCAGTCATCGATATCCTGACAGAAAAATCCTTGTCTGCCCTCGTGCAAACTGGACTCAGTCAACTCGTTGTAGCTGGCGGAGTAGGCGCAAATATTCAGTTACGTAAAAGACTCTTTCGCGAAACAACCAATATGGGGGCAACAGTTTTTTTTCCTGAATTCGAATTCTGCACAGACAATGGTGCAATGATCGCTTTTGCTGGAGCGATGCGCGTACAAAAGCAAGGCATCAACTGTCAACAACTTATGAATAGCTTCACCGTTAGAGCTAGATGGGATCTGGAAACACTGTAAAAAATAGTCGATATCAAATCACAATTTACTTTTTTCTCCAATACGCGTTTCTCTACCTGCAGCCAGATTGATGATATTTGGTTTATGCCGCCAAAAAAGAAGTAGCGATATCATCGTAATGGCCCAGACATTTATTCCGGGGCCAAACAAAATATATGCATAAATAGGCGCCAGCAGTGCAGCAACCAATGCAGCCAATGAAGATACACGCCAAATTATTGCGACCAGCGCCCAGGTAAGCATCACTGCCCCTCCTAACCAAAGATCCAAGCCGAGTAGCACGCCAGCCGATGTTGCCACCCCCTTGCCACCTTTAAAGTCAAGAAAAATAGGAAACAAATGACCAAGAAAAACAGCCAACGCAACGCCAGCGATCACTTCGCTTCCAAGTTCCCATGCGAAGGAAAAATATTTGGCGAGTATTACTGCTAGCCACCCTTTGCCCGCATCACCCAATAACGTTAAAACTGCTGCTACTTTCTTGCCGCTACGCAGCACATTGGTCGCACCAGGATTTTTTGAGCCATATGTTCTCGGATCAGGCAATTTAAATAGCCAACTTGCTATTACTGCAAATGAAATTGAGCCCAGCAAATAAGCTACTAACAACATCAACCCTATTTCCATACCATCACCAAAATAGCACCACTTTTATAAATAGACTAGAATCGCTATAACAATACATGAAGACATTTTTTAAATTAATTCAAAGCAAAACTATAAATCACATTTAAATCCGAATGATGGATACTATCTTTCTCCAAGGCTTCCAAGCAAAAACGCTCATTGGAATTTATCCATGGGAAAAAAAAATTGCTCAAACAATTGAGCTTAACCTTGAAATTGCCCTCCCAACCAATCGCGCCTGTTTTACCGACAATCTAGAAGATTCGCTGGATTATTCCCTCATTGTCAAGCGTATCAATGATACTTTGGCTACCAAACACTTCTGTTTACTTGAGGCACTAGCCGAGCATATTGCTCAAATTGTCTTGATAGAATTTAATTCACCATGGGTAAAAGTAAGCGTTGCTAAGCTTGACATTATTCAAGGAGTAAAAAAGCTTGGTATCTGTATTGAACGAAAATCAACGCTATACCAGCTTACCCCTTCGCCTGCATAGCAGATTTATACTATTTAGCCCGTAATCCTCTTAATCCGGAAATGACGAAAACATTGAGCCAGATCTTCAAGATATTCTATATCGTGTTGGATCGGGGATCTGTGCCGCATTAAAACCCGCCTTGCGCAAGCGGCATGCATCACATAGACCGCAAGCGAATCCAGTTTCATCAGACTGATAACAAGAGACAGTTAAACCATAATCAATCCCTAATTCTACTCCCAGACAGATAATTTCTTTTTTGGAAAGATTAATAAGCGGCGCATGCAGCGTCAGCTTATTCCCCTCTCTGGCAGTTTTGGTTGCAAGATTCGACATTTTCTCAAACGCTTCAATATAGTCTGGCCGACAATCCGGATAACCAGAATAATCGATAGCATTGACACCGATAAAGATATCGTGACTTCCGAGCACTTCAGCCCAGGCTAATGCCAGGGAAAGCATAATCGTATTACGTGCAGGAACGTAGGTAACAGGAATACCAGTCATTATTCCTTCAATAGGAACAGCGATAGACTTATCAGTGAGTGCGGAACCTCCCAGCACACCCAAATCCACGCTGATGATCCGGTGTGCTTTGACACCCATGGATTGACCAATCTTCAGTGCTGCCGCCAACTCTGACTGATGACGTTGACCATAGTCAATACTCAAGGCATAACATGCAAACCCTTTGTCACACGCGATCGCAAGTGTCGTTGCCGAATCTAATCCGCCTGATAAAAGCACAACAGCTTTTCTCATAAAGCCACAAGATTTTTAATAGAGAAACAATTCGCAGAAACATATTTGCCGGATCATCATCGTCCTGTTACCTCCCCCCACAGTATTTTATGCAACTGGAGTTGTAGTCTAACCGGCAAACGATCCTTTAATATCCAGTCTGCAAGCAGAGACGGCTCAAGCTGGCCATATACTGGTGAAAACAGCACCGGGCAAATCTGATCGAGATGCCGCTCATTAAATACGCCAGCTGCCCATTGATAATCTGCCTCGTCACACAAAACAAATTTTAATTCATCATGATAAGTTAAATAATCAAGATTTGACCACCGGTTCTTCGTCACTTCACCCGAGCCAGGGGTCTTGATATCTACAATCTTGGAAACTCGCTTATCCACCCTAGAAACATCGAGTGCTCCACTTGTTTCAAGAGAAACAGAATAACCTGCATCACACAGCACAGTAAGTAGTGTCAGACAAGCTTTTTGCGCCAGAGGCTCACCACCCGTAACTGTAATATAGCGAGATGCATAACTTGAAACTTCGTTCATCACCTCACCAATTGACAGGTTCCTGCCCCCTGTGAATGCATACGCGGTATCACAATATCCACACCGCAAGGGACAACCCGTCAAGCGAATAAATACTGTCGGCAAACCAACCCGACTGGTTTCTCCTTGCAAAGAGTAAAATATTTCACTTATATGCAATACTTCTGCTTCTAGCTTCTGTTCAGAATGTTGTTGTAGCGGAAAGGGAAAATGCATTACCTCTCAAGAGACACACTAATGATTGCTCTCTTCGTTATTAAATTTTATTTTATATTAATGAGTCGATGCTTAGCCTTTTCAGCTGCATCACTATTAGGGTATTTAGCGAGCAAGTTTTGCAGTGTTTTCTTAGCTGCAGAAACTTCAGCCATTTCCAATTGACTACTCGCCATATTGAGCATAGCATCAGGCGCTTTTGCGCTATTAGGATAATTTTCGATTATTTTTTGCTGCGTATTGATGGCAGATCTAAAATCACGTAATGCATAATGAGCATTACCTATCCAATACACAGCTCCTGGCGCCAAATTAGAAGCAGAATAACGTGCGAGAAAATTTTCAAATTGAGCAATCGCTCTGGAATAATCACCTTGTTTGAACAAATCATAACTGGCATTATAAGCATCTCGCTCTGATACATCTGTCGGTTGGGCTACAGCCACAGTCCTTTCGCCGGTTGCCGTCGTAGGGGCAGAAAGCGTGGTATCTGATGAAGAATTCGGGCTAATCGACGTATCATGAGATGCAGGTTCAACTTGTCTCAATCGGTTATCCAAATCAATATAAAAATCCTTCTGCTGTTTTTTCAACAGCTTATTTTCTTCATTCAATATTTCAATTTGCCCATGTAGTTTCCCAAGCTCAATTTTAAATGCTTCGAGCTGGCTATATAGTTCTAATATTGCCTGATTTTTAAGAGCTTCTTCTACGCTAATGATACGCGCCCCCATCTCTTGTATTTGTTTATGTAATAATTCAATTTGCTCACGTGCTTGTGAGTCATCGAATAATCCAGCAAAACTTACATTACAACTAAGCAAAAACAATAGTACAGAAGCGCGCACCAGCATTAGTATTCCCCTTGATAAAGGATATCGGCGCGACGGTTCTCAATCCATGAAGACTCATCATGACCCACTGCGCGAGGTTTTTCCTCACCCAAGCTTACTGCTTCAATCTGATGATCACTCGCACCCGACAACAGCATGGCATTTTTCACGCTGTCTGCACGACGCTGGCCAAGCGCAAGATTATACTCGCGACTTCCACGCTCATCTGTATTACCTTGCAACAATACCCTTGCATTTGAGTTGTCTCGCAGGTATTTGGCATGTGCCAGCACTAGCTCTCTATACTGGTTTCTGATGGTATAGCTATCAAAGTCGAAATAAACACTACGCTGGGACAAAATGTTAGAAGGATCTCGTAATGGACTCATGGCGAACCCACCTGATCCCATACCATCCTGTGTACCCATGCCACCACTCCCACCACCCATGGTTCGATCCTCCATCTCACTTGTAGGCTGTGTAGATTGGCTTGCGCACGCTGACAATAAACAAATTGTCAGCACACTCAAAATTTTTCTCATTTTTTACCTTATAAAATTAATTAACGAAGTTACCGATACGCTGCGATTTCAGCAAGGGTCCCCATACCGGTTCTCTAATATCACCAGTTTGTGATGAAAGCCGCTGCTTCGTTTGTCCATCGCTCGAAACGGCGGATAATATACCACGTCCGCTTATTTCAGTAGCGTATAAAATCATCTTGCCATTAGGGGCAAAACTGGGCGATTCATCAAACCTTGAATCGGTTAGTAATTGCATTTGTCGTCTAGCAAAATCTTGTACTGCAATATTAAACTTGCCATTATGACGATGAATGTAAGCAAAGCTTTTCCCATCGGGACTATAGCGTGGACTTACATTATAATTTCCTTCAAATGTGAGGCGCTCAGCTACGCCCGCTTGAGCGCCGATTATCGCCATACGGTATATTTGCGGACTGCCTCCACGATCAGAGGTAAAAATAATCGAGCGACCATCCGGAGAAAAACTAGGTTCCGTATCAATCCCAGAACTTTGTGCAAGCCTCTGTAAGCCACTGCCATCCGCATTAATCAGAAATATTTGAGAACCCCCGTGCATAGTCAATACCACAGCCAGTTTACTGCCATCGGGAGACCAGGCCGGTGCACTGTTACTCCCCTTAAAATTAGCGACAGCCTTTCGTTCCCGCGTTGATAGTGTTTGCACGTAAACGACGGGCTTCTTGCTTTCAAATGAGACATAGGCAAGTTTTCTGCCATCGGGTGACCATGCAGGTGAAATAATTGGTTCGGTATATTCGATGACTGACTGAGGATTAAAGCCGTCAGAATCAGCTACTTGCAGCGCATATTTGTTGCCTTGTTTCATTACATAAGCAATACGGGTGCTAAATACTCCAATATCACCGGTCAACGCTTCGTAAACAACATCAGCAATACGATGAGCGGCGGCGCGTAGCTGATCGACTGAAACCGTCCCTGCAAATCCAGTCACCTGTGCGCGCTTAGCGACATCCATCAAACGAAAGCGCACATCAACCCGTCCATCCGGCAGCATCGTCGTGCTACCTATCACGAGCGCGCTCGCGCCTCGATTTTGCCAATCTGCATACATGATCTCTTCTGGTTCATGAGGCGTGTGTCCCAATGATTCAATTAACCTGAATAAACCTGTGCGCTCCAAATCGGCTGCCACCACAGCCGTTATACTCTGCGGAAGTCTTGATTCAGCAGAAAACGGAACAATGGCAATAGGAATTCTGGTCGCCCCCCCCCAAATATCTCGATATTCAGCGCAGCATTAAGCGGCGCATGCATAATCGATAGCATCAGGAAAAGCACATAAAAGGAAATATGATGTAAATAGTTCCACATAGCAGCAACTCTCAAAAAAATTGCAATCTATAAAAATTAAAGCGATTCACGATAATATACTGTGAGATTAAAATCACGAAATTCTCTGAATAACGCCGAATCAGGTGGTAGCGGCAACGGTGTGGACAAGAAAATAGCTCTTTCCACTGCTTCATCAAATGCAGCATAACCGCTCGTTCTGCGTAACACCACATTCAATACTTCTCCACCAGGTAACAGCGTCACCTTGAACTCAGCGACTGGATTACCCGGTAAATCGGGCGGCATGACAATACGACTTCTGATTTTTGCCTGGATCATTGCCTTATATTTAGCTATTTCATCTGCCTGCCTGTTCTTCTCAGCAGCAGTGCTTTGTGCAATGGCTTCCTGCTGACGTTGCTGCTTGATTTCCTCAGCACGTTGCTGCTCCTTGAGTAGCTTTTCCTTCTCAACTTCAGTTTTTTTCGTTGCCTCCTTAACCACTTCTGGCTTTGCCACCTTCTCCTTGATTGGCTCTGCTTTGGCAGGCGTCTCTTTGACTAACTCAGGCTGCTTCGTCACCTCTTTTACCGGCTGAGGTTTTACTGCTTTCTCCTTGCTCTCAGTAGCAGTTTTTTTGGGCAGTGGAGGTGCTTCTACTTTGACCGGCTCAGGCTTGGGTGGCGTCTCTTTAACTGGCTCGGGTTGCTTTGTCACCTCCTTTACCGACCGGGGCTTTACTATTTTCTCCTTGATCTCGATAGCAGGTTTTCTGGGCGGAGAAGGAGGCTCTACTCTGACCGGCTCAGGCTTAGGTGGCGTCTGTTTAACTGGCTCGGCTTGCTTTGTCACCTCCTTTACCGGCTGATGTTTTACTGTTTTCTCCTGGATCTCAGCGGTATTTTTTTTGGGCGGCGGAGGTGTTTCTACACTGACCGATTCAGGCTTGAGCGTTGTCTGTTTAATCACAGGAGCAGGCTTGACAGCTTGCGGCAGCTCACTCCATAAATCGACAACCATAGTTTCAGGAGGTTCATTCTTCCAGCTTAAACCAAAAACCATGAATATAAAAAAGACAAAATGAACGAGCAGAGCTAGTACAGCAGCCCGCAATAGCCCTGGCTCTGCATGCGAAACATCGCGCCAAGCTGTCACATTCATCGTCACTTACATGCTATCTAGGTTTTGTAAGCAGTCCGACTTTGCTCACTTGTTCTTGCTGCAAGATATCCATGATATTAATCACTTCTTCATAACGCACATTTTTATCTGCAGCGATCACGACAGGTTGTTCCGTATTTTGCATCTGTTTATTTTTGATTGCTTTCACTAACTCGCTACGGCTCATCTTCTGCTCACTACCCGCTTTACTACGGTCACGTAATGTTAGACCGCCATCTGCAGCAATGATAACCTCCAATGGCTCAACTGGGGCAGTAGACGATTTGCCAATTTGGGGCAACTCTATTTGACCAGGATGAATGAGTGGTGCAGTGATCATAAAAATAACCAGCAACACCAACATCACATCAATGTACGGCACAACATTGATTTCATTCATTAAACGACGTTTAGCTCGACGATTAATCATGGGAAGACCACGTTCTTCTATAATTTTGCTGCGCGTCGCTGCAGCACATTGGACAGCTCTTCCATAAAACTTTCGTACCGTGTTGCTAACTGACTGGTATCACTAGCATAACGATTATAGGCAATAACCGCCGGGATCGCTGCAAACAAACCCATCGCTGTGGCGATTAATGCTTCTGCAATACCAGGCGCAACGTGCGCAATTGTCGCCTGGGTCAAATTAGATAGTTCACGAAATGCATTCATGATACCCCAGACTGTGCCAAATAGACCTACATAGGGACTCACTGATCCTACAGTGGCCAAAAAAGACAAATGTGACTCCAGCCTATCCATTTCGCGTTGATAGGCAGCACGCATTGCACCCCGGGTACTGTCCATCATGGCACCAATATCCATACCAGCCTGATGCTTAGTAAATTCACGAAATCCCGCCTCAAAAATACGCTCCATACTCCCCGCCATGTCACGTGCACCAGTCGCACGCTGGTAAAGCGCACTCAAATCCACCCCTCTCCAGAAAGTATTTTCAAACTCGTCGCTTTGTTTGATCGCCAGTCTAATTGCAAACATCTTACGAAAAATAAACCACCACGATAACAATGATGCAACCAACAAAAGCAGCATCACCAGCTGGACAGGCAGACTGGCACTGCTAACCAGGTAAAAAAGCGATAGATCTTGAGTAACAGTCGTATTCATAATAATTTATTTTTCGATTTTTTGACGAAGCATTACAGGGACACTCACCGGCTTGAGATTATTGACGCCCACACATACCACATGAATAATTGCACTGACTAACATGACCTGATCTCGTAATACCTGCTGAAATAAGGTGATGCGACTTCTGCCGATCTCGGTTACCTGCACGGTCACGTGTAATAAATCATCAAGAAACGCTGGTTTGAAATATTCAATATTAAGCGATCGCACCATAAAAATTATTTGATGAGCTTGAATCAATGTATTAACGTCAAACCCCATTTCTCGCAACCATTCGTAGCGGGCGCGCTCCATAAAATTAAGATAAGTGGCATGATAAACAACCCCCCCGGTATCGGTATCCTGATAATAAACCCGTACTGGATGGAAAAAAATATCACTCGATAAAGCCAACTCTGTTTGGCGCTTGAAACTCATTTTTTGATCTACTGTTTATCGTTCACAAAATTTATCAAAATTTCAACATTCTTCCCACAAATCATCCATCAAATTATTTTTCGCAGGAATGATATCGAAATGCTGATACGTCATGGCTGTGGCCATGCGGCCACGCGGCGTGCGCTTTAAAAATCCTTGCTGAATTAAATATGGTTCCAACACATCTTCAATCGTGTCACGTTCTTCGTTGATTGCTGCAGCAAGATTATCTACGCCCACTGGGCCACCTTCAAATTTTTCAAGGACAGCCAACAATAGCTTTCTATCCAATACGTCAAGCCCGATTGCATCCACATCCAGCATCTTTAAAGCTGCGTCTGCCACGGATTGGGTAATACACCCTTCGGCCTTGATTTCAGCAAAGTCCCGCACCCTTCGCAACAAGCGGTTCGCAATACGAGGCGTGCCACGCGATCGGCACGCAATCTCCATAGCGCCTTCAAAAGTAGTTCTGACATGCAGCAATCCAGCCGAACGCATTACAATTTTACTTAATTCGTCAGCAGTATAAAACTCCAGCCGCGACACAATACCAAAACGATCTCTCAACGGATTTGTCAACATGCCAGCGCGCGTCGTCGCCCCCACCAAAGTAAAAGGCGGTAAATCAATTTTAACTGAGCGAGCAGCTGGTCCTTCACCAATCATGATATCAAGCTGATAGTCTTCCAGCGCAGGATAGAGAATCTCCTCCACCACAGCCGATAACCGGTGAATCTCATCGATAAACAGCACATCATTAGGCTCAAGATTGGTTAACAAAGCAGCCAAATCACCCGCCCTCTCCAAAACTGGGCCTGAAGTTTGGCGCAAGCTAACGCCCATTTCTCTAGCAATGATATGCGCCAAGGTCGTTTTACCTAAACCAGGAGGGCCGAATAGCAGCACATGATCCAACGATTCTTTCCGTCGCCGTGCAGCTTCGATGAAGATTTGTAATTGTCCTCGAATTTTTTCCTGTCCGACATACTCCTCAAGTTGTCTAGGACGTAAGGCGCGCTCTAATACTTCTTCTTGAGAAGAGAACGGTGCTGCAGTAACGATTCGATCTGTCTCAATCATTTACTTATCCAGAAAATACGCTATTTCCCTTTTGAAAGAAGCTTTAATGCTTGTTTGATACCCTCTGAAACAGCGATATTGCTGGGTAATTGTTTGATTGCCCAATCCAGTTCCCGATCATTATAGCCCAGCGAGCGCAAGGCGTTGAGTATGTCATGACCACTTCCTGCAGAAATAACTGCCACTTCAGAATGATCCGAATCAAAATCAAATTTGTCCCGTAGCTCTAAAAGTAAACGTTCAGCAGTTTTTTTTCCTATTCCTGGAATTTTGGTAAGGAGAACAGCATCTTGAGTGGCAACTGCACGATGTATCTCTGATACACTTAATCCGGACAACAACGCCAACGCAATTCTCGCACCAATGCCAGAGATTTTCATTAGCCGGCGAAAAACAAATCGTTCAGCTTCGGTGCCAAAACCAAATAATAAATGAGCATCGTCCCTGACGATGAAGTGAGTATAAAGTGCTACAGTTTCCCCAATCACTGGTAGCTGATAAAAAGTACTCATCGGCACATCAATTTCATAGCCAATTCCTTGCACATCTATCAGCACTAAGGGAGGATGTTTTTCAAGCAAAATGCCTGTTATCTTCCCTATCACACTGTCCTTCCACGCTTTAGGTAGTGATACGTAGCTGCGACTGATCCTACTCCGCCATGGGCGTGACAAATCGCACAAGCGAGCGCATCTGATGCATCTATCCCAGGCTTCCCCCCAAGTCTCAATAATCTTATCACCATCTCCTGCACTTGCTCTTTGCCAGCATGCCCATTACCAACCACCGCTTGTTTGATCTGCAATGCGGTATATTCAGATACCTCAAGATTATTAAGTACAGCAGCACAAATTGCTGCTCCCCGAGCCTGCCCAAGTAATAAAGTTGATTTTGGATTAATATTAACAAAGACTTGTTCTATGGCGATATAATCAGGAGCATACTGCGAAATGATGTGATTAAGACCATCAAGAATCAACTTTAATCGGGGCGGCAGTTTATTGTCTGGCGATGTTTTGATACAACCGCTACTCACATACGACAATTTATTACCTATTTTATCGATTATCCCAAATCCAGTGATATGCAAACCGGGATCTATACCAAGAATACGAATTTCTTCACCTTTCCGGCAAACTACCCGTCAATGACAGCAGTGGTATAAACCTCCTGTACATCGTCAATATTCTCTAATGCATCTAACAGTTTTTGCATTCTGACTGCATCATCCCCGATTAGTAAGGTTTCGTTTATCGGTTTCATCGTGACTTCAGCAAGTTCAGCTTTAAAACCTGCTTTTTCCAATTCAGCTTTAACTGTAATGAATTCATAGGGCGCTGTAATGACCTCTATGCTTTTATCTTCATTACTAATAATATCTTCCGCGCCTGCTTCCAACGCTGCTTCCATCAATCGCTCTTCGTCGGCACCAGGTGCAAACAGCAATTGCCCACAATGTTTAAATAGAAATGCAACCGATCCGTCCGTACCTAGGTTACCCCCATATTTTGTGAATGCATGACGCACATCAGCAACGGTTCGCGTTCGATTATCCGTCATACAATCCACCATGATTGCGGCTCCTGCCACGCCATAGCCTTCGTAACGGATTTCTTCATAACTTACCCCCTCCAGATCACCACAGCCACGCTTTATCGCACGCTCGATGTTGTCTTTCGGCATATTGTGTTCATACGCCTTATCAATGGCTAGACGCAAGCGTGGATTACTCCCTGGATCAGCTCCCCCTAATCGAGCTGCAACAGTTATTTCCTTAATCAATCGTGTGAAGATCTTGCCACGCTTGGCATCCTGTGCAGCTTTCTTATGTTTAATATTAGCCCACTTGCTGTGACCTGCCATCAACTTCCTTTCTTATTCAAAAATAATACAATCCTATCATCCCATCCTTTATGAATAAAGTGGTCACGATATTAAACAGAAAGAGCAAAAACACCCTGAATGGCTGCACGCTCATCAGAAAGCTAGAACCCATGGATAGTCAGCTTGAAGAGGTGCTGCCAATCACTCCCGTTAAGTGCATCATAAAGAATCACTTTCAATTCCCCTTTTGGGGCTTGCAGCCGGATTGCTTTCATTTTTTTTAAGCATGAAGCAATCCAGCATACGATGATGATCAAAGACAACCTCTCCTTAACAATTACTCAACTGTTACTGCCTTTGCCAAATTCCTTGGTTTATCTACATCAGTACCTTTCTGGAGGGCAACATGATAGGCCAGTAATTGTAATGGAATAGTATGCAGAATAGGACTTAGCATTCCAGCATGCCCTGACAGTCGGATAATATGCACACCCTCACTCTCCTGGATTTGAGAATCCGCATCAGCAAAAACGTATAGCTCCCCCCCTCGTGCCCGAACTTCCTGTAAATTAGATTTAAGCTTCTCCAATAGCGCATCATTCGGTGCAATGGCGATCACAGGCATATCCTTATCCACCAGAGCAAGTGGACCATGTTTAAGCTCTCCGGCAGCATAAGCCTCCGCATGAATATAGGAGATTTCTTTGAGTTTGAGCGCACCTTCCAAGGCAATAGGATAATGCACTCCACGCCCAAGAAATAAAGCATGACGCTTTTGAAAGAAATCACCAGCCCACTTCATCACCTGCGGCTCAATCTGCAGCGCAAGCTGGATAGCGGTAGGCAAATGCCGCAATGCCGCAATCACTTTTTGTTCAAACTCGCTAGAGAATTTATTACGCAGCTTGGCTAGTGTCACGGTTAATAGCATTAATGCAGCCAATTGAGTAGTAAATGCCTTGGTAGAAGCCACTCCGATTTCTGGTCCTGCGCGAGTAAGAAAACGTAGATCAGTCTGCCGAATTAAAGCACTCTCAGGAACATTACAAATAGCCAAGCTATGCCTATGCCCTAATGATTTAGCATAACTAATGGCAGCCAGCGTATCAGCAGTCTCACCCGACTGGGAGATCCCAACCACGAGTGTATGAGCATCTGCGATTGGATCACGATAACGATATTCGCTCGCGATCTCTACACTGCAAGGTAATCCTGCTATGGTCTCCAACCAATACTTGGCAACGAGGCCAGCATGATAACTGGTACCGCAGGCCAATATCAAAATACCCTTAATATGTCTGAAAACTTCTTCAGCCTCGCTACCGAATAATTGCGGTGAAATGGAATGTGCATTTAATACCATTTCTAGTGTGTTAGCGACTGCGATGGGTTGCTCAAATATTTCCTTTTGCATGAAGTGCGAATATGGGCCCAATTCCACTGCATCGCGAGTTAAACTACTCTCCTGGATAGGCCGACTCACCTCCTTAACCTTGGCGTTATTAACACAATTCAAAATGCGATAACCGTCATTATGTAATTCGGCCACGTCTCCTTCTTCTAGATAAATCATACGTCGTGTCACTTGTACCAATGCAGAGGCATCCGACGCAACATAGTTACCCTCTGCTCCCAATCCTAATAGCAAAGGTGCGCCATTCCGCGCTACCACAATATGATCTGGCCGTGTTTCTTCAACTACAGCAATCGCATAGGCGCCTTGTAGTTCCGTGATCGACAAGCAAACAGCTTCAAGGAGATCATGTGTCGTCCGCAGATGCAGCGAGATAAGATGAGCTATCACCTCGGTATCTGTATCTGAAAGAAACTCGAAGCCCTCTGATTGAAGACGCTTGCGTATTGCTTCATGGTTTTCGATGATCCCATTATGGACGACAGCGATCTTCCTTTCATCTCCTGACAAATGCGGATGGGCATTACGCTCACTAGGCGCACCATGCGTCGCCCAGCGCGTATGAGCAATGCCAGTAAACCCATGTGTTTTCTGGAGATGCGCAAGCTTACCCAATTCAGTCACACGCTCAGTGGTACGCAATCTGTGCAAACTTCCGTTTGCAACAACGATTCCCGCCGAATCGTAGCCTCGATATTCAAGTTTTGATAACCCTTCCAACAAAACTGGTACCACGTCATGTTTAGCGATGGCTCCCACTATTCCGCACATAAAATCTCCTTCACGCTATATATTGTTTAATACAAACATGAAACTATGCTTTGTCTTTTTTTGGCCGTTTCCAGCTACTAATGCTCACTTGCCTTGAGCGGGATAACGTTAATTGCTCTTCAGGTGTATCTCGGGTAATTGTAGAACCTGCACCAATAGTAGAACCTCTTGCTACCCTTACCGGAGCTACGAGTTGCGTATCTGAACCAACAAACACATCATCCTCAATAATAGTCTGATGCTTAAAAGCGCCATCATAATTACAGGTTATCGTTCCAGCACCAATATTAACCTTCGTGCCAATTACTGCATCACCAATGTAACTCAGGTGATTTGCTTTGCTCCCCATGCCAATATTACTGTTTTTAACCTCAACAAAATTACCGATATGGGCTTCATCATAAAGTCTGGTTCCCGGACGGATGCGCGAGTAGGGTCCAACGTGACAGCCTTTTCCTATCTCCGCGCTTTCAAGCAAGCTATATGGAAAAATCGTCGTGCCTGAAGAAACTGAGACATTCCGTAAAATGCAATGCGCACCAATTTTAACATCGTCACCAAGCTGTACAGTCCCCTCAAAAATACAATTGACATCTATTTCGACATTACGGCCACAAATCAACTGCCCCCGCACATCAATACGAGAGGGATCCATGATCATAACGCCTTGCTCCAAAAGATTATTCGCACACTCACTCTGATTAATACGCTCAAGCTTGGCTAAATGCGCTTTGCTGTTAACGCCCAATATTTCCCAGTTATGTACTGGATGCGCAGCATCAACCATGAGACCTGCCTCAACTGCCATCGCAACAATATCAGTAAGATAGTATTCACTCTGAGAATTCTTGTTTTGTAGCCTAGGTAAAAAATTATGTAAATGCGAATTAGGCAGCACCATAATACCTGTATTGATTTCTCGAATTGCAAGCTGAGAGTTACTAGCATCCTTTTCCTCAACAATGGCTTGAATCGCACCTGTTGCTTGATTTCTAATGATTCTTCCATAGCCAAACGGCACGTCCAGCTCTGCCGTCAATAAGACAAAACTATTTTCTGTAGCTTTTGCGATCAATCTGTCCAGCGTATCAACTTTAATTAGAGGCACATCACCCAACAATACCAGCGTCACCCCCTCAGCATCCAGATATGGCAAGGCCTGCAACAAAGCATGGCCAGTACCAAGCTGAACTTCCTGCTTCACCCAAATAATTTCGTTATCATTAATCACCTTCTGGACCATCTCACCGCCATGCCCATAAACCACGCAGATTTTTTTAGGTGAGAGTGTTTTAGCCGCATCGAGCACATGCCCTAATAAAGGTTTTCCAGCCAGTGCATGCAATACCTTAGGCAGCGATGATTGCATTCTTTTACCAATTCCGGCAGCCAAAATAACGATATTAAGATTAGTCACAACCAAACACCCTTTTCAAATTATTTTCGATGGATTTATGTAGCTTAGGCTTATTGCAAGATATAACGACTATATATAACCGGTCAAAGCCGCATATGACTTTATTCCAATATTTCCATTTTGAAATTTACTACAACAACACGACAGGCAAATTAAAAAATTAATCCGATTTTGTTCAGCTTATCGTTAGTTTAGGCAAAATATTCCAGCCTTTTCTATAAATTTCACTGTCATCGTTTAATTCCCTCACCTTCTTCGGTAGGTATTGTACGATTTTGCGAGCGCAGCGCATTAGAATGCTCACTCTGCATCATTTTACTTGCTTTGCGCCCGCAACACCGCACTTCCCCTTTCCCAGTCTAAGAATTCCAGAATTTCTTAAACTGACTCCCAACTTAAACAACTGAATCAAGAGAAGCAGTTATGGCAAAATATTGCTCCACTCCTCTGGATGTATTACCGAATCGGTGGCGCCCCCTTTGCTGAATCATGGCGAGGTTTGGAAAATTTATCTCTCCCACTTATTATCTCAGCCGCTTCACCCTCGAAATGAGCTGCCGCATCAAGGAGAGGCTGAGGATTGCCGCCTTGCTGTGCAATAATTTCTGCCGTCGCCATATATTGCGCCACCAGCAATTTCAGCTGCTCGGAGTATACTGGGTCCTCCACTTTTAGGCGCTTGTCGTTTTCCTTCAATATTTTAACTCTCTTCTCCCCTTTTTCAGGTTTAGCTTTTTCAGGTTTAGCTTTTTCAGGTTTTCCTATCTGATCAGGCTTTTTCTCCGGAGCTGCATACGCTGATAGGGAAATCCCTCCTGCGCCAATCGTTACAATCACAGCGGCAAGAGTAAGGACGCTCTTCAGTGAGTAAGTGTAGTATTTCATTTGAATATCCTCTTAATTGTTAATTTTTCAGCATAATTTCCGTCGCGATGAATGCTCATTGCGTCAGCGCCCGGTTAACGTTAAGTGTCGTTGGCGTCGTATTTACGCTAGTAAGCTGCCTGATTATCTGGCCACCATAGAGCTGTCCACCGGCTACGCCTGTGATAAAAAGATTCTGCACAGCTTTATCTGCTGACAAAGTCACGGTATTGGCGGCACGATTCCATGTTGCTTGAATGGCGGCGGTTTTAGAGTTAAGCCTATCCCTTGTCTGGTTGCCAATCCTGTAATAGGGATAATTCTTGACTGGCAGCTTAAACAACTCCTCGTAGATTGCGAAGACAGCGTTTAACCAGTCAAACTGAAGCGTATTACCGTTTTCATCATATTTGGCCAGGTTCGACTGATGGAAATAATGAGGCCATTTATTAAAGGTCAGCATATGCCGCACTGCGCTGTCAGCTTCAGCCGTGAGAATTTCCTCATAAGTCCGAGTAGCGCAGATAGCCCCAGGTATTGCACATGGGTCCTGTCCGGCATTTACAAATCGATCGTGAAAAATATAGTTGTACTCATCAACCAACTGATCCGGGTTAATTACATTGTAGAAAACATTGGTCGGCCAGCGCGGCAACATGAGGCGATTGCTGCTGCTGCCATCATCGTACTGCGTAATAAACTGCTCAATATTCTGAGCCTGCTGCGATGAGTCGGAGGCAAGATAGTTCACACCTGCGCTGGCGGCAGCTTGTAGGAATAGCGGACTGGCCCCACCCTGATCAAACGGTATGTCGTCATCCTGAACGTTGAACATCTCTGGATGCAGTTCAGGATAATCGGTGCAGTTACGGTCTTTCAAACCAGAGTGATTGCCAGTCACGATAACCTGATTATTAGCACTTTGCTCAGGCAGACCCAGAAGTCCCCACACCGTCCGGTTCTTGGTAATCTCTGCCTTGATCGCCGCTAGAGTAGTAAAGGTATCGTAATCACAATTTGGATTAGCCGGTACGGGCGCTTTATCCATATCTGCATGACTAAAGGTATGGTTGATGAAGCGGAAATGATTTTTGTTGGCAACCACCGCTGCCACCAAATCTTCTGTCAGGTTTGCAGTGAGTGTCGTCGCGGCCGGATCAACTACCGCTCCAGCGCCATTGAATGCAAAATCTAGCTTGAAAGCACCTGCTGTCGGAAATGCAGCACGAAAAGCAGTCTGCTTACTTACACCATTGCTGATATCACTGCTGTTCAACCGATAAGTTTGCAACGGATTGTCTGCACTAAGAGCGGGATCCCATAGCGTATTATCAAGAAACAAGTCATCCAAATGGGCGGCCATATGAACGAAGCGTGCTCCAATGAATACCCCTTGAGTCGCCCAGTTGACAAACTCATAGGCCAGCACCCTTGAATGAAGGAGGAATGGGGCATGAGTAATCGTCGAGAACATAACTTCACGCACTGGTGTTGTTCCGGGCGGCACTATGTACTGTATGATCGAGACCAATGCCTCTCCATTCTGAGTTTTTAGAAGCGGCACCACACGAGGCACAGTACCATCCCGTGGACCCAGCGTGTCATTACGAGGATTGGCTGCAAAGGCAAAATCCGTAATCGGAAGCGGATTCGCCTGATTAATATACTCAAAAACTTCTTTCTGATAGTTAGCAGGCACTGACCACTGAGCACTGTAGTTCGCTCCGCTAGAAGAATAGGTCAGACCGTAATCCAGATAGATTCCAAACGGTGGATTGGGATCCCAATAGGTGCCAGGCCACCCTGACAACACCGCTTCGCGCACACGAAAATCTTTTTGGTAATTATGCAGAATATCCCATTCTGACGGCGTGAAGTTTGGAACCAAGTCAGCATCTGTCAGAATAACGCCATTGTAGTTACCTACACAACCAGCTTCCTGCGAGCTGCAGGCCGCTCCATTTGAAGCAGAGGCAAGCATTGCAGCTGTTAAATCGTCTGTTGCGGCATTTAATACATCATAGGGCACGCCCATTTCATCAAGAACAGGCTTGATAAAGCTGAGCCCCAGATCTTGCGCTTCGCTTCCCGTGGAAATAACCAGCACTCTCAGCTTAACGGCATTATCAGCAAATGCAGATGTCACCACCACAAATGAAGCTAGCCACACTGCTACTGTGACTAACAGACCACCTCTTATACTCCAGTTCTTTTTCATAAGAATTCCCCTCTCAACTCGATATACAAAAAAAAAGCTAGTGTCGCTTTTTAAGCCCAATAGTTCATGCAATCTTTGACCACTTTTAACGATTGCCTCACCACAAACTATATTAAATACATTGCATGATTCATGCCAAGATCAAAAATATACAAATAATCATAATGTTACCCACGCACAAAATTCAGTCCTGTATTAAAGTGTAAAATTCCCCGACAAAATTCTAGCGTATGCACTTTAGTCTTTTAGATAGTCAATTGACCTTGCCAATCCAGCAGTTGATGGAATTTGCACCGTAGAAACAGACGACAATGATGCATCTGGAAACTGCGACGCCCGAGTACATGCAAAAACTAGGACGGGCACTCAAACGGATCTCTCTTGGATGACTCTCTCATAAGAAGCTCTATGGCAGGACAAGGCACAATGACGCGGAATAGTTACTCTATTCTATGGAGTTACAGCATAGTCACATGCCCGTAGAATCATGCAATCTACACTGGAGCGGCAACACTTGAAAGGTGAAAATGGAAATTATGGTAAAGGTTGCACAATATGCGCAATGTTAACACCAGAAAATAAGCGCTCAATGCTCAACACTCAATCGAGAAAGTCGGATTAAAGCAAAGCAGAGAGCAAAATACTATTAATATGTTGAATATATTACTCAACTAGAGTGTAAAGTTCTCCGACAAAATTTTGTTATTTATCAAGACAAACTACATAATTACCGTTTGCAGAAAGCGAGATCTGATAACCAAATAACTATCTATTTTTATGCAAGCTGGCTTCCAGGGATAGCCTCGCGGCCTCGTGTCATCCTTGCACCCGACTGAACATGCCTTATCTTACCCAACTGCAGTTTTTAGCACCATTCCTTACACATTTTCCCCCTATATCAATACGGAAAATAGCAGGCACTAAGTTACATTTACTATTTTTCTGTTACCCGATAGATACACCGAAGTTTTTATAAGGCATAAAAACCATTTATTGGTGAAGAAAAAATATATTTGACCTAACTATTACCATTATTTTCTTAAAAAAATTAAAGAATATTGGCCAGTTGCCCGATCAATAGGTTCCATCTGTCGTTATTTTGAATCAACTGCTCTTGGTTTTGAGTCCTAAACTTTCTAACCACAAGCAATGATCGATCTAGTTAAATTTCATAAATTCCAATATGGAAGGAAATAGTCAATGACTGAACCAGAAATGATCCAAGCCTCTAATATTCCTCCTATCAACTCCAAAATTAACTCAACAAGAAGATTCTCGGCGCATAAAATATGCCAACCCCAAAAAGTAAAAAGCTTAATTCAACTACTTTTAACTATGTTGCTACTTATAGCAAATATCAGTTTTGCTGAATTTATTTCTCCATCCAGCTTATTAAATAAAAGAGGCTCATCTTCACCACAACCGCTAGATACTGTTACTGTTAAAGATCAGCAAGGCACAGACGACAATTGGAACAACTATATAGAATTTGAACCAGGCTCCCAAGGATATCAAGGAATCTTCAAATTTAACCTTCCAGCTAGTCCAAACAAAGCAATTTCGGAATTAATATTCCATGCGAATTACCGTGGCCCAGAAAAGTCCATTCAAAAATGGGAATTCCAGTTACTTAATAGTTCAGGGAATTGGATTTCTATCGCAGACAATCACAATATTGTAGATTGGGTTTGGAGCGATATTATTTCAGTAATCAAAGAGCCCGGTCAATTTATAAACAACAAAAATCAGATCACTTTACGCTACCGAACATCAAGTCACGTAGACCATAGTCAACTTGACTACCTTGCTTTCGAAATCAGCAACCTGGAATCAAATTCTCCTGAAGTTGGTCATAATACGTCAGAACTGGATGATGTTATCACTGTTACACCATCACCGACAGCTGGAACCCGTTGGCAACCAACTCCCGGGTTAAAGTGGCAAATCCAATATCATGACTCGCTCGATACCTCTTTGAATGTCGATGTTTATAACATTGACCTGTTTGATACCAGCGCAACAGCTATCTCAGCATTACAATCAAAGGGTAAGTATGTTATTTGTTATTTTAGTGCGGGTAGTTACGAAAACTGGCGTCCTGATACCGGCGCCTTTCCAGCATCGGTTCTCGGTCGCAATCTGGATGGCTGGGCAGGTGAAAAATGGCTGGATATCCGGCAATTAGATATTCTGATTCCGATCATGCAAGTACGCATGAAGCTGGCTGCTAAAAAAGGCTGTAACGGTGTTGATCCTGACAATGTTGACGGCTACAGTAACAATACGGGTTTCCCTCTCAGCTATAACAATCAACTGGCTTATAACATAGCCCTTGCTGAAGCTGCGCATGATCTTGGACTCGCCATAGGCTTGAAGAATGATGTTGATCAAATCAAGGATCTTGTGAATTATTTCGACTTTGCAGTAAATGAAGAGTGCTTTCAATATGGTGAATGCAATACACTCAAACCATTTATCAATGCTGGAAAAGCTGTTTTTGGCATAGAATATAATCTTTCAAATTCGAGTTTCTGTCCGCAAGCAAATTTGATGAATTTCGATTTTCTCAAGAAAAAATTATCTCTCGATGCCTGGAGAGAATCCTGTAGATAGCGCTGAACTGCCAAGCTGCTGCCTCCCCCGGCAGCAGCACTTATGACAAGTACTGCTGCTGGCTAAGTACTGCTTGATACTTACCGATACCCTATTTCTCTGAATGGCAACGCTATAATTTTCTTTAAGCAAAAATTAGATTAAATCAAAAATAGCTTATAGGTATATAAAACATTATGAATATTCTCGTAACAGGTGGCGCAGGCTATATCGGCAGCCATACCGTCATTGAACTCATAAATAATGGATACGATGTCATAATTATTGATAATCTATCAAACAGCAGTAAAGAAGCAATTATTCGCGTAGAAAAAATTGTTGGTAAAGCACTTCCTTTTTATAAAAAAGATGTACGAGACAAAAAAGCACTTGAGGTAATATTTTCAAATCATCGAATAGACGGGGTTATTCATTTTGCTGGCCTTAAAGCCGTTGGCGAATCGGTCAAGGTACCACTTAAGTATTATAATAATAACCTTAACTCTACCCTCTCTCTCCTAGAGGTGATGGAATTTCATGACACAAAGCAGCTGGTTTTCAGTTCATCCGCCACTGTGTATGGCGATCCAGTAAGCGTACCAATCAAAGAATCTGCTACGCTTCCCGCCAAGGTTACCAATCCCTATGGCCAAACAAAGCTTATTATCGAAACAATACTCATGGATCTCGCGATAACGAATAATAATTGGCAAATTACTGCACTGCGCTACTTTAACCCAATTGGCGCACATGAATCCGGCACCATTGGTGAAGATCCAAGTGACATACCCAATAACCTTATGCCATATATTAGCCAAGTCGCAATCGGCAAACTTAAGGAGCTCTCGATATTCGGCAATGATTACCCTACTCGTGACGGTACCGGCGTGCGTGACTATATCCATGTAACTGATCTTGCAAAAGCGCACGTGGCAGCCCTTAATACGCCAGCCCCACCAAACAAGTACCGCGCAATAAATGTAGGTACCGGCAAAGGTACCAGTGTGCTCGAGCTTGTCAATGCCTTCGAACAGGCAAATGGCGTAAAAGTGCCATACAAAATTACTGGGCGCCGTCCCGGTGATGTCGCAGAATGCTATGCCGATCCAAGCTTGGCGCACTCTATATTAGGTTGGCAAGCACAAAAAACGATTGAAGATGCCTGCGCAGACTCCTGGCGCTGGCAAAGCGCTAATCCTAATGGATACAAAGGATAATTTGGGAGAATTTGATAGCGTTTGCTGTCGACCATGAAATTCGATAGCCTAAACAGCGCATAGATCTTGCCAGGATGACGGCATAGAAGCTGTAGTCAATTATCTTCGTTAATCACCGGCATAGCTTGCTTGCATGCTTTGAATTTTCGATAAGACAGCAACTCTGTTTTGAGTATCTTTCAGCAAATTTATATGTTTAGAAGCGGATAGAGTATTGCAGGCCTATTCCCTTAAATGCTTGATCAGTCTTACCCCCCTGGATATTACTATAAAATGCTCCGGCACTAAGTATGTCAGGACCTAGCAATGAAATTCCGACGCCTATCCGTCCGGTATAACCCAACACATTGTTCGGCCACACCCATCCTGTCCAGGCATCCGCAAGAAAAAACGGGCGCCTCAGCACACCCTGATCAGATGGTCCATAACGAAAAGTAGTACCTGCACCCATGGTACCAAACCTCTTCGTGATCAGTGTCTCTACATCTGCTACCGGCGCTGCAAATAACCCAGTCAATTCAGAAGGAAGTGTCCCTGCAAGATCATTGCTTTCCCATGTTCCCTGGAGTCTGATCTGCCAATCCTGAATGCCTGTAAGCAGAGAATTTGCCAGTATCCCTTGCAGCTTATAGCCTTTACCCAGAGTACTCCTTTCTCTCGTCAAATAACGATGCGCATCAATATCTAAACTCATGAATGTTTGCCGAGTTAATTGAGTAGATACATTGAATAAAATAATATCTTTTCTTCCTAACGCTCGTAACGGCCCTGTTTCTTGGCTTATTTCATTCACTCCTAGACGTAAGCTTGTTTTCACACTATTGGTAATATCCTGGCTAACCTTAGCCGCGCCATATACCACAGATTTATCGTCTCTGAGGTTGCCGCCTAGATTCAACTGGAGCATTCCTTCTCGCAGCGGATGTGTAAACTCTGTCGCTATATCTACTTCGCTATCTACAGGCAAAATAATATTAGGATCTGATGAATTCAGATGCGTATACTTAAGCTCCATTCCGAGTGTGCCACGTAAGTAGGGTGCAGTAAAACGCGTCCGACCCTCGATAAAATCTATATCTCCAAGACTTCTATAATCAAAGCCGCCTATCAGCTGCTTGCTTGATTTCACTGCTAATTCATCTCTGGCCTGGAAAAAATATGTTTGCAATGCTGGCGTTTGCCCTTTAGCTGGATCAAGCAGATCATAGGTTAGCGCCAAGGCCTCTTCATTTCTGTTAAGACGCTTAAGCGCATCCATTTTATTAAACGCTGTAAGCTTATCGTTTTCATTTTCAAGTATATGCTCAGCAGCAGCGAGATCATTTGCCGTCAAAGCTAAAGTAAGGCGTTGCCAGGCTGGTGTTTCTTGTCTGGCAATATGTTCTTGCAACAACCAATAACGCGCGGCAGCATAATTCTTCTGAGATAGATATGCGGCAACAAGCAGCTCCTGAACAACAGGATCATCGTAGCCTTGTGCAAGGCGCTTTTTCAAAATGGAAACTTCAGCATCTGCACCTTCCATGTCTCGCACTAATGCTAAATATTGCGGATGCAATAAATCCTTAATACTTTTTTCTGACTTGTTTCCAGCCTCATTAAAACGTGATCTTAAGTTAAATAAAACATATTGACGCAGACGCCAAGCTGCATCCGCATGCCCAGCCCGACTCAAGACATCTGCATAGGTAAGCTGCCAGAGATAGTCATCGGGACTGATTTGTGATTTACGCTCAAGCCAAGGTAAGGCTTCTTCGTACTGACCTATCGTAGCTAATGCTATACCATAAACACCCCATAACATCGAATTTTCTGATGCATCCGTATGCCACATTTCAAGATAAGATTGCAGTGAATTTCTATCATGTCGCTCAATGAGACTCCACAAAATCCCTTCTTTGGCCGTAGTTGATGCAGGATTAACTGTTAAAGCCTGTTGATAATGCTTTATAACCATTTCAGGTTTGTTCTCATGAATATCCAGCTGGGCTCGCAACAACCAATACATCTCTGAATCCTCGAATTTTGCTTCATCATTCATTGCTATTTTTACGAGCCGCTTTAGTTCTGTTGGCATACCGGCCTGATTAGCCACATCCATAGAAAGCAATAACCAGCGTGATTCATTAAATCGAGTATAGGCTTCTTCACCGATTGCGATAGTTTCTTCTGCCCTATCCTTATCACGCATCATCTGAATCAACCGTTCTACCACAAGTGCATTAGCATTTCTCGATTCCCAGAGCGTGTTATAAGCTAAAAAAGAATATTCAGGCTGTTCTAGCTCCCAGGAAAGCTCGCCTAGAATCTCCCAGTAATAAGAATCTTTTTCTGTCACCTCATCTTGGCTTGATAACAAGAGAGAAAATGCCTCCTCTGATTGGCCATTTCTCCACATTAATCTGGCTTGATGGGCCACAGCTTCCGGCAGACGATTGAAATATTCTCCAATATATTGCCATGTTGCCATTGCCTCGGCTATTTGTCCGGTATTTTCCTGCGTTTTAGCCAATGCCTCCCATGCTTGTAAGTTATTCGGATAACGCTTTAAATAGGATTCTAAAAAATTAATATGATCGGATAAATTGCCTGCCTCATTATAAGCAAACAATAAGTTGCTCACCTCTTCCTCGGTTAGTTCCCGTGTGCTTGCCAACTGCTCCAACATTTCAATGGTGATATTAAAAAAATATAGCTCTCTTGAAAGCTTGGCTGCATTCAGAATTGCCACATCATCCTTCCTATTTCTGGCTAACCATAACCATTCTTTAAATGCTACCGCCGGCTTGTCATTCCATTCTGCAATACGCGCTAAACTTTCATGGGCATTATGATCATCTGGCACAATGCCGATTAACCGATAAGCTAGCACCAAAGCTGATTTAATTTCCTCGGCAGCAAGCGCACGTTCAATTTGTTTTTTAATTTGATCAGGATTATCAGGATCCAATGTCAGGCGCACAATACCCATTTCATATGCATGTCTTGGTTTATTGTCAGCAAAATAAATACTGATCATCTCATCAAGAAGCTCTGGATCCTTCGGAAATTGCTGTTGGTAATCATGGAAATATTCCTCAGAGCGAACACTACCACCGACCGCTCGCAACACTTGCAGGGCCAGAAGCGCAAATTGCTTAGCCTGGGCGGTATTCCCCGCTAACTTATAGCTCTCGTGATAAACTTCTGCCGCCTTATACGGTAACTCAGCTGCGATATACCAGCGAGCTGATTCTTGCAATTTATCAAGCCGTTCAGCAGCATTGAAAATACTAGTCGACCATTGATAATACAAATTTGCAGCAATAACTGGTTGATTAAGCTCCAAACTAAGCCTAATGATTCTAGGCATCAAAGTTACTGGAATTGTTTTTTCGCTAATCTCAATAATGCTGCTTTGTAGTTTAACTAGTTCTGTTTGCCGGTTTGGGTCATCTTCTGCTAAATAGAAATAATCCCTCAAATTAATTTCCAGCATCATGAGTCTGGCATCCAGCGCAGCGGGATCATCCTTTGCTAACAATGACTTCAACTCCAATCGAGCCTTATCATCATCCCCCAAATTAATATAGTGGCGCGCGAGCTCCAGCCGTAAGTTAGCGTTCTCAGGATCTATATTTAATAGAAGCTTTAAATACAGCACTGAAATGTGGTCGGGTTGGACTATTCGAAACAATTCTCTTAACCGCTCCTCCTTATAAAACACCAGCGCAAAAATAATAGCTAGCGCTATAGTGAATACGAGTATTGCTTTTTTAGTATTACCCGACAATTTTTGATTCATAATTTTAAAAGCCGCAGTTGGACGGGATGTAGCGCGTGACAATCAGGACGCAAGACAAGGCGCATGACGCTGCAGAACCGCCCCTTATAACCTCGAGTAGCGCCACTTTCATACCGAAAGTAACATACGATATACTCCGTAGTGTCCCCATTGTTCAGGCTAACAAAAAATTTCGAAAATGTCTCTAAATACCATCGGTCTGACTTCCCTATCAAGTGATCAACCGCGATTTTTAGGATAATAGATTTCTTTTAAAAAATATATATCCAAATACATTTCTCTGTAATATCGGCAAGCATAGCGAAATTCACCATACCAAAATGATTATCAGCAACTTATGCTCTTCGCGCATTCAAAAAATTATTCAAATGAAATGGGATTAAAATGGTTACCTTGCGCTCCATATTTCTTAGTCAAACAACTGCAAAATGTATTGAGACCTCCTTGCAAGTATCTGACTATAAGCTACCAACAATAAAATTATATTTATCGCACATTTGACGACAAAAAATATGTTACTTCTAACAGAAAAGGCAACATATTACATTCCGCAAAGCCCCTGCGCATACGATGTTTAAGCCCAGAAACCACTTCTAGTCTAAAGCTCGAACCGTCCTGCTAGTTAACACTTTCGCATAGAAATCTTGCCAAATACTTTTTTTATGCTGAATAGTTACCATAGCGCTTAAACTAACCAATCGATATGTAGTAAGAAATGTGTTTGAGTAGCTGGTGCATTACAGTGTTAATATATTCATGCTCGAGTTCTTGGGTTGGAAAATTGCTGTTTCGATACGCCAATTTCACCCTCTCCCCAAGCTCTCTCAGGCCCTGTTTCTCAAAGATTTATGGTTAACCGGACTGTTATGAAGAGGCATATTAAATTAATCCGCCAAAAGGAGATTTAGTTTATGTTGATTGATTGCGAAAAAATCCTGCAATTTGTTCATCTAAGGTTTAGATTTTTCTTTTTTATTATTTTGCTTAGTTTGTTGATGTCATGTTCGGTAATCGATGTACAGAAAAGTGCTCCGCTTTCTTCTTCTGGACGTTGGCTGATTCTGCCTTTTCAGAATTATTCCCAAACTCCACGAGCTGGCGAACAAGTCGAAGAAATGCTTGCCACCTTGCTTAGAATTCGAGGAGTTCCACAAATAGAAATGTACCAGCAACAAGATGAAAACAAGAATAGCTGGCCTGAATTGAATGATCGTAAACGCCAGGAAGATGCCTTGTCATTAGCTATTAAAGACAATGCTTCCTATGCAGTTGCCGGAAGCGTTGATGAATGGCAATACAAACTTGGTGTTGGTAGTGAGCCGGCTGTTGGTCTGACCATCCGCATTATAGAAATTCCCTCTGGCAAAGTCATTTGGTCTGCAAGTGGAGCGCGCTCCGGCTGGAGTACAGAATCATTAAGCGGTACTGCGCAAAAATTGCTCAGAGATTTGACTTCAAGTATTGAAGTTACCAAATTATAAGAAATATCTGGGTGAATTACGTTTTTGGTTAGCGAGCATCTCAGAAGAAATTTGGAAACTCTTGCATTAGGTGAGGCGCCTCAGCACAATGCGATTCCCGGTATAGTATCATCCCCGATTTCGTCAATGCGCGTGAGGCGCTCGTGAGCGTTACCGATAAGGCGAATGTTTGAAGTAGTGAAAGTATACTCGACTGTCTATAGACTTGGAACTATGAAATACTTTAAAGGTAACATGATAATCTAACCGCACTCTCATTTTTAACTATTACATGCCCTCGCTCGCACAATAGTTCGAATATTTCGGCAGCTCATTATCCTCAAGATAAAAATAGTCAGCATTTAAATCATAGGATTTAGGTTAGAATTAGCAGTTCTGTAGGCTTTGTGGCAAGATACATTGGTACACTGTTGGGTGAAATTGTAGTTTATCCAATATGCAACTTGAGCCGGGCATACTATCCATTATCTATCAATGCATTATTCGTTTCCTCGAATTCCGGAACTTTAGTTAAAAACTTTTGCATTTATGTATAAAAATTTTCAGAATTCAGCCGAATACTGTAATTAATGATAGAAATCTTTATTTCTGAAGAATAATTTTTATATTCAAAAAATTGAATAACGCGATAGCACCCAAAAAGGAAGAAATAATCAAATGGCTAGAGTCCATTGGTATTTCTATATTACTTCCAATAATTGGTTATTTTATTGATTCATTAGATCCTTTCTTCGTAAATTATGAGTTCCCCTGGTTAATTCTGGCTCCTTTATTAATTAGCCTTCGATATGGATTTGTGTGCGGAATAATGACTTGTGCATTACTTATAAGCATGATAGCAACAGGATTCTACTCCGGATGGTGGGGGATTTCATTTTTTCCAAAAGAACTGATCGTTGGCTTGTTACTAATTACACTCATTGCTACTGAATTTCATGGAATTTGGGTTCGTAAAATAAAGCTCCTAGAAAATAAATATAATCATATTAACGCGAGAATGGATAAGTTTACTCGCGCATATCATCTTCTTAAAGGTTCACATCATCAGCTGGAGCTACATGTAGCAAGTCAAGCGAAAAGCTTGCGCTCTTTTTTACTTGATTTGGAACGGCAAGTTTTATCTTTAGAAAAAAGTAGTGGCGGCCCGCTCGCGGGTATCGGTGAAAATATTCTTAAACTTTTTAGTGATTTTGCCAGTGTGCAGGTTGCTGCAATTTATGCTGTAACGGACGAGCAAAAAAAAATTAATCCTGAACCAGTGGCCTGTTTAGGGCATGCTTCCCCTTTGTTAGCTTCAGATCCTCTAGTAAGAGAAGCGTTAAGAACAGGACAGGTTGCGAGCATTAAATTAGAAGACGACATGGATGCTGTAAAAACACTTGTCGTTATTCCTTTAATTGATGTTTATCAGAAAATCTGGGGACTGGTTGCCGTAAATGAGATGCCATTATTTGCATTCCAGGAAAGTACCATGGATTTATTTGCTATTTTGGGCGGACATATTGGTGATCTGATTAAGCGTCGCGCAGAAAGCTATCGGTACGTAGACGACAGAGGAAAAGATTTTGAACATAAATTGCGCCGGGTTTTAAATGAAATTGAGCTCTTAAAGACATCAGCCATAATGATTGGCGCAATTATCAATTCTGATGAGTTGCGGAGTAAATATCTTGCCAGATTTCAGGCTAACTTACGCGGCGTTGATAAAATTTGGATCTTTAAAGATGAACAAAATCATGAAACTTATTTAATCCTATTGCCTTATACGGATGAAAAAGGCGCTAATGCATTTTTGAATCGTATTGGATTATCAGAGCCTATGGCAGAAAAGGTTAGCACTGGGTTAAATAGCAAAGCCTTTAGCTATTACGATGGTGATGTTAGTATTTGCACATGGATTTTAGATAATAAAATTTCACTGAAAAAAGTTATATTAGAAATTTATCAATTTTATAAGAGCGATTTATCTAGTTATCCTAACGGCAAGAAATAATAATGCGATTATTTCTAATTCTATTTAATTTGTTTCTTCTCGCACTAGCATTAGGATTAGAAATATATAGCTTACAGTTAATTTTCAAAGAGCCTGTATCGGAGCAAGCTCTAATAACAGCACTTTTCTTTCATTTTATTGCATGTGTTGTTGCCACCTGTATTTTTCCTAAAATCATCACGCCCAGTCAAAATAGACCTCAATTAAAGGTTTATATTTTCTTCTTTGTGGTCACTTTTTATTTACCCGTAGCAGGATTAACGGGTTTAACCTTGGCAATACCATTCATACTACGCCGCTCTTCCAAACTAAAAAAAGCAAATTTGTCTGTAAGCTTAAGTAAAATCAGAAAACTTCCTGATATACCAGCTCTAGTTACAGAAGGCAATTCTGCAGACTTACATAGCTTATATCGATCCAAAAATCCAGACAAAAGACTGCAGGCTATCTATGCTACATTAAAATTAAAGGATCAAGACGCAGTACCAATATTGCGCATGGCACTTGGTGATCCAGTCGATGATATCAGATTGCTGGCCTACGCTTTGTTGGACCGCAAAGAACACCATCTCAGTGAACGAATAAAGAAATCGAGGCAAAAACTTGAAAAAATAGAAAACTCAAGAAACAAACAATTATATCGGCAGATTGCAAATGACTATTGGGAGCTCGCCAATCTCGGTCTCGCACAAGGAGAAATGCGAACCTATGTGCTCAATATGGCCTGCAAATACATTGAATTAGGCCTTAAATATTATCCTCAAGATTTAGGATTTTGCTTTCAATATGCACAAATTTTACTTAAGCTGGGAAGTTATGATCAAGCATATGAACAATTTAAAAAAGCTGAGAGCCTAGGAATTGAACATAAAAAATTACTGATTTACTATGCTGAAATTGCTTTTCATAAGCATCATTATCACAAAGTAAAACAATTGATGGCAGCAATAGATTTTCCCGCAGCCTATCCTCAATTATCATCGGTAGTGCAATTTTGGCAAAAAAAGAATTAATACAACAAGTACGGAATTACGCTGACATTACCCTCTTGTTAGAAGGCACTTATCCCTTTATTAGAGGTGGCGTTTCAGGCTGGGTTCACCAGTTAATAGAAGGGTTCCCCCAATATACCTTTGCTTTGATTTTTCTCGGATCCAAGAAAAATGATTATGATGAAGCAAGATACATTTTGCCTGATAATGTTATTCATCTGGAATGCCATTATTTGTGGGATCATTTTTCTATAGCTGAGCCGAAAGCCTGTGAAGGCAATAATGATTATATTTTGAGCTCAAGAAAGCTCCATGATTGGTTCCGTAATCCTTGCTCGAGTTTTGATGAAGCAGTCATCAGCAAACTTTTGGTTACTTTAGGGCAACCTTCTGGCTTCACTGTAGAGGAGTTTTTTTATAGCGAAACATCATGGCAGCATATCTGTGAGTGTAATGACCAATATAATGCGAACAACTCATTCATTGATTATGTATGGGCAATTAAGGCTATGCATGCTCCATTATTTAAGCTTGCCAGTATTGCTCATCAGTTTTCTTTTCGTACCGGAACAATCCATGCCGTGTCTACAGGCTTCGCAGGTTTTCTTGGCGTGCTATTGCATTATATATCCAACCGCCCCTTTATTCTTACAGAGCACGGGATTTACACTAAAGAAAGAAAAATAGATTTGCAATCTCTTTTTATTAGGGAGCATCGTGATTTATTAAGTGATGCTCATCAGATGGGAATGCAATATCAGGAAATATTATGGGTAAGATATTTTGAATCATTAGGCCGGCTTATTTATAAAACATCTAACCCTATTATTAGCTTATATGAGAAAAATAGGGAGCGTCAGATCACTGATGGCGCAGATCCTGACCGAACAATAGTTATACCAAATGGAATAGAATCTGAACGTTTTCTTCCTATACGGACACAACGGCCAGAAAAAATTCCCCTGGTGATCGGGTTAATTGGAAGAATTGTGCCGATAAAAGATATTAAAACTTTTATTCGGGCCATGCGCACGATTCTGAGTCAATTACCTGAAGTTGAAGGCTGGCTGATTGGTCCAGAAGATGAAGATAAAGAATATGCGCAAGAATGTAGAGATCTGGTACTGGAGCTAGGATTGGAAGAAAATATACATTTCCTAGGATTTCAAAATATAAGCGACTTACTTCCTCGTCTAGGACTGCTGATATTGACATCAATCAGTGAAGCTTTCCCGTTAGTAATACTTGAAGCCTTTGTAAGCGGTTTGCCGGTTGTAGCAACCGATGTAGGCGCCTGCCGAGAAATCATCGAAGGTAGAAGCGAGGAAGACCGTGCTTTGGGATGTGCAGGAATAGTAGCCCCGATTGCTAATCCAGAAGCGATTGCAGCAGCTGTAATTACATTATTGACCGACGAAAATCGGTGGCATGCGGCAAGCAAAGCTGGCATTCAGCGCGTTGAGAAATATTATACGCAGTCTATCATGCTAGATGGCTATAAAACAATTTACGATCAGGCGTTGACACAATAATGGCAGGCATTGGGTTCAGACTACGCGAGTTAAAGAAGGGAGATACTCTTTCAGGACTTCTGCTAGCCTATGGGTTTGCCGGGATTATTGGTTCTGGTCCATGGGTGTTATCGATCGTAGGCATACTGCTAATTGGATTCATCCATACAGAAAGCTCATCCGCGCCTTATTTTGTTGAACAGTTTCAGATATCTGTGACTTATCTGATGGCAATTTCTTTAATCCTGACGGGACCGTTACAACTATTGCTCACGCGCTTTATTGCCGACAAGTTATACGAAAAAGATGACAAACAGGTGCTGCCCAATCTGATAGGCGCTATATGCATTGTTATTGCTGTTAGTGGAACGCTTGCAGGTTTTTGTTTAGCTTACTTGTTTACTGGCTCAGTATTATATCGTTTATTGATGCTGAGCGGTCTGGTCATCCTTTCTACCATCTGGATTGTAGTCGTTGTGTTATCGGGACTTAAGGCTTATCGTGAAATCTTGTTAGCGTTTCTGTTAGGTTATGGAATAACAGTGTGGGCGGCTAAAGAATTGGGAATGTTTGGACTGGAAGGCTTACTTTCCGGGTTTGTAGTAGGACACAGTATTTTATTGTTCATGCTTTTGATTGTGGTTTTTAACTCCTATTCAAGCAATAAACTGATTGCCTTTGACTTTATGCGGCGCAGTCAAATATTCATAAGCTTAGCATTTACTGGCTTTCTCTATAACATGGCGATTTGGGCAGATAAATTTATTTTCTGGTTTAACCCTGAAACAAGCAGTGCAATCATTTCACCTTTGAGAGCGTCGGAACTTTATGATCTTCCAATATTTCTTGCCTATTTATCGATTATACCCGGGATGGCGGTATTTTTATTGCGCATGGAAACAGACTTTGCAGAACAGTATACAAAATTTTATGATGCCATTAATGGTGGCGCTCCCTTAAAAATTATTTTACAAATCTACGAAGAAATGGTTGCCACAATTAAAAGAGGATTTATTGAAATCTTTAAAGTGCAGGGAATGACTATCGCTATATTGCTGGCAATAGGAGATAAATTACTAGCGTGGGTAGGAATATCCCCTTTTTATAAAGTGCTACTAAATATAGATCTGATTGCGGTAGGCATACAAGTATTATTATTGGCTGTTCTCAACTTGCTATTTTATTTTGATTACCGTAAAGATGCTCTATATCTCTGTTTGTTATTTGCCACCTCAAACATTATATTCACTCTTCTGAGTCAATATCTAGGACCTATATTTTATGGCTATGGTTTTGCCTTGTCAGTGGCATTAACCACAATAGTCGGGATGATCATCGTCTCAAAAAGACTCAACGAGCTCCTGTATGAAACATTCATGCTGCGTTATAGAACCAATAATTAAAAATTAATTATAAAATTTTTCTAAAGGGTAAGTCGTTTAGCTTTACTAAAAATATTTGGTTTGATGCATTTCTAAAAGAAACACAGGACAATAATATGAAATTAGTTTTCTCGCGCTACCGCGCAAGTATAATACTTATTCATAGCATACTTTTATGGTGTATTTGCATGCCCGCATCCGCTAATTCAAGTATTGCGTTTTTCTATGGCCAATCTGTCCCGTTGGATTTACTTTCTCATTATAAGCAAGTGGTAGTGGAGCCTGAGAATATAGATAACCTAGATTATCTGCAAGCGAAGGGAACAGAGGTATTCGCCTATATCAGTATTGGAGAAGTCCATCAGACACGCTCTTGGTATTCAGAAGTTTCCAAACGCTGGTTTATGGGCAGCAATGTAGAATGGGGAAGCAGTATTATTAATTTAACCAAAGAAGGATGGCACGACTATCTAATTAATAAATATCTGACTAAGTTATGGAAAGCGGGCTATCGCGGTTTTTTTTTAGATACCCTGGATAGTTATCAAAGAGTAGTCACCGATCATGATGGTCGATTGCGTCAGGAAAAAGCATTAGCAAATCTAATTAAACGTATACATCAACATTTTCCGGGGGTTAAACTTATTCTTAACCGCGGATTTGAGATTTTGCCGGAAGTTGGTCGATATGCTGTCGCATTGGCTGCGGAATCGCTATACCAAGGGTGGGACCAGTCCAATAAAAATTATACCGAAGTTACCGAGCAAGATCGTAAGTGGTTATTAGAGAAATTAAGGTACGCACAGAATCAATATGGATTGCAAATAATTGTCATTGATTATGTTGATTTAAAACAGAAAGAGTTAGCGCGAAAGACTGCTAAACGCATATCTGACCAAGGGTTTACGCCTTGGGTGGCAAATCCTAGCTTAGACATTCTTGGTGTCGGGCTATCAGAAATTATCCCCCGACGAATTTTGGCGCTCTACAATGGGCAGGAATATCCGGAAGGTCTGCAACAAACGGATGTGCATAAATTACTTGCCATGCCACTAGAATATTTGGGCTATGCTGTCGATTATTTGGATGTGAACATGGGATTACCAGCAAATTCATTGACCGGGCAATATGCTGGAATCGTCACCTGGTTCAACAATGATGCCTTATCAAGGCCGATAGCTTATCGAGATTGGCTGTTACGGCAGATAGATACAGGCATAAAAGTTGCAATTCTGGGAAATTTAGGTTTTAAAGCTAATAATAGCTTTTTGCAGCATCTGGGAGTCAAATTAAGTCAGTCAGCAATAAAGGAACCACTCAAAATTGAGCAGAGCGATAAAATTATTGGTTTCGAGGCAAAGCCTCATCCCAAAACACGCGGATTTACTGCCTGGCAAGCTCTAGCAAATATCGAAACACATCTGAGTTTAATAGATCAAAGCAAACAGTCTTTGGTGGCTGTATTTACCGGACATTGGGGCGGAGCGGCCTTACATCCTTATGTCATCGAAACTGGCTATAAAGGGCGTCAACGCTGGATTATCGATCCATTTAGATTTTTAGCTAAGGCACTTGATCTGCCAGAAATACCTGTGCCAGATGTCACTACTGATAATGGTCGGCGCTTGTTACTGGTGCAAGTTGATGGCGATGGCGCAAGCAATAAGGCAGAAATACCGGGAACGCCATTAGCGATAAAAGTAATTCAGGATTATTTCTTGAAAAAATATAATCTGCCAGCTACCGTTTCTATCATTGAAGGAGAGATCAGCCGTAGCAGCTCATCAGACAAGCTGACGGAAACCGAAAAACTAGCGCGGGATATTTTTAAACTGAATAATATAGAGATAGCTAGCCATTCCTATAGCCACCCTTCAGCATGGTTTCAAAAGAATTATATTGTTGCGAGAGGTGATGATTTTCACCTTGCCATTCCTGAATATGAATTTGACTTGGAACGGGAAATTGCCGGATCTGTAGATTATATTAATAAAAAATTAGCACCTGAAAAGAAGCAAGTTCGTATTTTTTTCTGGACCGGCGATGGGCTGGCAAATAAAGAAGCACTCACTTTGACACGCACACTTGGATTAGAAAACATGAATGGTGGCGGCGCTACTATGAGTAAAGATGAAAACACCATTACTCGCGTGCCCCCTCTTGGCTATGCCATCGAAAATCAACTTCAGGTATATGCTCCAATTGCAAGCGATCATATCTATACAAATGGCTGGCAAGGCCCTTTTTACGGATTTGATCGAGTCATTGAAACCATGCAGCTCACCGACAATCCTCTTCGCCTGAAACCAATGCATATTCATTATCACTTTTATTCAGGTAGCAAAATAGCATCCATCAATACTCTTACGTCTGTCTATGATTGGAGCATTAAGCAAGAATCCAGGGCTATCTGGATAAGTGAATATACTCAGAAGGTAAAAGAATTCCAGAATATGACTATATCTCGCAGTTTGGATGGCACTTGGAATATTAGAGGGCTACAAACATTACGTACATTACGTCTGCCAGCGTCAATCGGATGGCCTGATTTCAAAAGATCCGAAGGAGTCATTGGAGTGCGGGATGTAAAACAAGGGCGCTATGTGCATCTTTTGCCAAATCGCAATGGGCAGGTTCTATTGAATACAACCTCTAAATTTCCATCAACGACTTATTTATTGCACAGTAACGGAGAAATTAAGAAGTGGCATAAAACAGCAGAAGGAGTTAATCTACAAATACATGCTCATACTCCTGTGGAGCTGTCCATTGCATCTCCAAGCCGTAACTGTTATATAAAATGGAAAGATGGTACGCTAAATGCGCAGCATCAACATCAAGGCTGGAGATTTATTTTTCCTGTAGCAAATCCCGGAAATGTCTCGTTAGTTTGTAACTAACTTCGATAGAAAAGAGCACATCTATGATGTGAGAACAAGTAAGAGAATAGTAATTAGTCGATCCTGAAAAACTGCCTCAATAACCATCTTGGATCAGCAGTTTCAAAAGGCAGTGTACTAATAAAGCCAAAATCGAGCAGTTTGGTTCTCTTCCATCAAATAATTTGTGTGGTTTGCACTCTTCGCCACGGGAAATAGAGGAAAAAAGT
>NZ_JAGFJM010000016.1 GCF_024102715.1 Nitrosomonas communis
CAAGGCAAAACTCACTAGGAGAAAAGCCTATGGTTTCAAAACACTAAAATGTCTGGAAATCGCCCTATATCATACACTTGGTGAATTGCCGGTGCCTGAGTTCAACCACAGATTTTGCTGAAGAGCCTTCTTTTACTTGGTTACTCTGAGTAATCTCACCAAATAATTGCATACAAGCAACATGCATGAACGAATCGCATTCTGCCTATATATCGAATGTATCTTTGGAAATGATCAGAAGCTCGGTCACGATCTAATTTGCAGAAAATGTAGCAGCATTAATATTGGCAATATCGCCATCAAGTAATGCATTATCTACGACTGATATGATGCGTTGTTGGTAAGTGTTCTTAATCCGTATAAGATATAGAATTTGTCTTTCCACGTTTGGCTCGCTAACGACTTCCCGATGCTCTCCAGTTAATTCATTTTTTACTGGCTTATTCTACTTATCGGTTAATGTGAGCTAAAACTTTAAAAGATAGAAAAATGATAAGATTCAGAGAACAAAAATGGAGAACTTGGTTGGTGAGCAAGCACGGGAGCGGAACTTATGAAAACTCGTTTATTGCTGGCAAAAAGAATTCCACGTAATTAACAACGATAACCATACATTAATGAGGTAAAGAGAGAGGAACTCCCGATGATCGCCAGAATCTCAACGCTTGTAAAAAAAATCACAGCATACACTCCGAGAATAATAAGCCGAATGAAATACAGCAACAGGCAAATGGCCCGACTAGGTTTTAGCAAAACATCGTTTTGACAAAGCTACAGATCAAGTAAATATGCAAAATGCGAGTGATGCGCAATATGGTTATCGTGGCGTGTAATAGATTTGTTCACAGGTTCTCATCATTCTCTCGTTTCTACGTAAGTATTCTTTAGCACAATTTCTACAAGGTTTGATTTATGTTCATCAGTGTTCTTGATTTGTTTAAAATCGGAATTGGTCCTTCCAGTTCCCATACTATGGGACCCATGATGGCTGCCAATAAATTTCGAAGCCATCTTGATCAACTTGTGATAGCAACTTCGAACAGCAAAGCCAACCATGTTCGTTGCATCCTTAAAGGATCTTTAGCCTTTACTGGCAAAGGCCATGCAACAGACCGCGCTGTTGTCCTGGGGTTACACGGCTATACCCCAGAAGCATTGTCTACACAGGACGTCAATGCTTTGATCGCAAAACTATGGATTATGAATTCCTTTACGCTAAACAATGGCGCAGTGATCACATTCAATCCGGATAAGGACATTATTTTTGATAAGCACGAGACATTACCGCAGCATCCAAATGGTATGGTTTATATGTTGCTTGATGAAAATGAAAAAGTTTTACTCAGCGAAACCTATTTTTCCATTGGTGGAGGATTTATCAATACGCTTGCTGAAATCAATCAGCTAAATGCCCCTCTAAAAATGGAATCAGCGAAGTCTTTTCCCTTCCCGTTTGATTCAGCGCGAAGCATGCTACAAATGGTCCAGCAAAGCAATCTCTCAATTGCAGACATGAAACGCGCCAATGAGCTGACAAAAATGTCCGCCAATGAGCTTGATCAAGGGTTAGACAGAATTTGGCACGCCATGCAACGTTGTATTGAAAATGGCTTAACGACAGAGGGGCAGCTACCTGGCGGCCTTAAAGTGTCACGCCGGGCTAAAGCAATCTTTAATCAACTGCAAAAAGACCCTGGGAAAGCGACACTAAACGATTGGTTATGCGCATACGCAATGGCTGTGAATGAAGAAAATGCAGCTGGTCACATGGTCGTGACTGCGCCAACCAATGGCGCGGCAGGCGTGATTCCAGCTGTGCTGTATTACATGGTTAAGCACGAAAACGGTAGTATTGAAAACGTAAGGAATTTTTTACTAACAGCAGCAGCAATTGGCGGCATCATCAAACACCGGAGTTCTATATCCGGTGCAGAAGTGGGTTGTCAGGGAGAAGTGGGATCAGCTGCGGCCATGGCTGCAGCCGGTCTATGTGCAGCACAAGGCGGCACAGCAAAGCAAATAGAAAATGCAGCAGAAATCGCGCTTGAACATCATTTGGGCATGACCTGTGATCCTGTGGGAGGATTAGTGCAAGTGCCATGCATTGAACGCAATGGCTTCGGTGCCATTAAAGCTCACACAGCCGCAGCATTAGCACGCCGCGGTACAGGCGAACATTTTATGCCACTGGACAATTGCATTGCAGCAATGAAACAAACCGGCCTGGAAATGTCACATAAGTACAAAGAAACATCATTGGGCGGTTTGGCTGTGAGTATTACTGAATGCTGATCCGCGCCGATTCTGGGCAAGACTGACTATATCTGGTTGCTCGACAGAGCGGCGATGTGTAGGGCTCGGGACTAACAAGAACACAACAGTCCACTTTTTTACTGTTGCCACCATAGTCCACTCTGGCTGAAAAAACTCAGCGAAGCCGGTTAATTCTGTCAAAGCGGATGGCTGCACTGCATAACTTCCTGCCACCCCTTTGGCATTACCACCTAGCAGCTACAAATTAGCATAATTTCAACCGATGCCTTAATCGATAAAACAATCAACTCATGCCTGAATTAAAGCAAGAACACATAACATCATCTGCAAAAATAAACAACGAAGCCAAAGTAGAACCAATCAAAACTTTGGAAATAGATGGTCACAAAATCACGATCCTCGGCACCGCCCACATTTCCCAGGCTAGTGCCGATAAAGTGAAAGAGCTGATTGCTACTGGCGAATTCGATGCAGTTGCAGTTGAGTTATGCCCAAGCCGTCATAAAGCGATCGTCAATCCTGATCTATTAAGCAAGATGGATCTCTTTCAAGTTATTAAGAAAGGCCAAGCGAGTATGGTTGCTGCCAGCTTAGCATTAAGTGCATTTCAACAGCGCATGGCTGAGCGATTAGGAATCGAACCTGGCGCAGAAATGCGAACTGCTATTAAAGATGCAGCAGAAGCTAAGTTACCGGTTTTACTGATTGATAGAGAGATTGGAACCACTCTCAAACGTATTTACCACAACGTGCCATGGTGGAGACGTATGGAGTTATACAGTGGTTTGCTAGCCAGCATTATTTCGCGCGAATCGGTGAGCGTTGAAGAAATCGAACGATTGAAAGAAGGCGATGTATTGGAAAGTGCTTTTTCACAGTTTGCAGAAAACGAAAAGCATTTATTTAAACCTCTCATCAGTGAACGCGATGAATACATGTCTGCACGCCTGATAAAGGAAAGTGTGGAAAATGACTATCAGCATACGCTTGCTGTCGTTGGCGCAGGACACATGAAAGGAATTGAACATATTTTAAAGTCCCGTAGTATCAACGATCCAGATACAACTATCCAGCAGCTTGACACCATTCCGGAATCGATCAACTGGCTTAAATTTCTACCTTGGTTGATCGTCGCCCTGGTTCTGACCGGTTTTACGATAGGATTCATGCGCAGCCCTGATGTCGGGATGACAATGATAATCGATTGGATACTCATAAATGGCGGCTTGGCTGCATTGGGCGCTGCAATTGCACTTGCCCATCCGCTCACAATTTTAACCGCCTTCCTGGCTGCCCCGATTACCTCCCTTGATCCTACCACCGGAGTTGGCATGTTTACAGCGTTAGCAGAGACTTATTTACGTAAACCTACCGTGGGTGATTTTAGTCGTCTTCGAAATGATACAACGAGTCTGAGAGGCTGGTGGCACAATCAAGTGACACGTATTTTACTGATATTTCTGCTTTCTTCACTAGGATCCGCCATCGGCACTTATGTAGCAGGTTTCAAAATACTTGAACTAATCACTGGCAGTTAATCTGAGAAGAGGTCATATGGGCATAAAACAGCCTTTTAATTACATTGCTCCAGCATCCCTCCTTTAACTGAATGCATATGCTTCGCTACTTTGAACGTCTGATCAAACCCTTCCCACCTGAGCCCCCAACTGAACCGCCAAAAGGCTTATATCAGTTCTGCCGCCACTATACCCGAGGAATCGAACCCTATCTGCTTTTGATGGCCATACTGACTATCTGCATCGCCATCGGTGAGGCCATGCTTTATGGCATTTTAGGGAAAATTATCGACTGGTTAGCTGAAAAAGATCCCCAGAATTTCTTGCAGGAAGAAATGCTCTCATTGATTGGCTTATCACTTTTTATCCTGCTGCTGATGCCCATACTGGTTCTATTGCATTCGCTAATCATGTATCAGACCTTAATGGGTAACTTTCCAATGGTTGTTCGCTGGCAAGCGCATCGTTATCTTCTTAATCAAAGCTATGCCTTTTTCCAGAATGAATTTAGCGGTCGAATTGCAACCAAAGTGATGCAAACAGCCTTAGCTGTGCGGGAAACTGTCATGAAAACACTCGATGTAATGCTTTTCATCGCTGTGTATCTCATCACCACTTTGTTTCTCGTTGCAAATGCCGATCCTCATTTATGCATTCCGCTGCTCAGCTGGTTGGGTGTGTACGCAGCCATACTGTACTACTTCATTCCAAGATTAAAACGAATCTCTGAGCTACAGGCTGATGCACGTTCCAGCATGACCGGCCGTATTGTAGATAGCTATACAAATATTTTGACACTCAAATTGTTCTCGCACGCACAACGTGAATCTGACTACGCAAAAACTGGCATGGAAAATTTCCTGAACACTGTTCACCCGCAAATGCGGCTGGTGACAGGACTGATTGGCTGTGTATGGAGCAGTAACATGCTACTGGTGTTCACGATTGGCGCACTGGGAATTTATTTATGGATTAATGGCAATATCACCACGGGCGCCATCGCAATCGCCCTGAGTCTTGCAATACGCCTAACCGGTATGTCACATTGGATTATGTGGGAGGTCAGTGCATTATTTGAAAATATGGGAATTGTCCACGATGGCATCAATACAATATCAAAACCACAAGCCATTGTAGATGCTCCCAATGCCATGCCACTGAAAGTAGAATCCGGTGTCATTATTTTCAGCCATGTTGGTTTTAGTTATCATCGCACGGATCACAAGCAAAGCGAGCAAGTTTTTACTGATTTCAATTTGCACATTGCAGCAGGTGAGAAAGTAGGTATTGTCGGCCGCTCCGGCTCCGGAAAATCAACCTTGGTTAATCTGTTATTGCGCTTTTACGACGTCCAACAAGGAATTATTCAAATTGATGGACAAGATATCCGCCAGGTTACTCAAGAGAGCTTACGCGCTAATATCGCTATCGTTACCCAGGATACTTCATTGCTTCACCGCTCCATCCGTGACAATATTCTATTTAGCAAGCCTGATGCGACTGAAGAACAAATGCTTGAAGCTGCTAAATATGCGCATGCTCATGAGTTCATTCAGACGCTTGTCGATAGCAAGGGTCGCAGAGGTTATGATGCCTTTGTCGGTGAGCGCGGTGTAAATCTTTCAGGAGGTCAACGCCAGCGCATTGCGATTGCTCGGGTATTATTAAAAAACGCTCCGATCCTGGTTCTGGATGAAGCTACTTCCGCTCTGGATTCAGGGGTAGAAGCCAGTATTCAGCAAAACCTGTATCAGCTCATGCAGGGCAAAACAGTTATTGCCATTGCCCACCGCTTATCCACCATTGCCGCCATGGATCGACTCATCGTATTAGATAAAGGACGCATTGTTGAACAAGGCAGTCACGCTGA
>NZ_JAGFJM010000018.1 GCF_024102715.1 Nitrosomonas communis
AGTCAATTCATTACCAGTAATCAGCTCAGTTAAACGATCATCGTAGCGCTCCAATTGCGAAATCACTTTACGCGTTAGCGTTAACGGCAGTATCGCCAGCATACGGTATGTCTCGATTTCCAGCAGACGCTGAACCAACCTTCCAACCTGGCGGCTGCGTAAGTTATCATCGTGGATCAAGATTCGGCTAAAACCATCCGCATGAATCTGGTTATCACTCCAGACGCTGGCGCTCCCCCCCGAAACTTTCGAACCAATCACGGTATTGGACGAAAATAGACTAGCTAGCTCACTCAGGCTACGGCTAGGACGGGATCGATCATCCAATGCGATATGCGTCGCCACCAACACTTCACCAGGCAAGCTGGCTAACCACTCTTTAGGGACATAGCTAATAGCAGGCTGCGCGAAAGGAGTATCAAACGGCCCTTTGCAATATATTGTATATGTCGAGTATTCAGTATGGCGTTCCCACCGTAACCGAAAATCACCCAAATCAGCACTGAATTGATCAAAGTGTGTATTAGGTGGCAAAATACCGAAACGATGGCAAAGTTGAATAATTAAGTGGCGCTCCTGATCAATTTGTTGCCGATCAGACAAAAGCACTAAATGCGAAAGCTGTGCCGGAATACTGATCAGCTCATAAACATCCGCATTAAGCTCGGCATGCAGATCCTGCCGCTCTGGATATTCCGGAATACCTAACAGGCACCTTCCTGAAAAAACTTGTTTATTAATGTCTGCTTGTGAAACCAAAGGAGAAAAATCCATATCGTTTAGCATCTCTAAGATTTATGAACACTTAAAGCAAAGATTACCACGACATAGACTAAAACGATATTTCAGCGTCTCCTCTTTAGGATTTATAGAAACCCTGCACAATTAAATAATGCCAGTGGGATTATTGGAAAAACCTTTCGCCAAATCGAAATTGACTCGATTGAAACGCTATACATTTACTTATTCCGGATTTCTCTAGATCAAATACTCCCCTGTAAAGCAGGAGTATTTGACTAAAAACACAGCGCCGCAACATTGCGGCTAATTTCATACGATGGCAATGCGCACTTTGCTTCAGAAATCTGCCGTACTTGTGAGCAATCGCAGCAAACCAGATATGACTCCCACTGGTACAATAGATTAATCTCAAGCCCAACAGATTCCTAACTTCAAAGAGAAACACGCACTACATATTCATTCAAGAGGAAATGTTACAGTGCAGACAAGAATGCAACAAGATCAGCCTTCTCTTTCTCGGTAAGGCCAATATTAAAGCGTGTGTCGTAAAACTCGACGACTGCCGGCAAATCTGCCGCAGAACCATCGTGGAAGTAAGGTGGTCGCGATGCTACGGAACGCAGAATAGGCCCTTTAAAGCGGCCAATATCTTTCCATTTACCCGTCATCAGAGCACGGCCTGGATCGGTTGTTTGAACAGTCTCACCAGTCTCTTTGTTTCTCAGTGTATATAGCGGCATATCTGGTGTACGACGTGATGCGTCAGAGACACCAATATCCAGCGGCATCGGTGTTGAGTGATTGCCAGAATTCGGAGTGTTATGGCATGTTGTGCAAGTACCGGGAAGCACGTCGGTATTCAAATCATCATTGAGCCCCTTAACGCCACTGATCTGAATAGGCTTTGTATTAAAGAGCGTTTGTCCGCGTGCAATGGCCGCACGCGCCTTCTTAGCACTATCCGATGATTTGTTAGATTTAAAACGATTCCAGCTATTATAAAGTGACATTGCATTAGGATTAAATTTCTCGCCAGTCTGATAATCCCCGGCGAGGGTATCATTAATACCAAAATAATAATCTTGTTGTAACATCGCTTTAGGACCACCACGCGCTTTCTCCGCTGTCAGCTTACCGGCATCACTATGCTGCACTTGCGCTGTGTATAAGCTCGATTCAAACGCTACAATCGCTTCACGCTCTTCAGCAGACAAATCCCGCAACGCTTCGGCATGGCCCGTGGTAGCATTATTGGCTTGAGTTGATAAATTAACTGATATAGGAGAAAAACAATCTGAAGTTCCAGAAATGCAATCGCCGGAACTTGAATCTTGCGTTGTTTCACGACCATCCCACATGACAGCACTTAAAAATTTAAGATTGGTAGTTGGCATTGGGCGACGGAATAGAGACAACTCCTTTTCACTCGCAAAACCATAAGGGTCATCAGCTTCAACTAACTCGAATTCCGCGTCAGCAGGCATACCAATCCCCACACGTATGTTTGCCTTGTTCAGCAGCATGCTATAAGCGCTGCGACGTTCTTCCAGTGTTAACTGATCCGGATGATTAAGCGGATTAGGATTATTGGCGCCATCAACTGGCCGGAAAAGTGGATCCATACCCTGTGTTTCTTCAAAGAGCGCCTGCACTCCTTTGGGTGTTATCGTCCATCCTTGAGAAGGAACATGACAGGAAGCGCAGCTACGGCCATTCTCTCCCAAATTTTTAAAAAAAGGATTATTAAGATCAATAAAACCTTCTGTGCTATAAGTTGCATCTTCACCATGACTATTAACCGCGGTAAACATATTCGGCAAACGATCAGAACTACCATCGCTATCTGTTGGTGCTTGCTTACCCTTAGATGCCCGTCTATTTTCAGATGCACCCCTATCCTCAGATACACGTCTGTCCTCGGATGTTCGTCTATTCTCAAATCCCCGTCTGTCCTCAGATGTCGACTTATCCGCAGCAGATACAGATCCAACCATAAATGCTGGCGCTGCTAACAACATAAATAAAGCTGGTATTGTTCTTAATTTAATAATTCCTTTTCTAGGCACTTCTTACTCCTCTACTTTATTTGTGTATAAAATTTGAATGAAGTTAAAACTTCAAAAAGCCTGATTAACCGGCATTATCACCAAGCAACCTTAATCAAGCCTGAAGACTATCGAATTGTTTAGCATTCTTACCGGCAATCAGTATTCGTACTAATAAGTAAATTGATAGAGCAATCATTAAGATATGATTGACTATATTGGGAGCAATATCCGTGCCATAGTATATTTATATCATACAATCATAAGCTTACATATAATCCATAGAATTTTCACAAACGACATGATGAATACTTGTCGCCAGTATTTAACCATTTTTCAATTGTGGCATATAACTGATTGTTTTTGCAGGATATACTTTGTCTCCAATCGGAGACGTTTTATGAAGGAGTAATGTGAATGAAAGCGAAGCAGATTCCCGCAAGCAAAAAAATGCTGCTGCTCCAGATCAAAGCCAATGACATCAGGCATAAATAATGAACTGATTAGCATCTTAACGAGAAACGACTGCAGCCGGCCAAGACAATCGATGCACTGACACCCAGATCACCCGATGTAACCCAAAAAACTGCATCTATTAGAAGACTGGTTACGGACAGTCAGCAACTTTGCAATTCAAGCAAAACCGACCAAGCCCAAGAAACATAGCAATCAGACAAAAGATTCACGAGCAAATATTTCCAGATCCGGAAAAATATCTTTTTTTCACAATGCTCAGGAGAGCATTCGATGCACGCTTATATCTAGAATAAAAATAGAAGAATCAACGGTATAGCCAAACGACTTCGATATGATGAGTCTGCGCTCATCGTTGACAATACTATAATGATAGAGGCACTTTTTGAAGAAAATAAAATTCCCGGCTTTGCCGGGGTATTTATTGATTCATTCAAAAAAGTTTAAGCTGTTGGGGTGGCTGATGGGGATTGAACCCACGACAACCGGAATCACAATCCGGGACTCTACCACTGAGCTACAGCCACCATCTACTACAAACCAGTACTCTAATTACTCTTAAAATAATTTTTGTAAATTAAAGATGCTATCCTGGCGTGCCCGACAGGAATCGAACCTGTAACCCCCAGCTTAGAAGGCTGGTGCTCTATCCGGTTGAGCTACGGGCACTACTCAAACCGGGCTTAATCCAACACAGTGATACACAAAACTGGTCGGGGTGGAGAGATTTGAACTCCCGACATCCTGGTCCCAAACCAGGCGCGCTACCAGGCTACGCTACACCCCGGAAAGACGGCTAATATACCTTTTCAGAAGGTGCTCGTCAAATTTCAATTTACTTCCAACTTAACAAATAAAATTTCTACTCTTAGCCTAGTAGTTGATAATAAGCTGAAACGAATAATACAGGCTCAATATTGCTAGAATTGATACTTTATAAATAAACTGAATGAAATGATGCCACACCCCAAGTTAACATAAATATCTTATGTCTTTATACGATGATTTCTCTCAAATTACAAGGCAAGCGGGAAGAATCCTTGATTTCCTACAATACAAAAAGAAGGGTTTATATAACCATCTTGTTTAGCTCTCCTAGCTAAGGTATAGTGGCGAACTGCTATTTTATATCCAAGCAGGAGAGAGCGCTTTTTTGAGCGCCGCCGAAGGCGTAACCCCCCCGGAATCGCTCAGGTATAGTTAATTCAAACTGCATTGACTAAAAAACTGCTTGTGACAGGCAATCTGGAGAGCGCCGAACAGTGAGTTCAGCCACCGAAGGGGCACACGGATAGAGTTCTACCGTAAAACTCTCAGGTAAAAGGACAGAGGGGTGAAGTCATATGAGTAGACTTCATTTTTTATCTTAGGGAGAAAATCTGTGTTAAAAACAACCCCTCTTAATCAGGCTCACCGGGACATGAACGCCAAAATGGTTGATTTTGGTGGATGGGATATGCCACTTCATTATGGATCGCAACTAGACGAGCACCATAAAGTTAGACAAGATGCTGGTATGTTCGATGTATCCCATATGCTAGTCGTTGATATTCAAGGCGAACATGTTCGCAATTTCCTGCGGCAACTGGTAGCCAATAATGTAGATAAGCTCACTGTGTCCGGCAAAGCACTTTATACTTGCATGCTCAATCCTGATGGTGGGATTATTGATGATCTCATCATCTATTTCTTATCCGAGACCTGGTTTCGATTAGTTGTCAATGCGGGAACTGCGGATAAAGATATTGCATGGATCACTTTACAGCGTGATAAATCCGCACCAGATTTTGACATAAAACCACGTCGCGACTTGGCAATGATCGCCGTACAAGGTCCCAATGCACGCACCAAGGTCTGGCAAGTCATCCCAGGTACGCAAGCTGTTACGGAAAATCTGAAGCAATTCCAATCAACAGCATTCGACCAGTATTTTATTGCACGCACAGGTTATACGGGCGAGGATGGCTTCGAGATTATTTTACCCGCTAGCGACGCAGTCGATTTCTGGAAAAAGTTACACACAGCAGGCGTAGCGCCCGCAGGGTTAGGTGCTCGCGATACACTGCGTCTGGAAGCAGGGATGAATCTTTATGGCCAGGATATGGATGAAACGACCAATCCTCTCGAATCAGGTTTGGCTTGGACAGTCGATCTGAAAAGTGAACGTGATTTTATTGGAAAGCAAGCCCTTCTGCAGACTCCTATCAAACGACAATTAGCAGGTCTATTATTATTAGACAAAGGCGTACTGCGTAGCCATCAAAAAGTTATCACACAGCATGATCAAAATGAGGGTGAGGGAGAAATTACGAGCGGCGGTTTTTCGCCCACGATTAATCAATCCATTGCGTTAGCACGAATTCCAGTAGAAGTCACCGTCGGTGAAGATGTTCATGTATTAGTACGAGACAAGAAACTCGCTGCTAAAGTCGTGAAATATCCATTTGTACGAAATGGCCAAATTCTGGTTTAACACCAAGAACATTAAAACCTTTCCTAATTTTGGAGAAATAAAATGAGCATTCCAACACATCTAAAATATACAAAATCACATGAGTGGATAAAAGCTGAGAGTGATGGCACCGTCACGATAGGCATCACCCAGCACGCCCAGGAATTACTTGGCGATATGGTATTTGTTGAGCTGCCAAAAATCGGTCGCACACTCGCACAAAAAGAGGAATGTGCTGTAGTAGAGTCAGTCAAGGCTGCTGCTGATGTCTATTCTCCTCTCGCAGGTGAAGTGGTCGCAGTGAACTCCGAACTGGAGTCTTCGCCGGAAAAAATTAATCAGGATCCCTATCTTGCGTGGCTGTTCAAATTGAAACTGGCTAATGCTGCCGACCTGGAAAGCTTACTTGATGCTCAGGGATACGAAAAAGTATTGGAAAGTGAAGAGCATTAACGTCCAATTCTTTTGTTTCTGATTTATTGCTCTAAATTATTTTAAATCTACCAATCATGCCATTTATTCCTCATACTGAAGAAGATGTTGTAGAGATGCTTGCAAGTATCGGAGCAAGCTCGATCGAAGAATTATTTGATGAAATTCCTCCTTCCCTGAAAACGGGCACATTAACACGCGTACCTCCAGGCATGTCCGAAATGGAGATATCAAGGCTCATGCTTGAGCGTGCACAAGCAGATGGATTTTATCTTAATTTCATTGGTGCTGGCGCCTATGAGCACCATATTCCTGCGGCAGTCTGGCAAATTACCACGCGCGGTGAGTTCTATTCCTCCTATACGCCCTATCAGGCCGAAGCAAGTCAGGGGACGCTCCAGCTATTATATGAATATCAAACGATGATGGCTTCATTGACTGGCATGGATGTCTCAAATGCCAGTCTATATGATGGCGCAACGGCGCTCGCTGAGGCTGCACTGATGGCTGTACGCCAACACAAGACATCACGCCGGATTCTGGTATCTCGCACTGTTCATCCTGTTTACCGCAAGGTATTGCGCGCCATCGTCAATAACCAGAACATTGAAGTCGTAGAGACCCCCTTCTGCCCTGAGTCGGGACAGGTACTCCCCGAACATCTGGAGCAATTCGGTCAAGAGGAATTTGCTGCGCTCGTCGTTCCTCAGCCCAATTTCTTTGGCGTTCTTGAGCAAGTCGATGCTATCACCGATTGGGCACATGCTAAACATTCACTCGTGATCGCTGTCGTTAATCCAATGTCGCTCGCCATGCTGACGCCACCAGGTGAATGGGGTGCCGAAGGGGCAGATATTGCAGTGGGTGAAGGTCAACCCCTGGGTATCCCTCTTTCCAGTGGCGGACCTTATTTTGGCTTTATGGCTTGCAAGAATGAGCTGGTTCGGCAAATGCCAGGACGCATTATTGGTAGAACGGTCGATTTAGATAACAAACCAGGTTTTGTGCTGACCTTGCAAGCCCGTGAACAACATATCCGTCGCTCTAAGGCAACTTCCAATATCTGTACCAATCAAGGATTAATGGTGACAGCAGCGACGATTTATATGTCTTTACTCGGCCCTGAAGGATTACGCCGGGTTGCTGCCCAATCACATGCCAATACGTTACAGCTAGTAGAGCAACTGGAGAAATTACCAGGGGTAAAACGAGCTTACCACGGGCCTTGTTTTCATGAAGCTGCCCTGACACTGCCTGGTCCGGTCAGTGAAATTCTGCAAGCACTCAAGGAACAGCATATTCTGGGAGGATTAAATCTACATGAGCATTATCCTGAATTAAATAATACGCTGCTGGTATGCGCCACTGAAACCAAGACAGTTAATGATTTAAACAAATACAGCGAAACGCTCGGGCAGATCCTAAAAAAATACCAGTGATTGAAACTTTCATCATTTTCATTTAACTGATGTCATAAAGGCAGTAATCATGGTTACGCTTGCTGGCAAGCCAATTAAAATTGAAGGCACTTTGCTGAAGGTTGATGGCAAGGCACCTGCATTCTCGCTGGTTAATAAAGATCTGGAGGATGATGCCATGCTGGCTGATTCCGTAGACCTTCCCTTTGCAATGGGGCATTTTTGTCAAGCAGAGGGATTAGACAAAGCCGTGGTTCTGTCTACCATGCGAGGTACTGGCCTTATGCGTAATTATGACGCTGTCATTGCCGACAGACCGCTTGCGGGGATAACTGCACGTGCAGTTATCGTGTTAGACAAGAACGATAGCGTGATTCATGCAGAATTAGCACCAGAAATCAAGAACGAACCCAATTACGATGCAGCTTTGGCTGCTTTGAATTAATTTTCCAATTATATGAAACCAATATGTTGATATTTGAACACTCACGCCCAGGACGACGCAATTATTCGCAATCTCCGGCCACTAAAGCAGAAAAGCAAAATATTCCACAAAATCTGCTGCGTAAGTCACCCATGCTTCTTCCGGAAGTCTCCGAGATGGATGCGGTACGTCATTACACTCGTCTTTCTCAAAAGAATTTTTCAATCGATACGGAATTCTACCCATTGGGTTCCTGTACGATGAAATACAATCCGCGTGCTTGCAATGCGCTAGCAATGTTACCGCAATTTCTGGCGCGACACCCATTAGCACCAGAAAACACCGGACAAGGTTTTCTCGCCTGCATGTACGAATTGCAGGAAATATTAAAAGATGTAACAGGAATGGCGGGCGTCAGTCTGACACCTATGGCTGGTGCGCAAGGTGAACTCATTGGCGTCATGATGATACGCGCCTACCATGAAGCACATGGCGACAAGAATCGCACAGAAATCATCATTCCTGATGCAGCTCATGGCACAAACCCGGCGACAGCCGTCATGTGCGGATACAAAGTCGTTGAAATAGCGACAGATAAAGAAGGTAATGTCGACATGGCTGCATTAAAAGCAGCAGTTGGTCCACAAACTGCTGGCTTAATGCTGACCAATCCTTCAACGCTGGGTGTTTTCGAGGAAAACATCGCGGAGATGAGCCGCATCGTCCATGAAGCCGGCGGCTTACTGTACTATGACGGCGCCAACCTTAATGCGGTTCTTGGTAAAGTCAAGCCTGGAGATATGGGGTTCGATGTTATTCATATCAACTTGCATAAAACTTTCTCGACACCGCATGGCGGAGGCGGTCCCGGCGCTGCCCCAGTTGGTGTGGCGGAGCGCTTATTGCCATTCTTGCCCGTTCCCATGGTAACGCAGGAAAAAGGAATCTATCGCTGGCTAACAGAAAAAGATTTTCCGCAAACGATTGGCCGGCTATCGGCACATATGGGTAATGCGGGAGTCTTGCTGCGTGCATATGTGTATGTACGGTTACTAGGCGCTGAAGGGATGAATCGTGTTTCTGAACATGCCGCACTCAATGCCAATTATTTAATGGCGGAATTGCGTCGGGCCGGCTTTGAAATTGCTTTCCCGACACGCCGCGCCAGCCATGAATTCATCGTCACACTCAAGGATATTAAGGAAAAGACCGGTGTCACTGCGATGAATTTGGCCAAACGCCTGTTGGATAAAGGCTATCATGCGCCCACGACCTATTTTCCGATATTGATTCCCGAGTGTCTGCTCATAGAACCAGCCGAAACAGAGTCGAAAGAAACATTAGATGCATTTGTTGCCGCCATGAAGGAAATTCTGCTTGAGATCGAGCAACAACCAGACCTGGTTAAAACTGCGCCACACAATATGCCGTCACGTAAACTGGATGACGTCAAAGCTGCGCGGGAACTAGATTTATCCTGGAAGCCCAATTAATCTTGCTGGTATTTCGCAACGATTAGCAACCTCCCTGGCTAGCCTGCTTAGGTAGCCAGAGCATTCCTGGCCGGGGAGAAATCTTGTTCATGTCACTCAGACACACTCTCTAGCTTCAATACTAGCAACAATGCATACACTGATATGTGGTTCTATTGCCTATGACACCATAATGGTGTTTCAAGACTATTTCAAGCATCATATTCTACCTGACAAACTTCATGTATTAAATGTCGCTTTTCTTGTTCCTGACATGCGCCGCGAGTTTGGCGGATGCGCTGCTAATATAGCCTACAATCTAAATATGCTGGGTGGCAACCCACTGATGATGGCGACAGTCGGCAATGATTTTCAGCCTTACGCCCATCGTCTGGAAAAACTGAATCTAGCTACAACCTATATTCAGCAAATCGATGACACCTTTACTGCGCAGGCATTTATTACCACCGATTTGGATGATAACCAGATTACAGCCTTTCATCCTGGCGCCATGAATTTTTCCCACTATAATTCGATAAAAGATACAGTAAATATCAATCTGGGCATCATTGCACCTGATGGTCGCGAAGGTATGATTACGCATGCGCGCGAGTTTCAGGAATGCGGCATTCCCTTTATATTTGATCCTGGGCAAGGACTGCCTATGTTCAGCGGTGATGACTTGATTGATTTTATCGAGAAGGCCGACTACATTGCAGTGAATGATTATGAAGGACAATTATTGCAAGAACGAACGCAGTACTCATTAAATGAGCTTGCAGACAAAGTCGAAGCTTTGATCGTGACTAAAGGCGCGCATGGTTCCACTATTTATGCTGAGGGTCAGCAGATCGAAATTTCCAGTGTTAAACCCGCTGCAATCATCGATCCGACTGGCTGTGGTGACGCTTACCGGGCAGGGTTGCTGTATGGCATCACTCATAGCATGGATTGGCAGACAACTGGTCAGCTTGCATCGTTGCTAGGCGCCATCAAGATTGCACATCGTGGCGGGCAGAATCATACATTCAGTCGCAATGAAATTGATCAGCTTTATTTCGAAGCATTCGGCAATCGAATTTTCTAGAGCCCTGTTCTATTTAAGGTTGATATCAATCTACAGTCACTAAAGTAAGCTTCATCGTTAAGAATTGAATAGAGATTAACGTTCAAAAACCATTAGGCGAGCTTATATTTAAACGATAGGTACATTAGCCCTTGTTATTAACTCATGAATAGCACCCAGACTTCTAAAATAACGCAGCTCCTGCGGTTGATTAGATTGTTGCTTCATATCCTGTCAGGTTTGATTCAGTCTCTGGTTTATCCTTATTTCAACCGCTCCATACAACGATACATGGCACGGAAATGGGCAAGAAGTCTGCTAGAAATTCTGAATATCCAACTAAGTTGCACTGGCTCCTTACCTCCTGAAGATAAGCACTCTGTCATATTAGTTGCCAATCATATTTCCTGGCTGGATATCATGATTATCCTGACGATGTATCCGGTCAGATTTGTAGCCAAATCCGAGGTTCTCAGTTGGCCCCTGCTTAATATCCTGTGCCGTAATGTAGGTACGATTTTTATCGAACGCGAGAAACGCAATGATACCCTCCGCGTTAACCAGGACATTAGTGAGGCATTAATTGCGGGGGACAGCATCGCTATCTTCCCGGAAGGCACCACCAGCGATGGCACGGTTCTTCTACACTTTCACGCTTCCCTGCTTCAGTCCGCAGTTAGCGCGCAAGCCACTCTTTACCCGGTTGCGATCAGTTACCGTGATATCACTAACGTACGTAATACAAGTGTCGCCTATGTTAACGTGACGATATTAGAATCATTGCAACTTATTCTGAATCAATCCGCCATTAAGACAGAATTAATTTTTTTGCCTCCGATTAACTGTAAAGACAGAAATCGGCGCGAACTGGCACGCTTGTCAGAACATGCTATTTCTGAAGCGCTGCACCTGCCAGTTGCGCGCAAGGTACCTGAAAAACTTTCCGATCTTCCAGGCGAATTGCTGTAAGCCTTCCTCCCCAGAGACAACCCGTATCCAGTGCAATCAAGTTTTCTCTGATCTGCAAACCAAGTGCAGACCAATGGCCAAAAATAACTGTAGTCGATTCACTGGCACGATTAGGCACCTCAAACCAGGGTAACAAACCTGAAGGAATAGATTGAAGTTGTCCTTTATAGGAAAAATCCATTCTGCCGTCTAGCGTACAGACACGCAGGCGGGTCATCGCATTAATAATCACACGCAAACGATCATAGCCAGCTAAATCGTCATGCCAGGAATTTGGTTCATTGCCGTACATATGTAAGAAAAACTCATGAAAATTATCCCCACATAGGGCGACCTCCACTTCCCGTGCAAGCTCGCCTGCCTGAGAGATATTCCAGCATGGCAGCAAGCCAGCATGCACCAAAGCATAGTCATCATCAGCATAAAACAATTTTTGATGACGCAACCAGCTTAACAAACCATGACGGTCAGGCGCATCCAGAATAGCCTGTAATGTATCACTTGAGTGCTGTTTGGCTAAACCCTCTGCAACCAACAGTAAATGCAAGTCATGATTGCCTAGCACCGTAATAACGGCATCACCCAGTGTAATGATAGAACGCAGCAAAATTAACGAATTCGGTCCGCGATTGACGATGTCACCCACTAGCCACAATTTATCTCTCGTGGCATTAAAGCCAATTAATTCAATAAGCTGCCGGAATTCCTGATAACACCCTTGTATATCACCAATAGCGTAAGTTGCCATAATCAAACTGGATAATCACGATATGATTCCCTTTAGCGCAAGCCTAGCACATCTTGCATATCAAACAAGCCATTTTGCTGCGTAGCAAGGAACCGCGCAGCGCGCAGTGCGCCCATAGCAAACGTCTTGCGGCTGCTGGCCTTATGCGTAACTTCTATGCGCTCGCCTGTGCCAGCAAAAATTGCAGTATGATCACCCACGATATCGCCACCACGAATTGTGGCAAAACCAATCGTTTCAGCAGCACGCTCGCCAGTAACTCCTTCTCGCCCATAGACTGCGACTTTTGCCAAGTCTCTATTCAGAGTCTGCGCGATAATCTCGCCCATACGCAATGCCGTGCCGGAAGGGGCATCCACTTTATGGCGGTGATGTGCCTCCACTATCTCTATATCGTATTCATTGTGCAAGGTGCTGGCGGCAACTTCCAATAATTTAAACATGATATTTACGCCAACGCTCATGTTGGGTGCAAATACGATGGCAATATCTGCGGAGGCAGCTTTAAGCACTTCTTTTTCATCCGCCGAGAATCCAGTCGTGCCAATAACCATTTTTACACCTGCAGCTCGACAGATAGCAAGATGTGCAAGTGTGCCAGCAGGACGGGTAAAGTCTATCAACACATCACTACCGGACAAGGCCGCAGCAATATCACTACTGATAGGAATGCCACAAGGTGCTCCAATCAGCTCGCCCGCATCCTTCGTCAAGAATGGATTTTCTTTTTGTTCCAATGCAGCAGACAATTGCATGTCTGGTGCCTCGGCAATCATTTCCAGAAGCACTCGCCCCATGCGCCCGGTACTTCCTGCTACTGCGATATTCAAAATTGTCATCGTTGTCTAAAAAACTATTGTTAATTACTTTAATACTATCTTCCTCTTCTGACGTCCTGGTCAATTGAACGTCTGCAAATCAAACAATATAGTTCATAATACGCTGCTACTTGTTATAGAACACTTTAAAGATTGATCATGAGAAACTTCATCACTTGCGCCACGCCCCTCTTCCATGTATTGTTAATGTTCTTCTTCATTAGGCGGTGTAGTCGGCAAAAAATTATCTGAAGAAGTGGCAAGTGGAAAATCTCCTTCTAGATGAGAAAGCCGATCGCCGTCAAAAATTACTGTAAGCTTTCGTTTCTCAGACATCGACCCGCGTGGTGCAACATAATAAAAATAGTCCCAGCGGTCATTATGAAAAACATCAGTAATAAGTGGCGTACCCAATACAAAACGCACCTGAGACCGGGTCATTCCTGGTTTTAATTTGTTTACCATTTCCTGAGTGACTACATTTCCCTGCTGAATATCAATTTTATAGGGAAGCGCTGGAATATAGGTACAACCAAACAATAAAGCAGCAATAAGTAATAATGGTATATTTAAATGCATACGAAGCGCGAGTATTTTCAAGGCAAACTAAGCGCTATATGATACAGCAAATAATTTTCTGGACTAATTAAACCATGAGCAAATCTGAAGATCTCAAAAGTATTGACCTCAAAACAATGGGTCTAAAAACGACGCTCCCGCGTCTAAAGATACTCAATCTGTTTGAGAGTAGTGCGGTTCGTCACTTGTCAGCAGAAGATGTCTATAAGGAATTACTCAATGAAGGTGAAGATATTGGTCTCGCGACAGTCTACCGTGTGTTAACTCAGTTTGAACAAGCTGGCTTACTTGAACGCCACCATTTCGAAAGTGGCAAAGCAGTTTTTGAGTTAAGTAGTGACTCGCATCATGATCATTTAGTATGTCTGCAATGCGGCCGTGTAGAAGAATTCTATGATGCAGAAATCGAGAAACGCCAGGTCAAAATTGCCAAAGATCGTGGATTCAATCTGCATGAGCACTCATTGTCTCTCTACGCAGATTGTATTAAACCAGATTGTCCGTATCGAAAATGATGAATTTTCTGACACTCAGCATTACCAACAAGATCTTGCGATCTATCTACATCGGCAATAAGTATAGCGTAGCGTTAGCTTTTCTTTTCTGCTTGTTACTGCATCCACTTTCATTGCTGGCGGAGTCCGCCATTGACGAACAAATTCGCCAGCTAGAAGCCAACTTGTTAAGTATCCATCAGAATCAACAGAACGTTTTTCAGCAATTCCAGATGATACAAGAACTTCGTCGCTATGAATTAAGACAGGAAGAGGAAGTTATTTCTTCTCCTCAAACCGGAGCATATCCTCAACCGCAAGTTGGAACGGCCACCATGAGCGAATTTTTACCCCCAATAACGATAGGCGGATCTCCCCCGAGTTACGAGGAAATGATAAAAAACAAAGTAGAGCGCCGGAAGCGAATACAACAATATACAGCAGATATGGATCGGCTCTACGCAGAATACCTGGAACTAGAAACAGAAAAGAAAATTCTGATGGAACAAATAAACGACTTGAAACGAAGCAAACAAGAAGAACTCAGCAAGTAGAAAATAAAATGGCATGACTTAATCAGCTAAATACAAGCTATTTAGTCACGCCCCAATCCAAACTACAATTATTATTATTAATTATTTCATTCCAATATCACCTGTCCCCTTTACACAGCGGTAAGCGTCACCAGACGCATGGGGATATGAATCAGATCCTGCTGAATGCTCCCGCCATACAAGATGAGTGGCATTAAGCTCTGAAGCCATTCTCAGCGCTCTGTCTTCTGCTTTATGCCGTCTTGCATTCTTGGATAATTTACCCCACTCCGAGGTTCCCCAAACTTTTCCTAAATAATTGCAGTCTTCAACTGCCACATCAGCTATGGCAACTTCGATAATGTTATAAGAATTCCCTGCTGCTATAGCAACTGCCGTCACTGAGCTAAGAGAGATAACAAAAGCCACTGTGTTAATCAGCAATACCCGAGGTAGCGAAACCATTAAATTAAATAATTTAATTTTTATCATGCTTATCTCTTTACATTCCTATTTATTTTTCAACTGGAATAATTAGATTAACAATACGTGCTTTTATGTCTACAGTGCTACACTTGCATCAGGTTATCGAGAAAGATTCTATTTTTTATTCCAATTATTAACCATGTTATACATACCATTAATTTCACTTATATCTCAATGGAAAAACTTAACATTCTCATGATCCGATTCCGATACTTTATTTTAGGATGTATGATATTGATAAGATAATCAGAAAATAAGTAATCTAAAATGAATCATATTGTAGTTAATTAGGACACAATGAAATATTATTAACCTTGGCTTTCTTTAATAAAAGGCTTATTTATGCAAGATCTTAATCTTATTGCCACTTTTGCTCGTGTTGTAGAAGCGGGCAGCTTTGCTGAGGCAGCGCGCCGCATGGATACATCACGGTCAGCGGTAAGTAAAGCCGTCGCCAAACTTGAGGTTGATTTGGGTGCAAGATTGCTTAATCGTAGCACGCGCCATCTCAGCCTGACAGAAGTAGGCAGGACATTTGCGGAGCACTCGATCCGTATCCTGGAGGAAGCTGAGCATGCGGAACAAGTTGTCACAAGCTTGCATGCCGAGCCGCGCGGTATGCTCAGAGTCTGTGCATCAGTAGCATTTGGCACACTCCACGTGGCGCCTGCCCTTGCCGATTTTCTGGCACGCTACCCCGAAATCCGGATTGATATGACCATTACAGACCGACCAGTGGATATCGTGGAAGAAGGATACGATGTGATCATACGCGTCACAGGTGAACCCGATCTCAACCTGGTTGCACGTAAACTAGCGCCTGCACGCCGGAAATTGTGCGCCACACCGGATTACTTTCATAGACACGGAGTACCGCTCACGCCGAGTGATCTGGTCAAGCATAATTGTCTTGACTATACGCTCTCGGGTGAGCAAGGTTATTGGCGTTTCAATGGGCCGGAAGGAGAAATTGCAGTCCCTGTTTCAGGAACATTGCGTATTAATGATGATGATGCACTTTCTCAAGCGGTGCTTGGCGGCCTGGGCATTGCCCTGTTACCGACCTTTACCATCGGGAAAGAGCTGCAAAATGGCAATTTGCAAGCGGTATTATCCGAATATATACCGGTAAAACGCTATGTTTATGCTTGTTATCTGCCTAACCGCTATTTGCCAGCCAAAGTCCGTTCATTTATTGATTTTCTGTCGGCGCGTATTGGCGAAGTACCTTACTGGGACAGTCCGTCCGCACAAGCTGGATTCAAAAGCAATCCGGACTGAAATTTAGAATTACCGCATTATCTCTTTGGCATATATAGATCAGTTATCGTCCCTTCTGCTATTTCTGCTGAAAAAAGAATTGTTTCAGATAAAGTCGGATGAGGATGGATGGTCAGGCCGATATCTTGCATATCAGCACCCATTTCCAACGCAAGCACGACTTCAGCGATCAACTCACCGGCATGGACGCCCACAATGCCTGCACCCAGTATGCGGCGAGAATTTTTATCTAGCAGTAACTTGGTGAAACCTTCATCACGTCCCATGGCAGTCGCACGACCACTCGCTGCCCAGGGGAATATTGCTTTCTCATAATCAATACCTTTTTTCCTGGCTTCAATCTCAGTCAAACCCATCCAGGCAATTTCTGGATCAGTATAGGCCACTGACGGAATAGTAAGCGCATCAAACGCCACTTTATGCCCAGCAATCGCCTCAGCGGCAAGCTTGCCTTCATAAGTCGCCTTATGCGCCAGCATGGGTTCTCCGGTAATATCGCCAATCGCAAAAATATGCGGCACATTAGTACGCATTTGCGTATCCACTGGAATAAAACCGCGTTCATTTACCTGGACATTAGCCTGTTCTGCAGCGATCATCCTGCCATTGGGACGGCGCCCGACCGCAACCAGAATGCGATCATATAATTGCGGTGCAGGTGCATGACTGCCTTCAAAAAACACGTTCAATCCCTTTTTCCCAGCCTCGATCTTGCTAACCTTGGTGTTGAGATAAATAGCTTCATAGCGTTTCACTAAATGCTTATGCAACGGTTTGACCAGATCACTGTCTGCACCTGGAATGAGCTGATCCATCTGCTCGACGATGCTTATTTGGCTGCCTAGCGCATCATACACTGTCGCCATTTCCAGGCCGATAATGCCTCCACCGATAACAAGCATCCTTTTGGGAATATCTGCCAACTCCAATGCATCAGTAGAATCCATCAGTCGAGGATCATCGTAAGGAAAACCCGGAATACGCGCAGCAGTGGAACCAGCAGCGATAATGCAGTGATCGAATGACACCGTTGTTACGCCTTCTGCGGTATTCACTTCTATCATATGAGGGGAAACGAATTTACCGCTGCCTTGAATAATATCTACTTTGCGCTGTCTGGCAAGTGCAGCTAAACCTTTAGTGAGCTTGCCCACCACCGACTCTTTCCAGCTACGCAACTGGTCGATCGCAACTTTAGGCTTGCCAAACACTATTCCTTGCTGCTCGATTTCTTTAGCTTCAGTGATCACTTTCGCCACATGCAGCAGCGCCTTGGAGGGGATACAGCCCACATTGAGGCACACCCCGCCCAATGTCGGATAACGTTCAATTAACACAACTTGCTTGCCCAGATCGGCTGCACGGAAGGCCGCCGTATAACCGCCAGGCCCTGCCCCCAGCACTACCACTTCGGCATGCACAGCCCCACGCGTGCTCATTGCTGGCTGGGTCTCACTTGCAGTAGCTATCGCAGGATTACTAGCATTAGCCTGTATGGCAGCCTCTTCGACAGCGGACACAGCAGCTTCTAACGTAACAATAAGCGATCCCTGCGATACCTTGTCCCCCACCTTGACATGCATTTCCTTGACAATCCCTGCATGCGGAGAAGGCACCTCTATCGACGCTTTATCCGTTTCCAACGCAATCAATGAAGTTTCTTGCTCAACCTCATCGCCTGGTTTGACCAACACTTCAATGACGGAAACATCTTTGAAATCGCCAATATCGGGAACTTCCACTTTAACTAGATTTGCCATACTTCTTTTATTTTAAATTGAAAAGATTTTAGGGCAGTAAACTACTGTCGTATCTGGCCATCGCCCAGCACAACAAATTTCTGACTTGTCAGCCCTTCCAGTCCTACCGGGCCGCGTGCATGAATTTTATCGGTCGAAATACCAATTTCTGCACCCAACCCATATTCAAAACCATCGGCAAAGCGTGTGGAGGCATTGACCATCACGGAGCTCGAATCGACTTCACGCAGGAAACGGCGCGCATGGCTATAGTTTTCCGTCACGATCGCATCAGTATGTTGAGAGCCATAGGTCGTGATATGCTCGATTGCCTGCTCCAGTCCGCTCACGACGCCGATATTCAGGATAGGCGCAAGATACTCGGTGCGCCAGTCTTCTTCTGTTGCCAGCTTCATGGGTGCAATGAGATCGCAAGCTGCCTGATTACCGCGCAACTCCACCCCTTTCTCCAGATAAATTTTGCAAAGCGGCGGCAGGATGTGCTTGGCGATTTCTTCATGCACCAGCAATGTTTCCATGGTATTGCAAGTGCCATAACGCTGTGTCTTGGCATTGTCAGCAATGCGCAGCGCCTTTTCCAGATCGGCTTGCTCGTCGATATAGACGTGACAAATGCCATCCAGATGCTTGATCACGGGAATGCATGCCTCATTGGCAATACGTTCGATTAGCCCTTTCCCGCCGCGCGGCACAATGATATCGACAAATGCCTTCATGGTAATGAGTTCGCCGACCGCAGCACGATCACTGGTTTCGATCACCTGCACCGCTGTCTCTGGCAGACCCGCTGTCTTTAACCCTTCCCGCACGCATGCAGCAATGGCTTGATTACTATGCATCGCTTCCGATCCACCGCGCAGTATAGCCGCATTGCCCGCTTTCAGACACAAGCCGGCTGCATCCGCCGTAACATTTGGCCGCGCTTCATAAATGATGCCAATCACCCCCAGCGGTACGCGCATTTTACCTACTTGTATGCCAGACGGACGATAATTCAAATCACTCATTTCCCCAATGGGATCCGGCAAGGCCGCAATTTGCCGCAAGCCATCGGCCATACTCACGATACTCTTGGCAGAAAGCGCCAAGCGGTCAACCATGGCCGAACCCAATCCCTTGGCCTGGGCACTCTCGAGATCGCGCGCATTTGCCGTCAACAAATTCTTCTCATCACGCTTGATAGCATCAGCCATCGCCATCAGCGCCCGATTTTTACTAGCCGTATCCGCTTTTGCCATTAACCGCGAAGCAGCCCGGGCATTCTGACCAACCGCTTGCATGTAAACTTTAATATTTGTGATATCCATCAAGTAACTCCAAAATGAGCAACATCTTACTGCGGCAGCCCGATCACCAATCAGAAAATCTCTCTAACCGGGATTGATAGTGGCTTCTGTCCAGTACACGTAGGCAACATAGCCTATTATTCTACATCGCACATCCCGCTAGCACATGCTTTTTTGGTTATGGATCGTTCTAATACAAGCGCTAACATAGTCTGCCAAACCCGGTTACAATAAAAGCTAATCGATGCGCTACCATAAAGGAAAATTTTATGTATTCCAGCATATTAATGTTATTCAGGTTTAAACTCGAAGGTGTGCCAGCATGACACTTCCTTTTCGTATTCTGGCAATGCTGGTCATTGTACCCGCCACCTATTTTTTCATCTATTGGTTCACAATTTCACTGATACCGTCCATGGAACCCACATGGGTACTTAACCTGATCGCGTCATTGTGCACGGGCGGTGTTGGCTTGTATAGCTGGAAAAGACTCGGCTCCATTCCAGAAGGGCCTGTCTCAAGCATATTTCTAGGCGCCATTGTGCTGGGCTCTATCGGATTTTGCGCAGGCTTCTTCGGCCCCATGATTGTAGCGCCAGAAGCCAACCAGGGCCCGCTACTGGGTATCTTTATAACCGGCCCGCTAGGTTTCATGCTTGGAGGCATTGGCGGCTTTGCTTATTGGCTGAGCAAAAAGAAGAAAAATGAACACAAGAAATGAAGTCTATAAATTTTTTAATACTTGCATTGATGCACACCCGGATTTCATTACTGGCAGTACGTGGCAATATTGTTTAAGGCTTCAGCCGTATACTGCTGGCGCAGATGATCGTCTACATCAATGATACCGCCATTGCCATCCGGCACTGACAAACGCTCGGAATTTCTGAGTAATTCCAGATTGCTCCGCGCTCTCAGGCAATTCTCTTTTTTCATGTTCGCTTCCGCCAGTTGCTTGCTTTTTGCCTCCCCCCGGGCAGCGCGCTTTTCTTTCCATGGTTGCTCCTTTTCTGCTATATCTTTTGTGCCGCCTTTACCATCATCATTGGCAGACTGTGAGGAGGACTGGATATCGATCATTTTTTCATTTTTGCTCGCACCAGCAGGCGGCAATTGATCAGAGTATTGCACCTTTCCCATGCCATCTACCCATTTGTATACTTGACCATTTGCGTTTCCAGCAAGGAGATACAATAAAATTACAATCATGAAATTTGGCATGGCTTTTCTCTTAAAACAAAAAGTATCGAACAAGTTTATTTGAACTTTATGAGGCAATGAAAAGACTTGGCCAATTTGCGAGAATGTAAATGCGTTACTGATTTGTAGCACATGAATTTCCGTTCATATTCACTGTGACAACCGGCGCGAATGAACTAGTCTGCCATATTGCACCTTATCGTTTACAAGTCTTGCTCCAGCAGCGTCCCGTTCTTGAGTAACCACGCTTTCGCTTTCTCCATGTTAGGTATCTGCGCTCGCACAATATTCCAGAAATGCGGCGTATGATTCTGTTCGATCAGATGAGCCAGCTCATGCACGACCACATAATCGATCACGAACATAGGCGCCTTAATTAACCGCCAATTAAAAATCACATTATCGTTTGGCGTACATGAGCCCCATCTATACTTACTGTCACCGATCTTTGCTTGCTTAAAGCTTACTCCCAGGTTTTTTGCACGACATGAGACAAGGGAGAGAATCTTTTCCCTGGCTCGCCTGATGAACCATTTGCGGAACACCAGCGGTTTTCCCACAAGATGACGCGGCACAACAAACTTCTGATCAAATTCTATCTGCCCTTCACCCTCCACCAACTCGATACGATAATGCCGCCCTAAGTACAACAGCGATTCACCTGAAACCAGTTCCTTGCCAGGTGGATGAGGCAAAGGATCGTACTTCTGGGCATGCCGAGTCTTTTCATAAAGCCATAGCTTGCGTGATTCCACAATCCGCTGGATTCTTTCCGGGGATGTCCCTTGTGGAGCAGTCACGACCACGGAACGATCGCGCTCCACCGTAATGGTAAGTGTCTTGCGTTTCGAATAGACAACTTTGTAGTGGAACTCCATATCAGGTGGCGTACAGAATCCGGTCGTTGTTCTTTTCGGCAATCTCCATCACACGCGAAATAATCTGGTTACGTCTGGCAATTAAATTCGGCAGAGTGTGAAAGGCTTCTGAAAGCAGAATTTGCTGGATTTCCGCTTTCAACTTGTTGCGGGCAGGCGCGCTTTCCCAGAAACTGGCGAGCCTCAACTCACGCTCCACTGCCAGGTAAATCTGTTGCGTCAAATTGACCAATAACGCAATGCGATCATCGGGCTTCCCATAGTAGCCAGGCTGTTCCTCCCAGATAGCATTGAGTTCAGCCCGCAGCATGCGGAAGAACGGCATTTGCTTTTTCTTATGCAGACCATAAGTCGGCTCGCTCTCAGTCCTGATGATGCGCTTGCGCAGTTTCTCCAGTTCTTCGTAAATTTTCTGCCAATTATCCTTAAACGCTTGCAGGATATCTGCCAGCGCTTTAGCGAATGAGGCTTGCAGCTCCGGATCGTCGTTCAGTTCCACATCGAGATGGTGACGGATGGCATGCTCGACTTCTGCAGCCTTGGTCTTGGTGCGCGTACGCTTGGCAACTTTACACTCGAAATCCTCGTCGAGAATCGAGATCGGTTTGACCTTCAACTCAATACCCTTGGAGGCCAGATACTGATCCGTCAAGGCCCGTAGCTTGGGTGGAATCCCTTTCATACTGAATCGTGCATCGTGCAAGTGTCGGCCAGCCAGCACATTGATTTCCGTCAACGCGTGATAAGTTGAAAAGTACTCAAGCGCCTCCTTGGCGGGAAATACCAAATCGAGGCTGCGGGTCAGCTTGCGATAGGCCAGCATGAATTCGAAGCGAATGTCCTCATCATAAAACAGATCAAAAAAAGCATCATGGTCGTTGAGGTCGGTCAGACCGTGCTGCTCCAACAGCGCCATGATCGCCTTGAAGTCGGCTTGCAGCGCGCGCAACTCATCTTCGGGGAAGCTCAAGGTGTCCAACATTTCCTTCTGTTCGCGCTCATCGTAGTTATCGATGGCCTTTTTGAGGTGATGGCCGATGCCCACGTAATCGACGATGAAGCCCTTCTCCTTGGCTGCACCCGCTACACGGTTGACCCGCGCAATCGCTTGCAACAAATTATGGGCGACGATTACCTTGTCTAGATACATCACCTGCTCGATAGGTGCGTCGAAGCCAGTGAGCAGCATGTTATTCACGATGACGATACCGATGTCACCGGTCACGCCTTCATCCTTACCTTCGAACGGCAGCTTGAAGCTTTTGATGGTGCGCGTGTGGCGGGCGCTGTCGGTAAATTCTTTGATGTGCGGCAGGTCATTGTGGTTGCCGGAAATGACCACATCGGTTTTCAACGTGTTAAGGCGTACCAAATCGATATTGAGAGGATTGGCCTGTTCCAGCTTCTCGATGGCTTTAGCCAGCGCCTCATCCAGCGCGGCTTTGTAGCGCACCGCCGCCTCGCGCGAAGTGGCCACCACCTGTGCCTTGAAGCCGTTGGGAAAAACGTGATCGAGGTAATGCGTCACCATGTCCCTGGCCTTGGCCTCGATGGTGGATTGGGCTTCGAGATACGCTTCACGCGAACCGTAGCCGAGGATTTGCAGGCGTTGCTCAAGGTCATAGTCGCTGAATACGTCGGCAAAAGCGGTATCCATGCCCTGCTGATCCGGCACCTCGGCGTTGTGGGTACGGCCTTCGTAGACGATCTCCAGCGTCACGCCGTCCTCAATGGACTGGCGCATGGTGTACTTGTCGATGTAATCACCGAATACTTGCTCGGTCTTATCGATCGGCGTGCCGGTATAGCCGATGCGCGCCGCGTTGGGGATGGCTTTGTCCAGGTTCGCCCCAAGCAGAGCGTACTGCGAACGATGCGCCTCATCGGTCATCACCAGAATGTTCGGACTCGTGTTCAGCTCAGAGAAAGTCTCGGTGAGTTCCGTCTCGCGGAACTTGTGGATCATCGCCATCACCAGGTCCGAGGAATCGCTGCGCAGCAATGCCTTCAGCTTGGCGATGCTGTCCGCCACCTTCACCGTGAAACCGATGTTCTGGCCGGTTTCACCGAGTTGCTGTTCCAGTTGCGTGCGATCGGTGACGAACACCACCTTCCACTTGCAAAGCTGCGCATGGCGGTACATCTCGCGCACCATGAACATCATGGTCAGCGACTTGCCCGAGCCCTGGGTATGCCAGACGATGCCGCTGCGCGCGCGAGGCGTCTTGCCCATCAGCAGTCGGTTTACCGCCAGCTTCACGGCGCGGAACTGCTGATAGCGCCCGACGATCTTGATCCGCTCGCCCTTGTCCGATTCCGAGAAAATGGTGAAGGTGCGGAGGATATCCAACAGGTTCTGCCGATCCAGCATGCCCGCCACCAGCCGCTGCTGGTCGTTGGGACTGCTGCTGCCGTGGCTCAGGTCCTCCACCGTGCGTGGCCAAGGGTCGGACCAGCGGTAGAAATGCTTTTCGATGTGGGTGGTAAGAGTGCCGAACTTGGCCTCATTGCGGCAAGTGGCGACCACGAACTGATTGAAGTAGAACAGCAGCGCACTGCCTTCCCCCTTGGCCCCGCGCTGCTCGCTGTAGCGCAGCAACTGGTCAATGGCCTCCGGGATCGGCTCCTTCACCTTGGGCGACTTGCACTCGATCACCACCACCGGCAGGCCGTTCAAGAACAGCACAATATCCGGCACGATGTGGTGCTCGGTGCCGGGGATGCGCACCTTGAATTGGCACACCGCGAGAAAGCGGTTGTTATCGCGGTGCGTAAAGTCGATGTAGCGCACCGTGGGGCTTTTCTCGCCGGTTTTTCGATTTTCGGCGACACTGGTGTTTTCCAGCAGCAGGTTCAGCACATGGCGGTTGTTCTCCAGCAGGTTGCTGCCAGGGAAGCTGGCGGTGAGGCGCTTCGCTACTTCTTCCACCTGATCGTCTTCCAGCCATGGGTTGATCACCTTCACCTGCTCGCGCGCTACCTGCTCCAACACCACCTCGTCGAAGCTGTTGCGCAAGCTGTCTTTCGGTGCCTGCTTCATCTCCAGGTCGATCACCTCCCAGCCCAGCTCCGCCAACTGATCGAGCAGCGGCTGTTCGACGTGGTTGCGTTCATCAAGGCGGATGTGTTCGACTCTATTTTTCTCCATCGCTGTTTTTTAGTCAGAGTCTGGTATCAAGCGAATTTCAAGCATCCGCAAGGTGTCTACCGCACACTGTCGAATGCTTCCACCGCCACACTGACATAGCGCGCCGGTTCCCGGCGATGCTCGGCAATCTCCCGGTGATCCGCCTCGATGCGCTTTAAAACGTCGATTTCGAAATATTGTTCGCCGCAAAAATCGCATTCCAGACAGGGCACGCCTTCCACAATCAGCAACTGTTCATCGTGCTGATGCAAGTAGCGCGTGGTTTTCGGCGTAAGATGCTTGTTACCGCAAAAAGCGCATTGTTCAGTCATGTTGTACCTCGCTCATAAGGATTCTTGAATTTTATCCTGATAGATCATGCGATTTTATTTTTATGATGTGGGTTGAGCGAGGAGCGGGGTGACGCGGCGCTCGCCGGTGAGGAGGTCGTGCATCAGCCCCCGCTTTAGGGCGTTGTACTTTCTCAAACTGTCTCGGCAGTTCTTTACAAAGCACTCCATAGCCTCAACTCGTTTTGAGATTTCGGTCATCTCTTTTTCGTTTTTCGGAAGCAGTACAAGAGGTGCCAAGATTTCGCTTTTCGATAAGTGGGGTATATCCATGCCCTTCTGCTGCAAAAGAAGCTCTCTCTGGTATTGGGGCGACAGGATCAAAAACCTCATGAACTGCTTTGGGATTCCAATCGGAATGAAACAACCAACCCGTTGCACGAGCAAACACGGGAGATCGTCCTCCGTGACTGCGCTAACCTTGAAACCTTGCTTTGTAAATGTACGGTCCATCCCAATAACTAGATCGCCTGCGATCAAGCGGTAATCCTCAAAATCATCTGCAATCTCTAGCGGTAGGCACGCAGTATCTTTCCAATCCAAGGTACCAGTCCCAACATTTTCCCCGCGAAGTAGTCTCACTCCGTCCTCGGAAAACCACGAACTCTTAAATGCATACCCAACTCGCAGATCTGCGGCTTCAGCCAACGGTGCCACCTCCCACTCCACCGGAATCCGCCCCAGCGGGGAATCCTTGAAGGCGTGGGTAGCTTCAGAGCGGATATTGCCGTGCTCGTCGATGCCCTTGGTGAGCAAGTCCTGCATCAGGCCGATCTTGATGCGCTGCTGCTTGGCGATGAGCGCCTCGGTTTGCTCGATGGCACGGTCGACCGCCGCAATAACACTCGCAACACCCTTTTGCTCAGCCTCATCAATTGGGAAACGCGCAGAGAACTTCTCAAGCTCTTTGCGGGTAATGTGCTGCATTGTCGAGCCATGAGACGCTTTTATTAACTCCGGCAAATAGAACTCGATAAACGACTTGAGAAACTCCCGATCTACCCCCTCCTTTTCAACAACCTTGAAAAGGTGCTGATTTAAAACTGCCTTCCCATTTTTCCAAATCCTCAGAAACAGAGATGCACTCCAGGAGAAAATTAGGTCCTCATCATCGATTATATTTTTCTGCGGAAGCTTGCCAACATAGTAGTCTACCGGAGCATTTGGGTTTTTAAGTTGTTCGATCCGGATAATTGGCAGCCCTTCCGTACCCCAGTCTTCCGGCGCAAAGGCATAACCGTTGACGTATTCAGCGAGATCGGTGAGTTTTCTAATTTCCCATGCGCTCATCGACATCACCCCAGGTAACCCAGTTTTGCCAAGAACCCATTTAGCGAATTCAAAGATTTTTCCCGTTCCGCCTCTAGCAACTGATTCGACACCGCGTACTTGTCCCACAGGTTCTCGACGAGGGCGAGCAGCGCGCGCTTTTCGGCATTGAGGTAGCGCAACAGCTCCTTGTTGGCGAGATCGTGCAGTTTTTTGAGGATCAGGCGCTTGGCATCCTGTTCGCTGATCTGGCCGCCGATGGCGGCTAGCAGGTCGTCGATGCGGGCGAGGCGCATTTGCAGTGCGGCTTTATCCTTTTCCAGCGCGGTGAGTTTTTTCTTGTCTTCCTTCACTGCCGGGTTCAACGCTTTCATTGCAGTATTGGCCTGAACAATGAGCTTATTGGTTTCGGCCTTGGCATCCATGCCGCCGATGCGCTTGAGCCACAGCTTCAGCTCCAATTCGTCCTGCTTGGTTTTGAATACAGCCTTATGCACTTTGATGCGCTTCTCAATGGCGGTGATGCCGTCGTATAGTTCTTCGTATTGTTTGCGCTCTTTGATGGCGGAATCGGTATTGGCATCGGCAAGATCGTCGATCAGTGTCTTCAGGTATTTCTTGATGGTAGCGGCGGTGAGTTTAGCCTCATTTTCTTCGCCTTCGCCCTCTTCTGCTTCATAGTTCACGCTTTCTGCGGCGACCTCGGCCGCCTCGGTCAGTTCGCCCTGGGCCTCGTTGATCCCCCCCTCCAGCGCCTCGATCTCGTCCGCCTCGTTCTGGAAGTATTCGGCGATGAGGGTGCTGTCCGGGATCAGGGTGTGGTGCCAGCCGGTGGAAATGACGGTCTTGAGGTCGAAGCGGATGGCCTGCCACCAGTTGACGAACACGCCCGCGCTCTTGAATTCGTCCAGCACGCCCAGGGGCTGGAGCTTGGCCTTTAAGGTGGCGAGCAGCTCAGAGCGCACCTCGGGCAGCTTGCGCCCTTCGCGCAGTTGGGCAAAGTCGTGCTGCGCCACCTGCCACCACTGTTCCAGCGTGGTGTGATGGGCGGCGAGCTTGGCCTGTAAGTTCGTGTCCGCCTCCAGCGTGGCCTTGATGGCGGGCTTGGCGTCGAGCGCCGCGCGGAAGGCAACATAATTGGGGCGCAACGGTTCGAAGAAGATGTCCGGCGCCATGCCGAACTTGTCGAACTCGCGCTGCTTAGCTACCACCTCGGCCTGCGGGATGCCGCCGATGAGGTGAGCCTGCACGTCTTCCGGCTCCGGCGCGGGGGTGTTGTCCACATAACGGCGGATGTTGAGGTTCTAGTCGTGCTGGCTGGTGATTTCGTCCTTGTCCACCACGCTGCTGTACTTCGGAATGATGAGCTTGTGGGTAAAACAAACATCGATTTATTCGATGTCATAGGG
>NZ_JAGFJM010000037.1 GCF_024102715.1 Nitrosomonas communis
CCGCTGGTTTGCCATGCTTCGATATGAATTCGTCGTATTTCTAATGATGACATCGTTCCTCCTTGGAAAAGATTTGAGGATAGCAATGATGTATCAGGGTGTTAATGTGGAAGGGTTGGAGGCTTACGCTGCATTAGCAATTTCAGCGGTAATAGCCGCTTCACAGGCAGCTTGCAGACTAGTGTATCGCTCAACCTTGCCCGACCAAGGGTTTTCGGGCACAGGCAATCCATGTTGTACAAATAAAGCTTGCAGCACTTTGATATGACGTGCTTCCGCTTCACGAATATTGTTGAATGGCTGGGTCTCGCCAAAGTCAGCAATAACCTGATCATAAGTTGCCCGGGAACGATATTCATCATCGAGCGCTTCATGCAATACGCGAATGTCTTGCTCAGTCAAGCTACTCATATTTAACCTCCGAAATGAAAGAATGTGATGGTTCCAATCCCTGCGAGCAGTAGTATAAGTTGGCGTATGGCGGCAGCAAAGGCTGTCTGCCGATGTAATCCAGGGATAAGATCAGCCACGGCAATGTATATAAAGCTTGCGGCAGAAAGCGCTAAAATAAAGGGCATTACCTGGCTCACTTCACTAAGCCAGAAATAAGCTGCTACAGCACCGGGAAGTGTAGCGGCGGCAGAAAGGCTGTTGAGAATGAATGCTTTTGTGCGGCTATATCCATTGTCCAGCAGAATAGCAAAATCACCAATCTCCTGCGGAACTTCGTGTGCAATCACCGCGAATGCTGTCACCATTCCAAGCGGAATTGAAGTAAGAAAAGCAGCAGCAATGACAACGCCATCTACGAAGTTGTGGAAAGCATCGCCGATCAGAATGAGTGGGCCAGCGCGCCCATGCATCTCGCATTCGTCCTCATGGCAATGACGCCAAAGCACAAATTTTTCGAGTACGAAAAAAAGCACCATGCCAGCCAACACTGATGCCATAACCATGATCGCGGGTGCTTGTTCCAAGCTGGCAGGTATCATGCCAAGGAATGCAGCGCCAAGCAGCGTCCCGGTGGCATAACTGATCAGACTGGGAACAAGCATTTTGCGCATACTTTCCGGAAAAACCAGAAATAAGGCAGCGCCAGCAACTGCGCCGATACTACCCAATATACTGAATATAATTATCCACAGCAGCATTGGGGGCCTTGGACGCTTTCTTTATAGTCTATTCGTCAGAAGCGAGCCAGATCAAATATTGATGACCCATCTTCTGCCTTTCATTTAGGCATGAAACTTGCAGTTTGATAAGGTATTTGATGTGCTCTGAGATATGCAAAAGCGTTTTCTGGTTTTAGTGGCAACCATGTCCTCCATGATGATCGCCATGCGTATCATGTTCCATTTTCATGGATTTAAGCTGATTTTTTTGCTCGTCCGATAAAACAGCATGGACGAGTTGCCGCTCCTTAATATGATACTCGACCATTTCGTTGACAACATTTGTGAACTCTTTGCCAAGATTACGCAGTTGGACGTCAGTTGTGCTGGATTGCATGCTTTCCTTCTTAAAGGCCTTCATGCTTTTCCGCAGTTTTTGTTTGAGCTGCCCGTGCTCTTGCTTGTGTTTTAAATGCAGGCGGGTAATTTTCCCCAACTGCTCATCGCTCAGCTTCAATTCGTCTGCATGAAAGATGATCATATGAGCATAACTATGCCCACCTTTCATCATGCCGCTACTTTTTTTGTCGCCGTGTTTGTGATCTTCTTCCTTGCCCTTACCTTGCCCGCTAACCTTTTCTTGACCATGCTGATGCGCCTCAGCAACCATAAAGCCTTGATTTTCAAATTGTAAGGGACTGGATTGATTACTCGCCATTGAGATGGGTGCGGTGCCTAGTGTAATGGCAAACATAGAACCCATTGCAATAGTAATGATGGATTTTTTGCTGATCATGGCATTTTCCTCCTGAAGTATGATTGAGTATCACTTTTCTTGAAAAGCGGTGTTGCACATCTCAGAAAATCTTTACCTCATCATATGTGCTATGACAACGCCCATGACAAACCAAGGATTGGAAAATCTGAGTTAGCTGATAACACCAGCTTTTAACCATAGCATATTTAGTAATTTGGATGTCCATTAATTTTTTTATTGCTTTCTAAAAGAAAGCTTCCTATTATCAATCATTGAAAGGCTAATAGAAATTTTGCCTGTCTCATCTTCATCGAGTAGTAGTATTGATTAACCAAAAATCTAGGAGGTTATCATGCGACGAATCTACTTTCTTGTTCCAGACATTAATGTGACCAAGCGTATCGTTGACGATCTGCTTCTGGCACGAATCGAGGAAAAACACATTCATGTGATTGCTAAACGTGGCACACCGCTTGAGGAGTTGCCTGAAGCCAGTCTATTGCAGAAAAGTGATTTCATTCCAGCAGTGGAGCAGGGGCTGGCACTCGGAGGGTCGACCGGTTTACTTGCCGGACTGGTTGCCATCGCCCTTCCTGCTACTGCGCCAGTAGTTGCAGGTGGTATCTTGCTGGCGACCTCACTGGCAGGAGCAGGTATCGGTGCCTGGCTGGGCGGGATGGTGGGAATGAATGTGGGCAACAGACGGATTAAAGAGTTCGAGGATGCGATAGAAGCAGGTCATTTTCTAATATTAGCCGACGTGCCAGCGGATCAGGTCGATGAAATTGAGGGGCGGGTAAAACAGCATCTACCTGAAGTGGAAGTCGAGAAAACGGAACCAAGAGTACCTGCATTTCCATAAAATAATTGTCAGCAAAAACGTTATCAGATCTTGCCAATCACGCGAGGTTGGATAATAAAAGAGCCAAATTACTTCCTGCATTAATGAGGAGTAATTTGGCGGGCATTCTAATGTAGTTTCATATCATCCCTTACCGATCCAGCCAAGTGAAGTGTGAAGCTGATAGCTTCTGCAGGCTGGGTAGGTGCATTAATTTATTGCTTAAATTCAATCTTGTAACTTAACTGGCAGCGGCTTCCAGGTTAACGCTTTTTCTGTTCTGGATAATAACGCAGCAACCGAATGACATGGTTTTTTTTTTTTGATATTCCGGGGGGTGCGTAATAAAAATGTATGCATTTGCAGTATTGCCTGCCTATTCATTATCTCTTAGCATCGTCTTGCAATGTAAGTGGATTGATTTGATCCACTGCTTCTGATCAGCCTCAGATGTCAATTTGTTTTGTTGGGGGTGATTAACCCAAATTTGAGGAGGTTATCATGCGACGAATCTACTTTCTTGTTCCTGACATTAACGTTGCCAAGCGTGTCGTTGACGAACTGCTTTTGGCGCGAATCGAAGATAAGCACATTCACGTGATTGCCAGACCGGGTACACCGCTTGAGGAGTTGCCTGAAGCCAATTTATTGCAGAAGAGTGATTTTATTCCGGCAGTGCAGCAAGGGCTGGCGGTCGGTGGAGCAACCGGCATGCTTGCTGGACTGATAGCCGTCGTCCTCCCACCTGCTTCAATAGTGATTGCAGGTGGCATCTTGCTGGCAACCTCGCTGGCAGGCGCAAGTGTCGGTGCATGGATAGGCGGCATGATAGGAATGAATGCAGACAACAGACGGATTAAAGAGTTCGAAAGTGCGATAGAAGCAGGTCATTTTTTAATATTAGCCGATGTGCCGCGGGATAGAGTTGATGAAATCGAAGTGCGTGTAAGACAACATATACCCGAGGTGGAAATTGAAAGTACAGAACCAAGAATACCCGCATTTCCTTGAAAAATAATCAATACGAGTATTTTTCAATGCTGAAACCATGAAATCAATTATTAAAGAAATTGCTGAATTACGTCTCGTAATGCCGGAGTAATTTGGCGTGAGCCATGAGTGGTAATTAAATAGCCCGTTAACAACGGGCTATGATTTTACTTTTGCATGGCTTTTGATCGTAGCAACTCTTATTGATACATAAAGGAGAATAAAATGAGCACAACCGAAGAGACCATTAAGCGTGATGCTGTTAATAATGTAGCCGGAACTGGCGACCAGCCACAAGTGCCCACGATGAATGGGGGTGTTGACAATACTAACTCTGTCCCTAACCATGAGGACTCAGACAAAAAAGGTCGTGATGGTGACGGTAAAGACGGACGTGACCATGATGGTAAAGATGGCCGTAATGACGACGGTAGAGATGGTCGTGATGGTCACGATGGCAGAGACAAAGAAGGTCGTGATGGCCGCGATGGCCGAGACAAAGAAGGCCGTGATGATCGTGACGGTCGAGATCATGATGGCCATAAACATGTCGACGTACGTCCAGATGAAGATTGCCGAGGTGAAGATGGCGCAGAGAATTTTGCTTTCCATGACCGAGGGCACTGGAGGATTGACGGCTTTAATGCACAGGAAGGCGATATGCTCGACTTCTCTGGGTATGGTTTATCACGTGATCAAATAGCTGGTCAGATTACCAATATCAAGATTGAGGCTGATAACTTCATCATCAATTTTGGCGATGATGTATCAATCACACTGGCAGGGGTAAAGCCTGATCAGATTGGCTGGGATGATGTCAAGGTGCCGGGTGATGATGGTAAAGATGGCCGTGATGGTGACGGTAAAGACGGACGTGACTATGATGGTAAAGATGGTAAAGACGGACGTGACCATGACGGTAAAGATGGTAAAGACGGACGTGACCATGATGGTAAAGATGGTAAAGACGGACGTGACCATGATGGTAAAGATGGTAAAGACGGACGTGACCGTGACGGTAAAGATGGTAAAGACGGACGTGACCATGACGGTAAAGATGGTAAAGACGGACGTGACCATGACGGTAAAGATGATCATGGCGGTAAAGATGGTCATGGCCATAAACATGTCGACGCACGTCCAGGTGAAGATTGCCGTGGTGAAGATGGCACAGCAGAGAATTTTGCTTTCCATGACCTAGGCCACTGGAAAATTGACGGCTTTAATGGACAGGAAGGCGATATGCTCGACTTCACTGAGTACGGTTTATCACGTGATCAAATAGCTGGTCATATTACCAATATCAAGATTGAGGCTGATAACTTCATCGTCAACTTTGGCGATGACGTCTCGATTACGCTGGTAGGTCAACCGCCCGTTTGGGAAAACGTCACTACTGTAGAAGGTTAATAGCGCAGCAATAGAGAGGGGGATTCATTCCCCTCTTGTCAATGTGATGCTTTCTCTGCTGGCTGGGTTTAAGGAACAGGTTGGAAGCTATGCCAGGATGTGCAGAGATAGCCATCTAATCATGTACCGCCCAACTAACGCTGAGTAGCTAAATTGCAGCCTTGCTGGAAGGAATCTGGCTTGGCGCCATGAGTAATTTAATAGCTCAATAACATGGGTTGCGATTTTATCTTTTAGGCGCTTTGACCCTGGCAGTTCTTATTGACACATTAAAGGAGAATGAGATGAGTGCTAATCCTGACGATCCTGAATCTGACTCTCAAGAATATACAGTCGCAGTCGAAAACTATCCCTACCCCCTTGAATACTATCCCTACCATCCTTCACATTTCCTTTTTATGGAATCTCTGAATCAGAGATATCAACAATCATCTCTACATTCGCCATTGAAGGGACATGATTGGCGCCCTCATCCGGACGACCTTCATTCCAGCCAGCAATTGCCTGAATCTTCACCACTAGAGAAGGAAAAATTTGAGAGTGATCAGGAACATGACGTTCAAGATGGTCATAACGATGGCCTGGTAGATGATTTATCCGCCAGCGGCGCGGCGAGTGATGGTAAAGCAGATCATAAAGATAGTCCTCAAGATGAGTTGCCCGGTAGTGGCATGAGTGGTGGTGATCGTCATGATGGTAAAGACGATCATAATAGTGAGCCGAAAGATGAATCATTCAGAGATAGCCTGAATGGCAATGATCGTAACTATGACGCCAAAGATCGCGATCAAGATCATTCATTTGATAACGGCACGAGCGGTGATGACTATATTGACGTACGTGAAGGCACATATTGCTATGGTGGACAAGGGGCGGATCATTATGTTTTCCGCGAAGAAGGGCACTTGCGCGTTGAAGACTTTAACTCGCAGGAGGGAGATAAGCTCGATTTTGATACTGGTCTTGGCCTAACGTCCAAGGAGCATTTGGCTGGTTTTATTACAGAGATCCATATTGAAGCTGATAACTTCATCATCAACTTTGGCGATCATGTATCGATCACGCTGGTAGGTGTAAAACTCGATCAAATCAGTTGGGATGATGTCAGTGTGATGAGTTAAATACTGTTGTCAAAAGAGGATGGATATCCATTCCTTCTCTTACCAATCAATCAATTTTTACTGTTGGTTATGCTTGATAGGCAGCGTGTAGGCGTGTAGATTACTTTAAGATGCCTTGAGGTAGCTAATAATTTACTATTAAACTAACTCGTAAAGAGCGACTTTCGATAGGATGAAAATGCAAGTCGGCCACACCTGATACGGATTCACCGGGAAGCCTGGATGGGTAGAAGTAGTCAATCGCGTGCGCTTTAGTATTTAATAAATTAAAGCCTTGCATCAATACCCGCACATTCTTATCGATTTTGTAACCAATCTGACCATTTAATGTCACGGTGTGATCAGACCGTATACTGTTATCCTCGGTTAAAGTGCGCTCTCCAAAGTAACGGAGCTGCATGCTTCCTAGAAAGGGGCCCATATTGGTTACTGAGATTGCTAATTTTCCCACACCGCTAATGGCGCCAGGTATATGGTTACCAGCTGGGTCTGAATCAGTAAAACGTGCTCGAGAGAGTGCGTAATCCAAATCCAACATCAGCCAGTTATAAGGCATATAAAATGCTGAAATTTCAAACCCTTCTCGTTTGCTCGGGCGGCTTGCTTCAGTTGTGCCTGCATCGCCTAGGAATAATAGCTCTGAATCGAGATCCAGGCGGAAAATAGCAAATGAAGCTTGCAAGCTTGGAACGATAGCGGTGCGCAGACCGATTTCGTATCCTGTGGAACGGACAAGCGGTGTTACCTTGCTGACGGGATTGCCGGATTTGGGATCTATAGTAGCAGTAGTTCCACGTGCGTCGTTGCTATGGAATCCACTGCCATAGTTAAAGTAGTATTCAGTTTTTGCCCATGGCCCAAGAATCAGACTTAGCTTGGGATTAGTCATGTTGTCATATCGGTTGCCTGAATTAACGTTTAGATTGCTGTTGACATCAAACCAGTAGAGATCTGAACGTATACCTGCCACAGTTCGTAATTTTTCAAGCCATTGCACGCTATTTTGGTAATAAAGTCCAACGCTATTCTCGACTATGTGATCTCTGCGTGTAGTCGATAAAGTTTGGCGTTGTTTTGTGCTTAACAGGGCGTTGTCGATCACATCATTTTGAAACTGAACTCCTGCAGTATTTTCAAAGGTGAAGCCAGCAAAGTTATTTTCCCAGAAATGACTAAAATTTAATGCAGACTGAAAACGCTTGTCGACTTGGGAAAATTGATCTCCATTGATCGGATCATCCAGGAAATAAGTAAAGTTGGAGAATAAAGCAAGATTGGTGTGGAGTGTATAGAGGTTTATTTGAGTGATGCCAAAGTTGCTTGAGTGTTGCAGCGCACCTGATAAACTAAAGCGATGCGCTTCTCCACCATCGCTGGGATCAATAGTGTCCAGTCGAGAAATGAGACCGCTCGTCACAGCTCTTCTCGGAATTTGGTCGGTAGCATGCCAATTCCCTCCATAACCCATTGCCGTGATGTTGAAGTTGGTAGCTCCGATATGTCGGCTATATCGCAGGACAGCATTAAACTTTTTGTAATTCTCTTTTTTTAGCCATGGACCATCCTTTGTGAGTAACTCAACGGCATACAATATATTGCCGGCGTCTGCTTCATAAGAATTGGCAAGTAGTCCACGCATATATCCTTGTTGGCCAAGACCATAATGAGCAATTCCATGGGGTAGTTTATCAAGATAATTCATATTGATAGCACCGGCAGAGGAGAAGTCACCTTGGTCAGTGTAATAGGGGCCTTTCTGGTACTGTAGACTACTGGCCAGCTCTGGGATAATGAAATTTGTATCTGCCCAACCTTGACCATGTCCATGAGAGCGTTGGTTTATGAGCATGCCATCTACAGTAATCCGCAGATCAGTACCATGATCAAGATTAAAGCCGCGCATAAAATACTGATTTGCTTTTCCTTCGCCACTATGCTGGGTAACAATCAGGCCGGGTACACCTTCCAATAATTCTCCTGGACGGTAGACTGTACGCAGATCAAGCTGCTGTTTGAGAACGGTACCTTCGTTTGCAGAATTTGCGATTCCTATCAGATCATTAGCCTTGGCATGGACGATTACTTCTTTTAGTGCAGGTATTCCAGCAGCATTTACGACGGATGATGCTCCAAATATTAATAACGCGTAATTGATTGCGGCAGTCAGCTGTGCTGTCGATTGACTGATAATTTTTGAGAGTTTGAACATCTTTCTTCTGACTAAGCTGGATTTGCTGTTCGACTCTTTCCGATATCAAATTTGTTGTTTTACCAAGAGGCTGGTAATTGTCGCTGCTGATTGGCGGTTATCAAATCCTGTTTAATTTTTCATTAGAATTCCAATGGATCAACATCCAAAGCCCACCGTACCTTACGGTTGGGGATTTTGCAGAGCTTTATATACCAGTCACTGAGAAAAAGCTGTAATTTCTTGCGGGAACTGGATTGTATCAGCAGGTGTGCACGTTCTAGTCCTTTTAACCGTGCCATTTGTGCGGGAACCGGATCGAATATTTCTATTTGCTTCACAGGTTCAATCAATTTAGTTGCCGTGGTGAGAAATTCTATCGCGACGTCGATGTGTGGTGCTTCCGCATTGAGCAGTGCTTGATAGGAGTAAGGAGGGAAATGAGTGATTTCCCTTTCTTTTAGTAACATCTGTGCATGAGCGTCATAATCGTGATGTTTCAAGGCATGGTACAAAGGATGGTCAGGAAACTCAGTCTGAATGAGGACTTCTCCAGCAGTTCCAGCACGGCCGGCTCGTCCGGCAACTTGCATGAGCTGGGCAAATAGCCGTTCTTCTGCCCGAAAATCAGTGCTATAGAGCGAAGCATCAGCATTGAGTACGCCCACAAAAGATAAGTTGGGAAAATAATGCCCTTTTGCCAGAAGCTGAGTGCCAACCAGAATATCCACCTGTTGCTGGTGGATTGCAGTGAGCATGGATTGCCAGGCTTCTTTGCGGCGAATATTGTCACGATCGACCCGGAGAATGCGTGCCTCAGGAAAAAATTTTGCCAGTGCAGCCTCAATCCGTTGTGTGCCATGGCCAAATGGCATGAGATCCTGATCGCCACATTGAGGGCAGGCTGGTGGAAGTTGTTCCTTGTGACCGCAGTAATGACAGCGTAGGTTTTTCTGTGCCAGGTGTAGCACGAGGCGACTGGAGCAGCGTGAACAAGCTGCGAGCCAAGTGCAGGACTTGCATAATAATACCGGTGCATAACCACGGCGATTAATAAAAATCATGCTTTGCTGTTTTTGGGTCAAGCAGTTTTCCAGTGCAAGAAGCAGTGGCTCAGATAGTCCCTCTTTAAGCTGAATGGCGCGGGTATTGATGTAGCGTATAACTGGAAGTGTGGCATTTTTCACTGCGCGTATGCGCAAACATAACCTGCGGTAGCGGCCAGTGATAGCGTTGTAGTAGCTTTCCAGTGACGGTGTGGCAGAACCCAATATGATGGGAATATCGGTCTGTTTTGCACGAAAAATTGCGACATCGCGTGCTGAATAGCGTAACCCATCCTGTTGTTTGAATGAATGATCGTGCTCTTCATCCACGATAATCAGGCCCAGCTTAGGCAATGGTGTGAAGATGGCCAGCCGTGTGCCAAGGACGATGCCTGCTTCGCCTCGTTGTGCCTGTAACCAACCGTGCATGCGCTCAACAGGACTGAGCCTGCTATGCAAGCTGACTAAATACGTGGCAGGGAAGCGTGCCCGGAAAACTGCCTCTAGTTGGGGGGTTAGGTTGATTTCGGGAACCAGGATGAGCACCTGGCGGTTTTGTTTTAACAGCATTGCAGTCACTTGCAGATAAACTTCGGTCTTGCCGCTGCCGGTGACACCATGCAGCAGCCAGGTGTTGAATAGACCTATTTCTGCCCGGATAGCATTGATTGCAGTAATTTGTTCGGCCGTGAGCTGGAGAGGAGAGGAGGTGTTTAGTGCGGATTCTGGTTCAATCAGAACTTTTTCTACCCATCCTTGCAGCAAAAATTCCTGCAATGTTCCCGCAGCACGAAGGGAGATCTGTTTGGCTTCTTTGCTACTGATGCTGCCAGCTTCTTTAAGCTGAGCGAGCAAGCGATGTTTGATTTTATTTCGGGCGGGGATGGAAGAGGGTGCGATAGCGCGGCCTGCATCAGTCAAACGAAATAGGGATGGCGCGCTAGCTCGTTGTGGCAGGAGTTTGCTGCTGCGCAATCGCGTAGGTAAACCGTTCATGATGACCATCCCGATAGGATGATGATAATAGCGGCTACAGAATTCAAACAATTCTATAAGGGTTGCAGGCAGAGGAGGGACATCCTGCCAAATAACTTCGGCTTGTTTCAGTTTTTCATGTGGCACTTGGGCGTCATTGGCTATCGCCATGATAATGCCTATCATAAATCTTTTACCAAAGGGAACGCGCACCAATGAACCAATGTTCAGCTGGGTTGCGTCAGGTGCGATATAGTCGAACAGACTATCAACAGGCACATCGAGCGCGACGCGAATTATGATCATTTAATGAACGTCTTTGATCTCGATATTTATGAAAGCGTGCGGCATTGAACGTACCCAGGATGGTTAACAGCAAATATTGCGGGTAGGGTGTATCGCGAATATCAAAGCAGTTTGATGGTAAGCAAAATCCGATGCATAACTATGCAAATGCTGTGGCGATAAGGAAAACCTGGGAAAGTGGCGGGAGCGAATGATAGCTCCCGCCAGGCACTGAAAGATTTTGATAAATCTATTCAATGACACCTGAGTGAATTATTTTGAAACCCGATAGAGCGTAACCGATGCTTCGCCTTGCTTGCTCAAGGTGGCAGAATCACCATTAGCGCTGATTTCGAATGAAAATGGACTGTCAGAATTGTGCGAGAAGCCGACGCAGTTATTGGTATCATAAATGAAGCTTTTTATACTCAGACTCTTGGAATTGGTATCGTAGGCGTAGGAAGCAAATTCAACACCTGGGGTGCCACATTTAATTTGTTCAGATTGAAAAGTCTCTCCGGTGGGATCTACCAGCATGAATTTATTATTGGGAAAGAACAGAAATAGTTTGGTTTTTACAGTATTTCTATCCAACGTCCAGGCACCAACAATACCGGAGGCACTATTATCCATTTTGGCGTACCGTTTTTCTTTGACTTCGGTAGGAATAGGTTCATCGTCGGAGCTAAGTTCAATTGGGCGGGCGATATGAAAGAGTTCGCCAAAGAGGCCGCTTTGCTCTCTTTCTCTTTGCGCGACGACGATGTCAGAAATAATCAGCTCATCGCCATCAGTATGGATACGCCAGCTAGGGCGCGGGTGAGACAAACCTGCCCGAAGATTGGTATCCACGGATGGTGAGCTGTCAAGCTTAAATCCCCTGCTATCAACCCCCGATACTTTTGCAATACCGTATTCCACACCAGCTTTAATGATTGTTTTGCCACCGCATACCCGGTTTTCATCACATGAATCATCTGCTGTTGCTTCGCCATGTAAATATTCACCACTACCATCTGTTGCTATTTGTATGATGCTCGCATTGGCATCATCGTGTTTTACCCAGATATGGCGGCTAAAAAGGTTTATCCCTTGTGCAAGAAAGTCTGCGCCAGCTTTTTCTGCTGATTTGATATCACCGGGTATGTCTGCAGCATCACGTGCGGCTTTAAGGATTGCAGAATTGGCAAAAGTGCTTGAATCACTCGTGAGATCAAGTGAGGATTTGATTGCGGCTGCTGCTTCTGCAGGAATTGATATTCCATTTGAAGGGTTATTATCCGAATCAAGAGACTGTAGCAAAATGGGGAGATTCTGTAATTTGTTTTCATTGCCTGCGGCCAGTTCGATGGGTGTAATGATGGCTGCGGCTTTGATATCACCGATGGTTAGCTCTCCAAGCTGGAATTTGACCGTGTCGCCGTAGTTGTAACGATAGACGCCTTGTGCATCCGTGGTGCCTGATGAGCCAGAAGAAGTGGTATAGGCAACACCTGAAACTGGAGCGGCATCAGTGAGTATCCCTGTGGTGGGTCCTTTGGGGGCGGTTTTACTAATTTCAGGTTTCTGGCTGTCGTCACAGGAGGCTAGACTGATGATGAGTGCACTCGATAAAAATGCCCAGGCTTTTTTGCTTGCTTGTTGATTGAATTTCATTGAGATAGTTCTTCCAATTTATGTTTAATCAATTCATGCGATTTACGCACTGCGCTAAGATTGTAATCTTATGAAATAAGAGGATAATGTAGATTTGAATCTTGGCGATGTAAAACCTCATTACAGCAATCCTCAAAGCGAAATCTATTAGAAGCTCGCCTTATAATAAGTATAGACGCAATTTTCTGTTTTACTGATTTTTTTGAATTTCTGAATGGTTGATTTGTCAATTGAGCATTTAAGCTCTGTTTAACATCACTTTAATAACTGATTTCATATGTCTAGTCTAGCGCAAATATCACAGTTGACTCAGAAGCCCCAACAACTTCCTGTTGACTGGTATCTGGATCCACGCGTATTTGAATTGGAAAAGCAGCGGCTCTTTGATCAAGGCCCAGGTTACGTGGGGCATGAATTGATGACGCCCAGTGTCGGAGATTACTATGCCCTGGAATGGATGAATGATGCCAAAGTATTAATCCACAACGAAAATGGGATTGAGTTGTTGTCGAATGTGTGCCGCCATCGCCAGGCGCTATTGCTGAAAGGGCATGGCAATGCCAGAAATATTGTTTGCCCGGTTCATCGCTGGACTTACGCGATGGACGGCAAATTACTTGGGGCGCCACATTTTAGCAAAAATCCATGTCTCGATTTGAGTAAGGTTTCCTTGCAAAACTGGAATGGGCTGTTGTTTGCTGGTGAACGCAATATTGCACGTGATATGGCAAATCTAGGTATACTCAAAGACTTTGATTTTTCCGGGCACGTGCTTGATCGCGTGCAAATAGATCATTACACGTGTAACTGGAAAACATTTATTGAAGTTTATCTGGAAGATTATCATGTTGAACCCTTTCATCCGGGTTTAGGGCATTTTGTGGATATCAATAAGCTTGATTGGGAGTTTGGCGATTGGTACAGCGCTCAGGTCGTAGGAGTTAATCCTGCATTCGAGCGTGCAGGTACGCCTGTATATGACAAGTGGCACAAACAGATTTTACAGCACAACAATAATCATAAGCCACGTTATGGTGCCATCTGGTTGCTTTATTATCCCAATGTGATGCTTGAGTGGTACCCTCATACGCTTATCATCAGTACGATATTGCCAACTAGCGTAGAAAACTGCATGAATGTAATTGAGTTTTACTACCCAGAAGAAATTGCCCTGTTTGAGCGCGAATTTGTTGAGGCAGAGCAAGCTGCTTATCGTGAAACAGCTATTGAAGATGAAGAGATCTGCAGGTTGATGACGCTCGGACGGCGTGCACTCTATCAGCAGAGAATCAATGAAGTTGGTCCCTATCAAATGCCGATGGAAGCGGGAATGGCACATTTTCATAATTTCCTGTACCGGGAGATGGGATCTTATTTGCGTTAATTGCTATTCTGACGGGTATTTTTCATTGAATAGTTGCTGATGCATTCACTTTGGATGCTGGTGGCAGGCTTTATGTTTGCCTGCATGGGGATGCTGGTAAAGTTAAGTGCAGTACATTTTTCTAGTATCGAATTGGTATTTTATCGATCTTTGTTTGGTCTGCTATTAACCTATTTGGCTATGCGCGTCTGTCGTATTCCTTTGCTAACTGAGCATTGGAAGGTTCACTGCTGGCGTGGATTGTTCGGTCTCGGTGGATTGTTGTTGTTTTTTTATTGCATTACCCAACTGCCATTGGCAACGGCCATATCGCTGAATAATACTTGGCCGTTATTTCTGGCGCTGTTGGCGACGATTTTTTTAAAAGAACACTTGCATTGGGCTTTGGGTATGGCAGTCATGCTCGGATTTATCGGAGTGATTTTGTTGTTACGCCCGACTTTGTATGGAGATCAATGGCAGGCAGGATTAATCGGGTTGCTTTCGGCTGTTTTTGCAAGCTTTGCTCATCTTAACCTGAAACAGCTTGGTAAACTGGGTGAGTCCGAATGGCTGGTGGTTTTTTATTTTACCCTGATTTGTACGGTGATTACCGGCATATGGCTGTCATTAACTACATTTAGCGTTATTACATCTAATAATGTATGGCTATTGGCCGGAGTTGGTATAACGGCTACACTTGCACAGTTGGCGTTAACGCGTGCTTACCGTGTCGGTAAAACGATGGTGGTCGGGGCGCTTGCATATAGTACGGTGTTATTTGCTGGGTTGTGGGATGTTTTTTTATGGAATGAGATGCTGCCAATGTCTGCCTGGATAGGGATGGCAATGATCGTGTTAGGTGGCTTGCTCAGCCTCAGGATTGCACCGGTTAGCGCTCGTAGTCAATAAAATCAGTGCAATATTTGCAGAGTAAAAAATCAATTCTTATAACGGATGGATTAGATCTAGGAAGATACGCATGATAACTATTCAAAAAATTAACAATCTGGTCATCGTAGCCGTCATCGGGGAGTTTACCCTGAGTGACTATAAAGAATTTGAACAGCAAGTGCTATATCAGCCACATTTTGAAGCAAATTTGTTATTTGATTGGCGGGACATGGTGGATTATACGGTAGATGTCGCATGGGAGGAGATCAAATTCCTGCGTGAGCATGGCAGTGAATTTGGACGGGTTGCGGTAGTCACTGATAACCAATGGCAGGCATGGAGCGCGTGGGTGTCAAGTTTGTTTGTCGAGGCGGATGTGAGGGTTTTCTCAGATTACGATGAAGCGAAGAAATGGGCTGCTGGCGAATAAGTTTTAAGTAGTGGCTTGTGATCAATCAGATAAAAGAGGCTCAGATAGCATGCATGATTCAGTATGGATGAGTTTGTATTAGCCCGGGTATTGCATGTAGTAGGAGTGGTGCTTTGGATCGGTGGTGTTGCCATGGTGACGGCAGTGTTGCTTCCCGCTGTAGCACAAATGAAATCAGCGGAAGAACGAGTCGAATTCTTTGAGCATATAGAAAGACGCTTTGCTGCTCAAGCGCGTGTTACCACATTGCTAGTGGGGCTGAGTGGTTTCTACATGGTACATCTCCTCAATGGCTGGAATCGTTTCGCTGAGCTTCATTTCTGGTGGATGCATGCGATGGTGCTGGTGTGGGTCATTTTTACCATGATGTTGTTTGTGCTGGAGCCATGGATACTCCATCAATGGTTTCAGGCCAAAGCAAAAAGTGCGCCAGAAAAAACATTTGTATTGATTCAGCGTATGCACTGGTTCTTGTTGAGTATCAGTCTGATTACAGTTGCCGGTGCAGTCGCAGGCAGTCATGGATGGGTTTTCCCTGGGAAATGATGATGAGTTACGCGTTATTAAAATTGATTCATGTATCGGCTGTCCTGTTGAGTTATTTGCTATTTCTGACGCGGGGTATCTGGATGATGCGTGCGTCAGCTCAATTGCAGCAGCGTTGGGTAAAAATAATGCCGCATGTAATTGATACGGTCCTGCTCGCTAGCGCAATCATGTTGGCCGTGCTGATCCAACAGAATCCGCTTACAGACGCCTGGTTAACTGCGAAAGTGGTGGGGCTGCTTGTTTACATTGGGTGCGGCATGGTAGCGCTGCGATTCGGCAAGACCCGTACGGTTAAGGTTGGAAGCTGGATTATGGCGCAAGTAGTATTCTTTTATATTGTGCTGGTTGCATTAACCAAAAATCCAGCAATACTCTTGTAAATTGGGGTTGATGCGCCACTTGATTTTTTGTAAAAGCCTTGCGCTATTGAGTAAGTTTTAAAAGTCGCCTCTTATTCCTGCTACCAGAGCTCTTCCTGGCAATGGTGCAAAATTCTTCAAGAAAGAAGTGTGAACGCGAATTTCTTCGTCAAGCAAATTTCTACCTTGAACAAAAAGTCTGATGCCGTTTGATTTGGTTTCTTTTATGCGGTAACTAGCTTCCAGATTGAGTAGTGTATAGCTAGGCGTGCTGGTTTCAAGCTCTGCACGCTTGTTCTGGCGCAACACGTGTATCGTCGTGAGATTAGCAGCCCAACGCCCTATTTTATAGTTTGCTTCTAGCCCGAAGCGTTGCGGTGTCGTACGCGGAACATTTCCGTTGTTTTGATTTAATTTGCCGCGCACGTAATCTGTGAACAGACGCAAATCTAAATTATCCGGCTTAAGCGTAAAAATGACTTCTGCTTCTGCGCCATAAAATGTAGCGTCAGTCTGAGTCATGTTCAGTGCCTGAAATTCCCCTTGTGGATCAAGTTCTCCATCGTCATCAACACGGTCAGCGATGCCATCCCCATTAATATCGATATTTCTTAAAAATATATAGTTGTTGAAACGGTTATAAAAAGCGTTAACCTTCCACTTCATGAGCCCCGAAGTTTTGCTAAGGGAGAAGTCAAAATTGTTAGTAGCTTCCTTGTGTAAAGTAGGATCACCAGTTTGGAATGTGCCTGTGGCATGATGGGGACCGTTCACGTAGAGTTCTTCTATTGCCGGCGCACGTTGGCCATGTGTTGCGGTTAATCCTACGTTATAGTCTTGGGCAAAATTCCACAGAGCACTGGCGGAACCATTAAAAAGACCAAATTCGCGAGGTCGGTCGATATTGTTTTGTGGATCACGCGTGGCATATTCATATCGGCCGCCAAATTCGAAGCGAAAGTTATTCCAGTTGCGTTCTTCGATAAGAAAAAACCCGGTTGAACGGGATTTTGTAATGGGCACAATTGCTTCTTCACCCAAGGCGGAAAAAGTGCGATCCTGAAATTGGATGCCAAACAATCCCTTTAAGCCTGCAATGGGAGAATGCAGAAACTCGACCCGGGTCTCCAGCTCCCGATTTTTAAAACGAGTCGCAATCTCACCATCGCTTTCAAGTTCATTGTGTTTGTAATCATTGTAGCCCATGCGCACTTTCATTTTTCTTAAACCAATGAGAGGGTTGTCTAGCTCTCCTGCCAGATTGTATCGAGCTTGCGTTAAATCAATAGTGGGCCTTTCAGGAGTCGGTATGCCATATTTGCTTTCCAGCAATGAGATAGAGCCACCGAAGAATCCTCTTTCACCAACGTATGATCCGCCGATAGCACCACCTTGAGAATCAACTGCACTGTTTTTGACCACATTCTTCTCATTGTTAGCGCCCTGATCAATATTTGCTTGTCCAGGAATATCATAATCACCTGTTTTACGCTTGAAGCCGCCGATACTCCATGAGGTCTGACCAAAACTACGATTTAAATTGAACGCGCCGGTTCTTTCCTCAGTTGCGGTATTTCCGCGTACTTCAAAATTGCCTTTTAACGAGTTAAACAGTTGGTTAGGGATGCGTCCAGTGACAGCATTCACTATTCCACCTGTTGCGCCGCCGCCGTAAAGCAACGTTGCTGGGCCCCGCAGAATTTCAATTTGTGCAGCATTGAGTGTTTCAACAGTAACAGCATGATCCGGACTGAGAGAGGAGATATCAAGAGTACTGATGCTGTTTTCCAATACCTGAATGCGTGGCCCATCCAGAGCGCGAATGATAGGACGGCCTGCGCCTGACCCGAATGAAGTGGAAGCCACGCCAAGTTCTGTAGATAGCGTGTCACCGAGGCTTACTTCACGTTTCCGGCGAAGATTATCTCCATGTATGACTGTGGTAGGTTGAGTCATATTTAGCTCACTACGGTCATGAAATGGCGTTGAAGTTATGATGATTTCGGGGAGTTTGATTGCCTGGCTAGTTTCTTCGGCTTGGACAATCGTATTGCTGCAGAAAAAAGTGGCTAGGCCAATAGCTTTGAAGCTTAATTGCATTTTTTGCAAATAGAGAGATTTATTTCTTATAAATAGGTTATGTAGCATTTTGATAAAACGTCATTTATGGTTAAGCATCAGAATGCAACTAAGTTGCATTCTGATGGGGTGTTAGTTGTCAGTTTGTTATTTATTCAAGAGATACTGTTATGAATCGAATATCTTCTGTTTCATCAAATCCAGTATTTGATGAAGACTATTTGATCAAAGGATATATACGAGGCAACGGGGGGGGGGCGCGTGTATAGTATGCAGTTTGAATGTGATAACGACTGTATTTGTTGGTATTGCCCGACAGTGAGCTGCGAGTGAATTTTCCGCAAAAAAGAAAGCCGAGAAAAAGCAAAAAGGTGCCAATTGCTTTTAGAACTAAACAATCATAGCAATGATGATTGGTATCATCGTCAATTGGCTCCGGGTTATTTATGCTTGTTTCAATTTTCAGTACTTCGAGGTGCGTTAGCGAATGCTTTGCCTGTAAGATAGGCATGGAAAACAATAATAACGAAAAAATAAGAATGATGGCTTTACGAAGCACGGAAGGGCTCATTTTGCAATAATTGTTGTTATTCCATTTTTCTGGATGACTGGCCTATTAAATACATTCAGCACATAGTCCTTTAACTGTTAATTCAGTTTCATGGAATAAATAACCAATTGGCAAGGAGGGGAGCGGTTTGATCTTGAAGTCAGCCAGGCATGTTACTTTAGTGCAGCGAGTGCATACGAAATGGGCATGCTGATGCGAATGTAATTCTGTGTTAACCCGGAAGCGCCATACCCGGTCGTCTCCTGCTATTTTGTGTACTAAATTTTTCTTACTCATCCATTCAAGAACACGATAAAGCGTTACCCGATCCAACTGTTCTTTAACGTTTAATCGTTCTTCAATTTCACGATGAGTTAGTGCATGTTGCTCTGCCAGTAAAGTAGCAAGCGTCCGGATTCTATGGTGAGTGGCACGATCACCAGTATGTCTAACCAGTTCTCTGGCCTTTTCAAGGAAATTATTTGGCATAGAGAGTAAATTTGCAACTAAGTTGCATTTGAGTATAGCTTAATTAAATACATTTACGCAATAACAACTTCCTAGTCGTGATATCCATTCGAGAAATCTTTGCGAATAATATTGTTTTCTGACATGCTGCAGCAAAGCTTCGCTTTGCTAATAAAGAGAGAGAAGATAGCAGCTTGATTCTGTAAATATCTAATTTATCATCCTTCAAAATTTGGCATTAATGCTTTCTTTCTTTTGGACAAGGCTGGATGAGCGCTTATAAGAACCAAATTTTGAAGTACGATGAGTATAAAATTTTTAATTGCTTCGTTAAATGTAACACAGTATTTACTCCATAATTTGCGCTAATGGAAAATCTGAGTTTAAAGCAGATAGCGATTTGCAATCAGGGGGTTGAATGATGCAGGTTTTTTGGTGCATCTGTGTGATGCGTAAAGGTTATATGTTCTGCGTGGCTTCTGTTGCGTTCTCCCTTACTCACTTATCCAGACCTTTCGTAATTTTTTGTTATACAATCACGGGCAAATATGCTGGGCAATGTCGCTGAGCAGATTACATATGGATTAAGATTAAGAATCTGGAGAAAGTATGAGAAAGGCTTCATATAATAAATGGTTCGTGCAATTAGGCACAGCAGTAACAATGTCACTAGCAGCATTTTCACTTCATGCACAGTTGATGCTTGCACATGAAGGTCATCATGCAGGGCATGGGGGATGTCAGGTTAAAGGGGGCGATTTCCCTGTAACGGTCAGCGTTTATGAAGTGCCCGAGGGCAATATTCCTCCTATGCATTCGTATTGTGATCATGTGCCAAATGTTGGGAAAGTAAATGTGACGATTGAGTTGCCGACTGAGGCGCGTGAGATACCACTTGCTGTACGCCTGGTAAAAGAGGGGCATGAGGGACACGGGGAAGCTCAAGGCAATGTGGCAGCGGCAAAGAGCAATACCAGCGAAGAGCAGGTTCATGAAATGGAGCATGATGAGCATAAAGGCCACGAAGGTCATGATGCTCACGCTGGACATGATACGAAAAAGCATGAAGAGTCAAAAACTGCCTCACCTGATGCTGGTGCCCATGCTGGTGTTTATATGCCAGCTGAAATACATTCTTCTGGAATTATTGTGGTTGCAGCGGAGTTGAAAGAACTTGGTCAGTATGCAATTTTGCTGGAAAAGGTAGAAGGTGATACTGTTCGTACCGCTGTTCGTGTTCCGTTGCATGTTGGAGGAGACGGGGGGCATGGCGGCCATGGTTCCGGTTTTGGTATGGTGGAAACGATACTTTTGCTTGGCGCAGCAGGAGGAGCGGCTTTCTTTTTCATGCGTCGCAAAACACCAGGCAAAGAAATAGCTGAAAAATCATAATCTAGTCATCTTGGCGTAATAATTTCTTGTCCAAATTCCTTGACAGAGTCATGGTTAAGAAAGTAGGCTTGCTGAGTATAAGAAGAGGAGCAGACAGCAGAGGTTTTATGCTCAGGCCTCAGGTTGAGGAAGGATGGCTATTTTGGGCTGAGTATGAATGGGATAACAACGTAAGATAAGAAGGAGAGAGGAATGGATGCCAGGAAATGGCTGAAGGGGTTAGTAGTAGCATGTGGGGTAATGTTTGCTGGGGCATTGCATGCGGACATACCGACGGTTCCGGATGAACTGTATGAAGCGCTGAAGCTGGATCGCAGCAAAGCGACGCCGAAGGAGACGTA
>NZ_JAGFJM010000046.1 GCF_024102715.1 Nitrosomonas communis
AAGGCTATGTCTGCATTAAACGTTGAAACTACTTTTTTGTCCAATAGACTGGAACATTAAGACTGGAGAGCATAGTCATGAAAGTCTCTGATTTTCGGGAGTGGTTTGAAAAAATATCGCAACTTAGTCGTGGTCAAAAAGAACAGGCCAGGCATTGCCTGAGCGAAGTGAAGCCACAAGCTGCGGTCGCGAAATATCTTGAGGATTCTTTTGAACCGAATTGTCCGGTCTGCCAGGCAGATCGCTTTTATCGTTGGGGACACCAAGCGGGGTTGCAACGTTTTCGCTGTTGCGCATGCAAGCACACATTCACGGCCATTTCGGGAACCCCTTTGGCTCGTCTGCGGCATAAGGAACAGTGGCTGAATTACAGCGCGGCGTTGATTGAAGGCTTGACCGTGCGAGCGAGCGCCAAGCAATGCGGAATAGACAAAAATACCAGTTTTCGCTGGCGCCATCGGTTCCTGACTTTGCCGGCAGCTACTAAAGCCAACCACTTGCAAGGGATCATCGAGGCGGATGAGACCTTTTTTCCCTCTTCCTGCAAAGGTCAACGCCACCTGAATCGTCCACCGCGTAAACGCGGCAAGCAAATCCATGCACGTGGCACAGGCAAAGACCAGGTGCCGGTGTTGGTAGTACGTGACCGCTCTGGTGCAACAGCGGATTTCATGTTGAATGCGCTTGATAAAAAGACAATCGAGCCTCCTTTGCGGACTATTCTGGCGAAGGACGCCATTTTCTGTAGTGATGGCGCTGCCGTCTACCGGTCTGTGGCTCATAGCCTCGGAATTACCCATCGCCCCGTCAATCTCTCTGCTGGGATTCGAGTCATTGCTGGCGTTTACCATATCCAGAATGTTAATGCCTACGACAGCCGACTTAAACAGTGGATGAAAAGATTTCATGGGGTTGCGACCAAATACTTGGGAAATTATCTGGGCTGGCGTAGATGGTTGGAACGTTGGGGCGAGCACAACTCGCCAATCGTTGGGCTCCAGGCCGCTCTCGGAAGAGAAAATCAGTTTCAACTATTAACGCAGACATAGCCAAATTAAAGTTCGGGGTCAGAGTGTTTCCCCCGCGCCTGCGGGGATAGACCCGCAAATACCAGGTGATCGATATCGCGCGCGCCGTTTCCCCCGCGCCTGCGGGGATAGACCCCAGCCGTTTTGCAATGGGGCGGATCGGAAAAAGGAATTGTCAAAGACAGCAGAAATCGCAGTCCGTGAAGGGTTGATTCGTGGGCAAAAACAGGCCCTGCACGATAAAGCGGAGGAACGGATTGAATGAAGCTGAATGAATGGCGGCAATTACCGGAGATAGTTAGCGATCCTGATCTGGTGCTGCTGGATAATCGTAGCGGTAAACTGATCTATGTGGTTGCGAGCAATACGGATGGCATCAAATTATCAGTCGGGTTCGAGTACAAGAAAGAAGCACCCAACGCCATCGTTTCTGGATTCAGGCAAGCCACACGCACGATTGATGAAATCATACGGGGTGGGCTTTATACGATAATCGAGGGATCGCAAGCGGATGATTGACAGGCTGCCCGGTCGGAGTCGAACCGACATAGATGACGACGCTTCGCCTTTCTGTTCCCCAGTCCATGCACGTAGACAGTCTGCAATCAAAAGAGATAGGCAGGCGGCGTTCAATGCTGCCAATGATCTGGCCCCCTGAACTAACAGCCCAGATTAAACCTGAGCTAAACGTCCGAAACGATTCCGCCTCTGAGAATGGAAATATATCATGAAGATACAAATAGAAGTCGATAACAAAACTGTGCTGGATGCATTGAACCGGCTGCAACAATCAGGTGCACGGCCACGCCCGGCCCTGCTGGAAATCGGTGAGGCGTTGGTGGAATCGACCAAAGAGCGATTCAGCACGCAAACCATGCCGGATGGAAGTCGCTGGGAGCGCAATGCGCCAGCGGGGATAGGCTCAATCAAACTGCTATGACATCCAGCCAAAGTATCGCTGTAGAGGGTAGCCAATCTATTCAGCTCAGCTATAAGCCAGATTATCTGCTAGCTCACTGATCAGCGCTGAAACAACCTTCTTGCACGTGTGCGCTTCTTGGTAAACGGTACGTTGACGCTGATAGCTGATATTCCGTTCTGCCACACGTTTGACGAGTTGTTCAAAATATTCCGATTCTCCTATTTTGCTGACGTAAGGCTGGATTTCAGTTTGCACTATCTGCCAAATTTCATGGATAGGTTTGAACAAGCCATTTTTATCGACCACGCAGTTTGCTTCCAATCCCAAGCGCGAGGCCATATAACAATTGTCTTTTTCAATCCACCAAGGTAATGCATGCGGCATGGTTTCGATGTCGGCCTGCTGGTGTGCCAGCAGATAGGCGGCCAAGACCCGAATAAAACTGGCAAGTTGGATCGCCTCACTAATGGTCGGTTGCGCATCCATCACTCTGACTTCGACTGTACCCCACTGCGGCCGCACTCTGATATCCCAATGGATGTCATTGATGGTGTGTATCATGCCGGCACGTTGCGAGGATTTATAAAAATCCATGAATTGCTGCCAGTCATTAAAACTTGGTGGTATGCCATAACTGCGACTGGCCGCCAGGATACGCTGACGGTAGGAGACAAAGCCAGTGTCATAGCCGCGCCAGAAGGGCGAGCTGGCAGAAAGGGCAATCAATAGGGGCAGATAAACCTTGAAAGCACGCATCAGATAGAGCGCTTGCGCTGCCTCCTGCACACCAATGTGCACCTGCGTGGCAAAAGTAATTTGGCTATGACCTAAATAACCAGTATCCGTTTCCATTCTCAGGTAACGTGGCAGCGGGGTAAATAAGGCTAATTCCTTGTCAAAAGGGTGAGTACCGGCAGCGCATAACTCCATCCCCAGCGCGAGACAAGTCTGTTTCACTGCTTTGACCAGTTGAACAAGATGCGCATGAACCTGCGCGGTGTTTTCCCCAACCTTGGAAATCACTTCGACGGTATTCTGGATGAACTCCGGTTTGATATAGGGTGATTCCGGACAGCACTCGAGCAAAGGTCCGATTCCGTTTACCAGTTTGAGATTTTCCTTATCGAGCAGTTGCAGCTCGAGTTCTATCCCAACAGTTAATGGTTTGGACGGGATAAATTCCAAGATGGGATCAACTTGAAAATTCTTGCGCCGCCTCTCGGACGACTTCATCGAAAAATGCAGCACCCACTTTCAATACCTCTTCATTGATGTCAAATTCCGGGCTATGTAACGGAATATACTCATTCTCATGCCGTCTTGCACCAAAACGGACATAGCAACCGGGTATCTTTTGCAGGTAATAAGAAAAATCTTCTGACCCCATGCTGGGATGATCAAGGGTCATTAAGCCCGCGTGCCCCACTACTTTTTGAGCTGCGCGGTAAGCGATATAGGTTTCTCGGGTGGTATTGACAACGGGCGGATAACCTTGCGTGATATCAATCTCTACTTTGGCATTGTGCAATTCACCCATAGCTCTGGCCATGCGCTTTAATCCGTTATGGATGCGATCACGCACTTCAGGGAGGGTAGTGCGAATCGATCCCTCCAGAATCGCCTCAGCCGCAATCACATTAGGCGCGCTGCCCGCATGCACTGTGCCAATCGTCACCACGGCAGGATAAACTGGGTTAATCTCGCGCGAGACCAGTGTTTGCATGGCGGCGATCAGTAAGCCAGTAATCACGATGGCATCGGTCGCTTCATGCGGCCGCGCGCCATGTCCGCCCTTACCTTTAATATGAATGCTAAAACGATCGGACTGTGCTGTGATCACGCCATCCGCTACCATGATTTCTCCCACGCGATAATGGTGTGTCACATGTCCGCCGAATATCGCGCTGACGCCTTGCAAAGCGCCTGATTCCAAGACTACACGTGCACCACCACCTTTTTCTTCTGCTGGCTGGAAAATAAACAGGACGTGGCAAGGAGGAGGAGACACTTTCAGCAGCGCAGCAGCGCCCAGTACCATGGTCATATGCGCATCATGTCCACATGCATGCATTTTATCTTTCATACAGGCAGCAAAAGGCAAACCGGTGTTTTCAGTACCAGGCAGTGCATCCATGTCTGCACGCAGAGCAACTACCGGCGCTGCAGGGTGCTTGCATGGCAGCCTGCCAATAACGGCATTGCCAGGGCCATTATAATTATAAGCAATCTCCAGCTTGTCTAATTCCGCCATCAATATCTTGGCGGTTTCGACTTCTTTAAATGCCAGCTCAGGATGCTGATGCAGGATACGGCGCACTGTCACCATCCACTCATAGAGATGCTCGGATTTATATTTTTCTACCATCGCCGCCATCCTTACAATTGAGATATCTTCTAGCCAAGTGGTGATCGAGCCTAGCTTTTTAGTAAGTATGGCACAATTTGGCGTCTATCCTAATCTGTTCGCTGGCATGATTTTACTTTTTCCGCCAGCGCAGTTTCTTAACACTTTCTTCACATTTCTTGTGATAGGCTAAACGCCGCCCTCGCTTGGTTTATAAGACCAAAACCAACAAAAGCAACTAATAAACAAAGAGTCAATAATTTTTCTGAATCAATAATTTATCTAAATATTTTTCTCCACAAGCTTTTCAGGAAGGGCATGAGATATTGTTTATCTTCTCAAAGAGAATAAGAAAGCTTAAAGCCTTAATTAATCAACAGGAAAATCTATATGTTCAAAAAACTAAAACTTCTTACCGTATTCGCTGCGTTTAGCTTGTTATCGGTTCCTGCCATCGCTGAAGATGTTGACACTGACTTTCAAACCTGGGGCAATATCACCGCGATAGGAAATTTAGGTAACTTTAATCCGAATCTGAAAAATTGGAGAATTTGGTTAGAAGGACAGGGACGTTTTGGCAATGACTCTACCCAATTTACTCAATCTCTTATCCGTCCAGGCATAGGTTATGCTATTACTGATAATGTCATTCTCTGGGCAGGCTACGCCTGGGCGCCAACCGCCGAGCCGATCTCAGGCAGACGTAATTTTGATGAGCACCGCATCTGGCAGCAAGTAACCTGGAGCGAAAACTTATCATTCGCCAAATTTTCTTGGCGTAGCCGTTTTGAGCAACGCTTTTTTGACAGCGATATCCCTGACCCCGGTAAAAATGATGTGGCTTACCGATTCCGCCAATTAATAAAATTTGCCTTTCCCATGCCTTTTATTTCTCAGGATCTCAGCTTTGTAGTACAGGATGAAATATTTATTGCTATGAATACCCCTCATAAAGGTTGGATTACCAACGGTCTCGATCAGAATAGAGGATTTGTTGGATTAGCTTATAAGTTTAATCAAATGGCTACAGGTGAAATCGGCTATTTGAATCAGTATATTAATAGACCACACAATCCCCGCCCCGATCAAATGATTCATATTGTAGGCGTAAACTTGTTTTTGAATTTCTGATAACCTGAGTTTCTGCCGCTATACCTGATAATTCAGGTATAGCGATAGATTTTGCACACGTCAATGAGCTATGCTATGCCTATACATTGAAACGGAAATGAATCACATCGCCATCATTGACAATGTATTCCTTACCTTCTAAGCGCATTTTTCCTGCTTCTTTAGCACCTTGCTCACCGTTATAAGCAATAAAGTCATCATAGGCGATGACTTCAGCACGGATAAAACCTCTTTCAAAATCCGTATGGATCACGCCAGCTGCTTGTGGCGCTGTATCTCCTTTGTGTATCGTCCATGCGCGCACTTCTTTGACCCCTGCAGTGAAATAAGTTTGTAGCCCGAGTATTTGATAAGCCGCACGAATCAGGCGGTTTAAGCCTGGCTCTTCCAGCCTCATATCAGCCAGAAATACTTGCTTGTCTTCATCGGACAAATCCGCAATTTCTGCTTCGAGTGCAGCACAGATTGCTACAACAGGCGCTCCTTCCCGTGCCGCATACTCCTGAATGCTTTGCAGTAATGGATTATCTTCAAAACCATTATCTGTCACATTTGCCACATAAATAGCGGGCTTTGCTGTCAATAAGCATAATGACTTCAAGAGCGGCAGCTGTTCTTTCTCTAACGCTAGGCTGCGCGCTGGCTGCCCCTGGTCAAGATGAGCATACAATTTCTCCAGCACGCTCATACAGCGGATACTTTCCTTGTTACCCGATTTGGCCAGCTTGGCTTCCCGTTGCATCGCTTTTTCCACTGTCGCCAGATCAGCCAGCGCAAGTTCAGTTTGGATTACTTCGATATCGGCAATGGGATCGACCTTACCTGCCACATGCACCACATTTTCATCAGCAAAACAGCGCACCATATGCACAATCCCGTCTGTTTCACGGATATTCGCGAGAAATTTATTGCCTAATCCCTCGCCTTTAGAGGCGCCCGCGACCAGACCTGCAATATCAACAAATTCAACGATGGCAGATTGCATTTTTTGCGGTTTCACAATTTCGCCAAGCTTCTTGAGGCGCTGATCGGGAACTTCAACCACGCCTACATTAGGATCAATCGTACAAAAAGGGTAATTCTCAGCAGCAATACCCGCTTTGGTTAAGGCGTTAAAAAGTGTTGATTTACCCACATTGGGCAAACCAACAATGCCACACTTCAGGCTCATAATCCGATTCTTATTGAATTGCTAGTAAACGGGGAAATACACAAAAAAGCGCAGCCTTAGGTTTCTTTCTGCTTTGTGTGCAATTTATGCATCGCAGCCGGATAATCACCTCCTGCAATGAGTGGCCAAACAGCCAGGCTTCGCTGGATAGCATCATCGATCAATAAAGCTTCTTCTTTCCGGGGTGGATGCAAAACATAATCTACTACCTCATTTTTATTTCCTGGATGGCCTATACCAATTCGTAGACGCCAAAAATCCTGGGTGGCAAGACGAGAAATGATATCCTTGAGACCATTATGACCGCCTGCCCCGCCACCCAATTTTAATTTGGCGGCTCCGGGCGGCAAATCCAGTTCATCATGAACAACCAGTACTTGATCGGGCGGAATTTTATAAAAGCGAGCTAACGCCGCTACCGCTGTTCCACTCGCGTTCATATATGTCTGTGGTTTAAGCAGCCATAACTGGTCATTACTGTGCATAATATTTGCACACAAACCATGAAACTTCACTTCTGATTTGAATGTGATGCGTAATTCTTCCGCCAGCCGGCACAACCAGTGGAATCCAACATTATGGCGCGTAGCAGCATATTTTTCCCCCGGATTGCCAAGTCCTACAATAAGTTTCATTGATTACCTGGCTTAACCGGGCAGCAACTTTCCATCATTCTGACTGTGTTCATCTGCACTCGCTCGGGAGCTGCAATACGGAAGAACGCTGCCCATGCTGATTTGCAATTTATACGTACAAATATCTGTTTTATTTAGGAACTCGCGCCACCTTCTCCAGACTCGCTTCCTCGCTGAACAATGAGGGTAGCCACAGGAAAATCATCACCTCTGATCAATGCAGGAATTTCCACATTTTCTGGCAAATTGAGGTTGCTTAGGTGTAAGGTACTGCCAGCAGTCATTTCTGACAAATCCACAGTGATATATTCAGGCAAATCTTTAGGTAGACAGGATATATCAACTTCAGTAAGGACATGACTGACCATGCCACCCGATAGTTTTACGCCAGGCGAAACCTCAGCATTAATGAAATGCAGCGGAACTTTCATGTGTATCTTCTTACTTTTATCAATACGCTGAAAATCTACATGCAACACTTGTGGTTTGTAGGGATGCATTTGTACATCACGTAACAATACCTGCTCTTTAACGCCGTCCACATTTAACGATAAAACCGAGGCATGAAATGCTTCCAGCTTAAGCTTGTGGAATAAATTGTTATGGTCTAATTCTATGGATTGTGCAGCACCCTCTCCACCATAAACTACTCCAGGAACTCTACCTGATCCTCGCAGGCGGCGGCTCGCACCCTTGCCCTGCAATTCACGTTTATTAGCATCAATTTCAATTTGCATCTCAATTCTCCCAAACAAGATTTATCCGCGACCAGATAAATCAAAAATAAAAATTTATCTCCAGTTACTCCATAAATAACGAGCTTAATGAGCTCTCATTACTTATCCGGAGCAGGGATTCACCCAATAAATTTGCTACACTCAACTGACAGATTCGATCGCACGCTTTAGCATCTTCACGCAATGGTATCGTATCAGTGACAACGAGTTTATCTAGTTTAGAATTGGCAATCCGCTCCACTGCCTTGCCAGACAAAACCGCGTGTGTAGAATACGCCACAACACTCACGGCCCCTTCCTCTTTTAACGCCTTGGCAGCTTCGCACAGCGTATTGGCGGTATCCACCATATCGTCTATGATGACGCAAGTACGCCCCTCAACTTCACCAATGATATTCATTACCTTGGATTCATTTGGTTTAGGGCGACGTTTATCGATAATTGCAAGATCACATTCCAAACGTTTTGCTAAATGCCTTGCTCTTACAACCCCTCCCACATCAGGAGATACCACAACCAAATCTTGGTAATTATGCTTCCATATATCGCCGAGCAATATAGGCATGCCGTAAATGTTATCCACCGGGATATCAAAAAAACCCTGGATCTGGTCTGAATGTAAGTCCATCGTCAGTAACCGATCTACACCAACCGTCGCAAGCATATTGGCGACCACTTTAGCTGTAATCGGAACACGCGCCGATCGCGGCCTTCTATCCTGACGCGCATAACCAAAGTAGGGAATCGCTGCTGTAATACGACCTGCTGAGGCACGCTTCAAGGCATCGACAATCACTAAAATTTCCATGAGACTATCATTCGTAGGAGCGCAAGTCGATTGCAATACGAACACATCCTTGCCGCGCACATTTTCAAGCAACTCCACCATGATCTCGCCGTCACTAAAACGAGAAACTGTTGCTCGCCCCAAATGAATATTGAGATACTTGACCACGTCCTGGGCCAACTGGGGATTGGCTGTACCAGTAAAAACCATCAAGCTATCGTAAGACATGGTTAATACTTTGCCGCTATGAGCTGAAAGCTGAAAAACACAGATCTCTCCTGGTAATACAAAGCTCGCCACATAATCTTTAATTTATATGCTCTGATTTGAATCAGAAAACCAGCCGATTCTGAGCATTACAAATTACTGGCTGGGGAGGTAGGGATCGAACCTACGAATGCCGGAATCAAAATCCGGTGCCTTACCACTTGGCGACTCCCCAAAATTCATTACTCTATTTAAAAATTTCGCAACGGGTGACATGCTAATCCCTTTGCCACGAAACCACTCATTCCGTCAGGCAATTGACGGAGCGCATTTTGCGCCGACAATTCGTTTGCAAATTCTGCAAATACACAAGCACCTGAACCGCTCATTGCGACTAATGTGGTATTACTCAACTGCTTAAGCCATTCTAAACATCTTGCCACAACTGGATACATCTGGCAAACCACTGGCGCCAGATCATTGCGTCCTTGCCAGATGGAAAAGGGCGGTATTTTGATAGGATTTGTATTCCGTGTCAATTCCCTGCTTGAAAAAATTTGTCCTGTTGAAACATGCACGGGTGGCGTTAACACCAAATACCAAGCTGGCGGTAACGCGATGGCTGAAAGTTTCTCGCCCACCCCTTCTGCAAAAGCATTCTCACCATAGATAAATACGGGCACATCCGCACCTAATTCTAGTCCCAACTCCATCAAATGAGCTCTTGTCCAATTCAATCCCCATAACCGATTGAGCACAAGTAAGGTCGTTGCTGCGTCTGAACTCCCTCCTCCTAGTCCACCACCCATAGGAATTCTCTTTTCCAGAAAAATTTCCACTCCAAAGCTCTGATGGCTTTTCTGCTGCAACAATTTTGCTGCACGAACGCACAGATCATTTTCTTCAGGTACACCAGGAATGGGTGTATGTAATTTGATTACAGAATCGTTTCTTAAAACAAAACCTAGTTGATCAGAAAAATCTAAAAATCTAAACACTGTCTGCAGCAGATGATATCCGTCTTCTCGGCGCCCAACCACATGCAGAAATAAATTAAGCTTGGCAGGCGATGGAAAAGTTTGCATATTCTTTGAGTTTCATAAGGCACTTTTTAAAGACGGAATGCTGTCAATCTCTGATTTTCCAATTATCAATAACTAACTTCAGTTTCAAATCTATACGGCTAAGCTCTAATACTCTGGGAAGATTATAGGCTGGAACAGGCTGCGAAAAATAATCCAAATAAGTGATTCTCCAGCCGTCCTGCCTGATCGCTACTGTCCGGCCAGTCGTATCCAAATCCTTTTCCGACATTGTCAGCGGAAAATGCGTACCGAGTATCCAGAATTGCAATCCAGCAAGAGGCAGACGCCATCCCAACACATCTTCTGTTAAATTTTCCACATTACTTGCATAATAAGTTTTTTGTTCTGAGGTTATAAGGCGCACTCCTTCCGGCCCCCGGTCAATGTGGGCTACCGTTTGCCCCAATGGAGAAAGTAGCAGTATCTCATCACTGTCAGCGGTATGCTGCCAGTGCACACCACCCGAGAACCCACGCTTATCCGCTTTCACAAGTACCCGGCCAATCAGGCCAAAATCAGCAATAACTTTACTCGCTGCCGCTTCACCCGGTCGAGTAACAATAGTGGTAACGCCTACATCCCGGCTTTCAAATACAGCACAGCCTGTGAATAATGGAAGCAGGCAAAGCAATAGCTCGCATGCAATAAGCCTATGATTATTAATGCTATTAAACAATGGATATTTAATCTACATTTTAATTTTCTACACACATCACAGAACACACTCAACTTATCGCTATTGCTTTATTCCTGCTCCAATTCGAGTGGTATCGACAAAACAGAAGTTAATTAAGAAACACCTCAGGAAGCCTCTGCTGCACTCTTGTTACTTTGGGCATCAGGCAACACAATATTCAATTCAAGCGTTTCTTGAATTTCGTCCTGTTCAAATTTAACTGAAATAGCATCTTGGTCCACTTTGACATATTTACGAATGACTGCCAGTAATTCTTCTTGCAATTGTGGAAGGTAAGAAGGTTTATTACGATAATAACGTTCGTGTGCCACCAGAATTTGTAGCCTTTCTTTCGCAACAGAAGCTGTTTTAGATTTTGACGATCTAAAATAATCCAGCAGACTCATTATTTTCCTCCAAAAAGCTTCCTAAGAAACCCTTTTTTATTCTCAATAAAACGGTGAGGCCTTTTTTCCCCCAGATAACGCGCCACAATATCTGCATAAGCCTGGCCTGCATCACTTTTCTCATCCAGGATTACTGGGATGCCAGAATTAGAGGCATTCAGAACTGATTTTGATTCCGGAATAACGCCCAGTAAATGCAAAGATAATATTTCCTGCACATCATCCAGGCTAAGCATCTCTCCTGACTCAACCCGATTCGGATCATAACGAGTCAATAACAAATACTCTTTGATGGGTTCCATTGCTAACTCTGCTCTGCGCGATTTGCTTGCCATAATGCCAAGCATACGATCCGAATCTCTGACAGAAGATACTTCTGGATTGGTTACGACAAAAGCATCGTCTGCATAATACATTGCCAAATGAGCGCCCTTTTCAATGCCAGCAGGTGAGTCGCACACGATATATTTAAAATCCTTGGCGAGCTCTTCCAGCACTCTTCCTACACCCTCAAGATTTAAAGCATCTTTATCACGCGTTTGTGAGGCAGGTAAAATATAGAGTAAATTACAGTTCTTATCACGAATCAATGCCTGATTGAGGTTTGCCTCTCCATTGATTACATTGACGAAATCATAAACGACACGCCGCTCACAACCCATAATAAGATCAAGATTGCGCAACCCGACATCAAAATCAATCACGACCGTCTTATGCCCTCTCTTTGCCAATCCCATGGCAATTGCAGCACTTGTGGTAGTCTTACCAACCCCCCCCTTGCCCGACGTTACGACAATGATTCTTGCCACTTAATTCTCCTTCGCTGAAATATCTTATACTAATTCTTTTATTATCAAAGCATGGTTCTGCAAATAGATTTGCACTGGTTTTTTTGGGACCGTCTCTTTAAGATCCTCGCTCGTTTTATAATCTCCGGCTATCGAAATAAGCTCAGCTTGTAAATCAAAACAGAATATTCTTGCATCCGTATTGCCTTGCACCCCTGCAAGCGCCCGCCCTCTTAATGTATTGTAAACATGGATATTACCCTCAGCCATGATTTCAGCCCCCGCACTGACCTGAGTTAATATAATCAAATCACCAGATACATAGATACGCTGTCCCGAACGGACTGGCTGAGTAATCAATGTCGCCGCATTATACGCGACCGCTTCCTTGACAATCGGTTGGGGTTTGGGAATGGGTGCAGCTGCTTTAGGTGTCTCAGCCGCTATCCCTTGACTACTTTGAGTGGCATCCACTGGAATAAATAATGAGCTTGCCCGTTTATTCTGGAAGTCATTGCCACCACGTATTCCTATAGGAAATAAACCAGCGTTACGAATAAGCTCTACTAACCTCACCACATCTATTTCATCATTATTATTGTTCAATTCGTGTAAATCAAACACAACGGGCGAGTTTCTGAAAAAATCTGGCGCCTGAGATAGTCTTTGCTGCAATCGTTGTTCGATTACCGCCAAGTCATTACTGTACAAAACGAGCACCGGTACAAAAAAAGTGCTACTTCTAATTTCCAGCACTGGTCGGATATCATGCATTTTTTCTGGATCTATCGACATCTGTTCTGTTAAATCAGTGAGCCACAATAGTAGGAGATAATATCGATATCAATTTATTTACTGACAGCAGCATTATACCTTCCAATCGAAAGGAGCGAATAATTTTACTCAATATTTGAGTCATTTAACTTCGACGCTCTTCCTTTATCACATTGCCCCATTAAATTAATCTAATCACAACGCAATTCATTCAATATAAAAGTTTTCCCTGGCATCTGCGTTAGAATTATTTATTCTATCGGCTGTCCAATTGCATGAAATAATAGTTTCGGGGTTTGACGCACAATTCCTGAATGTCAAAGGTACATTTGATAAAGGAGGAAATATGAAAACGTATTTATCAATAATCAGTTTACTTGTTCTGTTGGGTGGATGTACTAGCCTACCGCCAGCAATAAAGGACTTTCCCGTTACGAATGTACCTTACCATACCCTCAGTCAGAATATCGAAGCTTACAAGGATACGCCTCTTCGCTGGGGTGGCGTGATCATTGACGTCGAAAATGAAAAAGATTTCACTTTAGTCCAGGTTTTATTTTATCCTCTTGATTATAAGGGATATCCACAATTAAACAAAGAAAGTGAAGGCCGCTTTGTGATTGAGAGTAGCGAATTCCTGGATCCCGCTGTCTATGCCAAAGATAGCGAGATAACTGTGGCAGGAACACTGAAAGGTGATATTGAACGTACCATCGGCAACAAAATCATAAGGGTCCCACTTATTTCAGCAACGGCAATCTACTTATGGCCAAAAGATTATCGATATTATTATTACGGTCCAGGTAGATATAGTTATCCTCCTTATCCTTACTCTGGCTACTACTACGGTTATCCTTTTTTCTTCAGGGGCTACTATGGGCCTTATCGTTACTGGTGGTAAAAAATTTTGGGCATATTTTTCAGGTTAATAGCTGCCTGCTTTCTAATCTTCTTTCTCTCATCCGCAGCAATACTTTATCTTGCTATTGAGAATAAACCTCATGTCGAGAAAACTGTTGATATTACTCCTGAGCATATCGCACGCATTAAGCACATCATCGACAACCATCGCCATAAAACTCAGTCAGGGAAAATAGCAACCGTCAGCATTCTTCCAGAAGATCTTGATATAATGATCAATTATTTGACACATCTTGTTGTTAATGGCCGCGCGCAGGCAGCGCTAGGTGACGGCGAAGCATTGTTGCGATTAAGCTATCCTATTCCCGGCAATGTACTTCGTGGCTATCTAAATTTTGAAACCACTTTTACTGACGCCAATCATTTTCCGCTACCTCAATCAATCCGCATCGGAAGTCTCCGGTTACCGGAGTATATTACCAACCGATTCACCCAGCAATTTCTGCATTGGCTAGAAAATAATCATCCAGAATTCCGGGCAGGCTTGGATGCGCTCCAGCAGATAAGAATCTCTCAGGAGAGTCTCAGCATCGTTTATCGCTGGAAAGAAGGATTATTTGATAAAGCAAGTAAAATAGTCATTGGCATGCCTGTCATTAGCAAACAGGAACAAGCAAGAGTGCTTCGTTATCACCACATGCTGATTAACAATTATCACTTTAAAAGCAGAGCAGCCATCCCTCTCTCGGAATTGCTCACTCATGCAATGCGTCTTGCCTCCAAACATTCAATCAATGGCAATAATCCTATAGCAGAAAATCGTGCGGCCATTCTGGCAACAGCATTCCATGTACTAGGCTTACCCCTTAAATTGCTTTTCCCTGAAGTGAATAACTTGCCAAAACCTGCCAATCTTAAGGTTACCCTTGATGGCAGAGATGATTTTGCTAAGCATTTCATGGTCTCTGCCGCCATCACTGCTTATGCAGACACGATGCTTTCGGATGCGATCGGTCTCTATAAAGAAATTGAGGATTCGCGCTCTGGAAGCGGTTTTTCCTTTAATGATATGGCAGCCAATCGCGCCGGGGTACGATTTGCTGAACAAGCTATTGCAAGTCAGGTATCAGCATTAAGAATACAAAAGGTAATGGCAACTAAACTAAAGGATACTGATTTAATGCCGACCTGGTCTGATCTTCCTGAATTTATGTCAGAGTCAGAGTTTGCGGCGCGTTTTGGTGGTATTGATACACCCAAATATCAGCAGTTGATGAAAAAAATAGAGCAGCGTATTGCCGCTCTTCGAATACTTCACTAAAAGCCTGCTACCGCATCAATCTCTTCATGGTATCCAGCAATGCTTCGTTGCCTGGATTTGCTTCAAGCGCCGAGCGCCAAACCTTCTCAGCATCTTCTTTTGCTCCCTTAACCCAAAGCACTTCACCTAAATGAGCAGCAATTTCTGGATCAGGACGAGAGGAAAACGCGAGATTCAGATAATTGAGACCTTCACTCAGATTTCCCATCCGGTAATATACCCATCCCAGACTATCCATAATGTATGGATCGTCTGGCGATAACTCGACTGCTTTTTTGATCAACGCCAATGCTTCTGGCAGACGTAATCCCCGTTCTGCGAGACTATAGCCCAGCGCATTGTATGCATGCGCATTATCCGGCCTTAACTCGATCAGCCTGCGCAAATCTTGCTCGAAGATGTCAAATTTACCAATTTTGTCTGCCGCTAATGCTCGATCGTAAAGCAAATCGGGATGATCTGGAATCTTTTCCAAATTTCTGTCTAGTAAATTAAAGACCTCCTGATGCGCATTAACTTCCCGTAATAACTGCGCTTCCGCCAGGATTAACTGGGTACGTTGCTGCTCATTTTCGGGTGTTAACTGATGCAAATGCCGACGCGCGCTATTAATCCCTTCTTTTTTCAGCAGCAAAACAGCGTAACGGATTTGAGCAGGTAAATACCGTTCACCCCCTTTTACTCGCCGATATGACTCGAGAGCAGCATCTGTCCGTTGCGTAACTTCATAGATCCGCGCTAAATTAAAATGGATATTGTCGGGATCTTCATAGCCTAAATCCAACGCTCTCTTAAAATTTTCTTCCGCGCCATCGAAATCATTTAACTCCAGAGACAACAAACCAACCGCAAGAGCAACATCTGCATTCAGTGGATTCTCCATCATCAATTTTCGGAACTGATCGCGCGCTGAAGCAAAATTTTTTTCCGACATCAACATGCGAACATAAGCAATCCGCATATCATTGGCTTTTGGATATTTCTCCAGATAGCCTTCATAAAAAGCTCTCGCTTCAGCGTTAGCAATCCGCTGCAAAATCCGGCCTTGATGAATCGCGGCAACCTCCCAGTCAGGACGCAATACCAGCACCTGTTTCATTTCTTTAAGTGCGAGTTCAAGCTGATTGGCAGCCCAGGCAGCTTGGGAAATTGCAAAATGTGCTTCCGGCAAATCAGGATACGGCGCTGCAAGCTTTTGCATTAACTGCAGCGTTGCATTTTTATCACTGTGGCGTGATAACAGTCTACTCAAGTGCATAAAAGCCTTGTCGACGGAATCCTTCTCAGACGACAGCAATTTCTCAAGATGAGGGCGCGCTTTGTCAAGTTTCCCAGTGCTCACAAACAATGCTGCCGCAGCTTGGCGCGCACTGATGGAATCTGGCTCCAGCTCAACCCATAAGGCAACAGCCTCTTCTGCTTCACCAGGCCGGCGCGCACGAAGCGCCACCTCGGTGGCACGTTCGGCAATCCGCGGATCACGTGTATTTCTAGCCAGCTTAGCGTATCGCTCAACCGCCACCTCAAGGTTATCACGTTGCAATGCTGTTTCGGCCAGTAAAAAGTCAAACAAAAGCTCGCTTGTCAGTTCTTGAGCGGGTAATTCCGACTGACCCTGTGAAGCCTGATCAGCAAATTTGGCTTCCGGCGAGCTTTCCACTTTTGGGATCTGCGTACACCCAGCTAGCCCGAGTAGTAATAATATCCAATGCATTCTAAATTTCATCTGAATCGAGCTAATAAAATCATTAAGACTAAAAAAAACCAAACCAGTTCTTATGCTACGGCATATTTAATAGCCTTCACAGTATAGCTAACGATTGCGAGACATAGATGGATAATTTAATGCTCGCATCAAATTATCCATCTCATCCTCACTTAGCTATCAAACAAAATATCCTTCAAAGACAGGCACCATGCGGTCATTAAGGATTTTGTGAAAATGGGTTATCACCGCTTGCTGGCTGGTTTTGCGAAAAAGGACTAGAACCCGCTGTAGCTTGATCGCGCGCAAAAGGATTGGCAGGAGCAGTATTCGGCGAACCTGCTTGAGGCGTTTTGGCTCGCTGTGATTTCGTTTCGCTCTCGCCGCCAGCATGAACAAACTTCCAGTCTTTATAGCTCTTCGCTTCCGCAAAACCGGAATATTGTTCTGGAAAATTTGCTCGTTTGAGCGGGGCCTTGTCTGATCGACTATAGATGCCTGTTATTCCCACATCTGCTTGCTCGATCAATCCCCAGTCAAGACTATTGGTCATGGGATCACGGAAAATTTTTCTAAGATGACGTTTGATTACCAATGAACTCCTATCTTCCAGTAATTGCTCAAGCGATTCTGGGTACCGTTTTGCTTTCCCGCTTGAATTATTGTAATAGGATTCGATTGCGCGCTTGAATTGATCGCCCACATAGAGCAGTTCTATTTCCTTCTGCCGCTGGGATTCAATTTGCCACATCGGACCAACGCCTGCGAGTACAGCCCCTGCCAGCGCAACGGCAAATAGCGCCCATAAATAGATATAACCTTGTTCTGCACAGGAATGGCCGGCGTGATTGTTTATCACCATTTATCGTAAAATGTTCCGTCTAATGCCTGTTTATCAGAACTGCTGTGTATATCATACATGCCCTCCAGCTCTTCGTCGGCAGGAGGAATCTCGATCCAAGTAAAAGCGCTGTCGGTCATCGGATCAATTGGAACGGCACGGATATAGCGCTCTTCTACTAATTGCTCCAGATTAAGCGGATAGACTCCCCTATCAGCATAGAATTTGTCGATCGCATCGCGCATGATGCTCAAATTTTGCCGCAGCACTGCTTCTTTGGCGCGATCGACTGAATTAAAATATCTGGGTGCAACAATACTGAGCAATGTAGCAATCACCGCCATCACAACCAACAACTCGATTAAGGTAAAACCGGCATGCCGGCAACATTTAGGTATTCTCATTCACCACTGATTATAGGGTATTCCATTCAGACCCTTCTGCTCTGAACGCGAAAAGACATCAAACACATCGTCCCCTTCTTCCGGATTATCGGGCGGACTTGCATAACTACGTTTTCCCCATGTATCTGCATCCGGCACGGCCAGATCAGCATCTGCAAACATCGGATCACGCGGCAAGCGCCGCAAAAAATAGATCATCTTTTTTTTAGGATCCTTGATATTCGGCACACCTTCCACCAAGTCTTCCAATCTTCGAGGATAACCTGCCTCATCTGCTTTCTTTTCTACCACGCCCTCATCTGCAGCCTGCTTATAAGCATCGATCGCTGTTCGAATCTGCCGCAGTACCAGACGTAACTCTTGTTCCTTCTCACGCTTAATGGCAATCTCGCGCAACGGCATCGCTGCCGCAGCCAAGATAGCAACAATGGCCACCACCACCATCAGCTCGACCAACGTAAACCCATGACAAGCAGATGAAAATAATCTCGCCCCCTGCCTTTGCATACTACTGGATTTCGATACTAGCCGCCGGTGGCAAACTGACCTCAACCGGATTTCCCTTGTCATCTTGTGTGGTTAAATTTTGAATGGCAATCTCAGTAGCACCCGGATTTGCACTAATCGCTTTAAAGCGTAAGACTGCCGTCATCCCAGTTGGTTCTTCTCTCCCCAACTTGATAGTACGCACTCCGGATTTCTCGCCACCATCCAGCGCTTCCAGCATATCTTTATCGTATGTTAGATTAAGCTCACTCGCCAGGGTGGTATTCTGAGTAACAAGTCTCACTGTAGCGGTAAATTCCCGATCCATGGTTACAGTAGCAGGCGCCAGCAAAGACAGTGTCGGCGAAGCGGAACTCGCTCTTGCCGCGGCTGCTGCGAAAGGATTAAGCGCAGCCTCGGACTCGGCAGTAGACGGTATTGGCTGTGCCATTCCGCCAGCAATAGAGTGGAAAGGTGATGCAGGGCCGGCCGGCGCCATGGCCAGTGATTGTGCTGATGTTTTCCGGATACTTATGGGTAATCTGCCAGCAGCATTCGCTGTGCCGGAATGGAACTCACTCTCCAATTTGGTCGGCTGCATGACGTTACGTACGATACGCGGCGTAATTAACAGCACAATCTCCGTTTTCTTACGATCCACTCGGTTATTTGAGAATAACCGGCCAAGTATCGGCGTATCGATCAGTCCCGGTATACCGCCCAAATCTCTCTTATCTTCATCGTTAATCAAGCCCGCCAGAATATGTGTTTCCCCATCTTTTGACGAGAGCAAAGTTTCTGCCGTACGCGTCCCCACTATCGGAAATCTGCTAGCACCAGATTGTTCGAAACCGGTAATGGAACTTACCTCGAGCATCACCTTGATAGACACCTCGTCATTCGGAGCGATGATGGGTTCAACTTCCAGCTTCAGTCCCACATCAATGAAGGTAACTGATTGGGATACCGTAGCAGCAGTACCCGTGACATTGGAGGTAACAATCGGTTGCCGGCTGCCGATCAGAATTTTAGCCTTTTCGCGATTTTTGACACGGATACGCGGATTGGCCAGTATGTCGCCAAAAGAAAGATCTTTTCTTAGATTTATCACAACCTGGTTACTGACCGAGAAATTCTTTAAACCAAATGTGATTTGATCAAGCGTGGTCGATGCAGCCGCCTCGGCTGGATTACCCGATGCGGCTGGTGTCGCAGTGTAAGTAATCTGCCCTGGGAAATTAGGGCCCAGCTGAGTCAAATTGCTCCGCTGGATCTCCAATACTTCAACATCAAGCATCACTTCCGGATCAGGGAAATCATTAATGGCAACCAGGCGTTCTACCAAACGTATCGCTTCCAGCGTATCGCGCATGACAAAAAGATTGAGTTTTTCATTGACGTAAACATCCTTAGCCTTGACCAATCCTCTGATCATCGCAACCATCTGCTTGACATCGGTATTGACCACATGAAAGCTACGCACAACCAACTCTTGATATTCCTTTTGCTTGGCCGGAGTATCAGGATAGATCAGCAATGAATTGTCGTTCAAAATTTTGTAAGCAAGCTGATTGGTCATCAGCAGCAATTTCAAAACATCTTCGATTTTGTTATCGCGCACAAAAATAGATGTCTTTGATTCCTGCTGAACATTTTTATCAAAAACAAAATTGATCCCTGCTGCACGTGATATCAGCTCAAAAATGGATTTCAGGCTGGCATCGCGAAATTCCATGGTAATTGGTTTGTTAAAAGCAGTGATCAGCTCCAATCCAGGATCTTCCGTCCGGACAATTCGCTCGTTGATTTCCTTAATTAACTGGCGCGCATCTGCATGTATCGGATTTTCCTGGAGTACCGCTCGTACCGCTGTCTCGGCGCCTTCTATATCATTCCGGGCGAGCGACTCTCTCGCTTGATTAATGATAGATTGTTGATGTCGTTCCAGATTCAACGCTTCCAACCCGGTTTTAGCACGCTCGTTATTCGCATTAATTTCCAGCACATGGCGGAACTTCAGTGCCGCCATATCCAGATCTCCCACTGATCGGGCATTTTCTGCCTCACTGATTATTTGAGAGATAATCGCCTCACGCTGGCGTGACAGGACAGTGCGAATTTCCTTGTTATCAGGCTCTTCATAGGCCGCCTGCTCAAGCTTCTTCAAGCCGGCATCTAATTGACCTTGCGCAATCATTTGCTGACCTTCTAAAAATGCCTGATTTCGAGTGGTATAGGTCGCACAACTGGCGAATACAATCGGTAGCAGAACAATGAAAACAAATCTGACTAATTTCATTGAAACTTTCCAGGGTTATTGTTAGTGATAAGAAGGGTTTGTTTGACACCCAGCGGTAAATATGTGAATTCGATCACGTCATCCTTAATCCGATCAACCCGATAGTTTGCCTCAATGCGCTCCCCCACTTTCGCAATATAGTTTTTCTCCGCCATAGAAAGAAAGACACGAATTATCTTTCCCTCTGTAAGTCTGCCAACATATTTAAACTGCAAAGGGGGCGCTGCGGGTGGAGGGGGCGGCGGCGGCGATGTCACAACAGGCGGTGGCGCAGTTCTGCCATCTTGCCCAGAACCAAACGGTGACTGGGCAGAACCGGTCAGTGGTCGCTTCGGTTCCCATGAGGTAGCCGCAAAAATATCGTCCGCATCTGCACTAAATTTTCGTTGCCCTAATTGCTCAACTTGCAGAAGGCCTGGTGCGCTTTTTTTGGTGCGCGCGCTGCTTGCTGCAGATCTGGTCGGCAGCACCGGCTGCACAGTCTCTTCTATGTCAGCATCATTCTCTTCCAACCATGCCACTGCAAGCAGCGTGGCTGCAAGTGCAGCAGCCAAAATCAATCTGCGAATATTGGTTGCCCGTTTTTCCATTTCAACCATGCAGATAAAGATTCAAGCTAAGGCGCACATCCAATTTGCCCGTTTTGATATCTTCGCGCTTGATGACGACATCAGTCAATGCCATTGCGGGTACGGCCGCTAGCACATCGGCAATAAACGCACGAATTTGCGGGTAACTGCCACGAACAGGCAAAACCATTTCATAGCGCGCCAATTTTGCTCCCTGCTCTTGCATCAAACGGTATTCACTGCCGCTCAACTCAATCCCGCGCTTTTTAGCAACTTTATCTAATTCCTTGATCCAGTAGGGCGATGAATCAAGATTTGGAAAAAAATCATAAAAAACCTGTAGCGCTTGACTATCATCTAATTTAGCACGTTCAACTGACTCAATTTGCGTTTGCTGCTGCATGGATGCTGCTTGCCCTTTGCGTTTATGGAGCTCCTCTTCTTGCGGTAAAACTGCTGCCCAAAAAAACACGGTTGAGAGCACGAGCAAACCCAAGCCAATTTTCCCAATTAAGCTCAGTCGAGTTATTTGCCAGCGTATTTGGATCAATAGTCTTTCTAAGGTAAGTCGATCCATGTGGCTGTCAGAGAAAAAACAATTGGTCGGTGGGGGTTTTCTTTTTTCACTTTATAGCTGAGTAAATATGCATTCTCAAAAACATCTTCGCGCTCTATCGCCTCGACAAAATCAGTGAGCGCTGCGAGATTCCTCGCTTCACCATTGATGCGCACTGCGCGACTGGCTACATTCGGTTGCACTGATAATAATGCAACATCCTTGCTTGCAGCATATTCCAGCGAATCGAACAATGCTTCCCATGGTAAATTGATCTGCCGCAAAATTTCATCTGCTTGCTTGAGCTCCTGCTGTGTTTCCTGAGTAATGCGCGCAATCGGCGTTCTGGGTGTCTTCCTATGCTGTTGCTGCTGCTCGAGACGATAAATGCGCGCATCCCAATGCGCAATTTCTTCCATGATCAATTTGAGCTGATAGAGGCACACCACAAAAACAAGCAGTCCTAATGCTAGCAAAATATAATCGGCACTACGTGCTTGTTGCCCTGCATAAGGAAACCTCAGTTTTAGGCTACGCATGACCTGCCTCACTGCTACCTACGATAATGGAAGGAAAATGCAGCGGTGTTGGTATTTTTTCAGTTGGTAAATAGGCAAATTGCCACCCTTCACCGGTCGGCAATTCCAGCTCTGGATACTCAGGCGAAAACAGATATACCTGCTCAATTGGCTCCCGGTAGCCGGAATTAATGACCTCCTGCTCAAGTGCAGCACATAACTCTGTTGCAGCCGAATGCACGATTCGCTGATTGCGTATGCCTTGCCACTGACCGTTAGAAAATAACACCATGCACAGCCGTCCTGGCTCAACCACCACGAACCAGAATCGTTTATCATTAAACGCGCCACACCATTGATCAAAAGCAGCAGTCAAATAGGGTTCTATCTGTTTTAATGCAATGCGATGGCGTAATGCCAACGCTTCAAACTCATGATATAAGTCTCGTGCGATTGCAGCGCATACTGCTCCGCGATAGGGATCCCAGTCACTTATACTGGTAATCCAGTCGCCGGCTCGTTCCCCGTATACTTCACGCATGCGAAAATTGGCATAAGCCAATAACTCAGCAAGATCCGTGATTTCTCGCTGTGGTGGAACAACTACATAGCGTACGAAATGATTTGAAAGCGTAATCAGCAGTTCGGCACCTTTCAGATTTGAGGAAGCGTTCTCTTTTTCAATCAGCCGTTCAAGTTGTTGTAAAGATACCTGCCACATGGCAGCAGCTGGTGGATACTCATAGGCTTCCGAAATTCTGGGTGCTTGATTAGCTTTGATACCCCGCAACGTCCTCACCATGTCCACGCGGCCAGGTGCAAAAAAAATCTGTAGCTGATCACGCCACAATCGTGACACGGTTAGCCTCCTGCAAGCTAGTCTGTCCTGTTTTGACCATTTCAAGCGCCGCTTCCCGCAGAAAACGGGTGCCATTCTCTCTAGCGGCTTCTTTGATGCGGCGTATCGTAGCCTGGGCGATAACCAGCTCACGAATTTCGTCATTCAACAGCAATATCTCGGCGATCGCGCTGCGTCCCCGGTAACCGCTTCCGCGGCACTGGCCACATCCCTTGCTAGCACGGAATTTATAGTGTTCCACCTGGTCGGCAGTAATGCCCGATTCTGCAATCAATTGATCGTCAGGCCGCTCGTCTACCATGCAGTGAGAACACAACAAACGGACTAATCTTTGCGCAACGATACCGTTCAGGGCTGAAACGAAGCTATAAGGATCCACCCCCATATGGGAAAACCTACCGATCACATCAAAAACATTATTGGCGTGCACCGTGGTAAAAACCAGGTGACCAGTTAGCGCGGCCTGTATCGCGATTTGGGCCGTTTCTGCATCACGGATTTCACCCACCATAATCTTGTCTGGATCATGCCGCAGAATTGAGCGCAGTCCACGCGCGAAAGTAAGCCCTTTTTTTTCATTGACCGGAATTTGTAAAACACCGGGTAACTGATATTCGATCGGATCTTCAATCGTGATGATCTTATCATCGCCCCGATTAACTTCTGAGATTGCGGCATACAGTGAAGTTGTCTTGCCACTGCCGGTAGGACCGGTTACCAGCAGCATGCCATAAGGCTCCGAACTCAGCCGGCGTATACTGGTAATGGCCGCCTGATTAAAACCGAGCTGATTCAATGTCAGCCCCTCAACGTGATCGGTCAATGCCTGCCGGTCCAGAATCCGCAGCACTGCGTCTTCGCCAAAAATACTCGGCATGATCGATACGCGAAAATCGATCTCCCGCCCTTGAATGGAAACCTTGAAGCGGCCATCCTGAGGTATGCGGCGCTCTGCAATATCGAGATCAGACATGACCTTGATACGAGAAATCACCTGCTCCGCCAAATCATGACCCTGCATCACACCGATGGTAGTCAAGACACCGTCAATCCGGTATTTTATTGCTAACGCGCCCGGCATCGTTTCAAGATGAATATCGCTAGCCTGCGATTTATGCGCATCATACAAGGTGGAATGAACCAGTCTCACCACTTTACTGGTACCTTCATGGATCGTCTTTAACGACAAATCCTCGATGCCTGCCTGCGCTATCCCTTGCTGCTCCGCTGGCAACACATTATCCATCGCGCGCATATTCTTTTCTTGTTGAGCGAAAAACGCTGACAGATCAGCCGGGTGCACTAAATGCCACGTGACCCCTAGCGCGATGTATTCATCCGCCCAGGCATGCAAATTGGGTAAAAATGGATCAGCCACCGCAAGCACGTACTCTTGAGCTTTATGGAATAACATACATTCCTGCTTGACGGCTTCAGCAAAAGGCAAAATTTCAAAAGCGGGATGTAATTCGTGCAAATCTTCCATCCTGAGCAATGGCATCCGCAGCAGCCGGCCCAGCTCCTCCATCAGCTCACTGGATGAATAACCATACGTTTCCTCCAGTACTTTGATGACCGGGGTTTTCTGGGCTAAAGCCTGTTGGCGCGCCTGACCAAGCTGATGCAGATCGATCGATGGCATGGAAGACTGTGGACTTGCTTCAATCAATTGATGCTTCCTGCCAACTCAAAAATAGGCATATACATTAGAATAATGATACCGCCGATAACCGTACCGATAACCGCCATCAGCAATGGTTCGATCAGCTTGGTCATCCACTCAACCCAGCGTGCAATTTCCTCATCATGAAATCCCCCAATACGCTCCATCATGTCTCCCATGAGACCTGTACGCTCGCCTACGCGTAGCATGCGACTGCCCACTGGGGTCGTCAACTCTGCCATCTGCATCGCGCTGGAAATGGTTTTACCTTCACGGATATGGGCTGCTGCTGCGATGACCCTGGGACGGAAATGAGGTTGTAGAAGATTGCTCACCATTTCCAGCGCTTTCGTGATCGGTATGCCACCGCGCAGTAACATCCCCAGTGTTTTATAAAAGCGGGCAAGTTGATAAATCCGCATACGTTCACCAATGGCCGGGATACGCCATAACACCTGCATCAAACGCGCTCGAAACGCAGACCGGCTGAAACTATAAACCGTCAGCACTAAGAACGTGGCAGCGATGCCCGCCAACATCCAGCCGCTTTCGTGCACCAGCCGCCCCCATTTGATCAGCATGACGGATAGCCAGGGTAAATCCGCGCCGATATCTTCATAAATCGCACTGAATTTAGGCACCACAAAAAGCAGCAGAAAAACAGCCACAAGCAGTCCAAGCACCAATAACAGCACTGGGTAAATGGAAGCACCCACCAGTTTCTTACGCGCCAGATCCATTTGTGTCTGATAAGTAATAAAGCGCGTCAACGCTTCCGGCAAATCACCCGTCCGCTCGCTTGCCCTGATCGTTGCAATATACAGCGCAGGAAATATCTGAGGGTAGGTCTCCAATGCCTGCGACAAGGTCATGCCCTCATACAAGCGCGCAAGAATTTCCTGGATAATCTTACGGACGCTGCTATCCTCTTCTTTCTCAATGAGCGTCTCGATGCTTTCCACCAAACTGAGCCCCGCCGTTAACAGAGAAAGCAATTCCTGGCTAAAATGAGTCAGTGGAAAACGTGCTCTGGATTTAGGAAGCCACCCTCCTAAACTTCGTTGCACGCTCAGCACCATTCCGCCTTGCGCGGCAATCTGCTGCCGGACTTCCTGCTCGCTGGCCGCATCCAGTTCGAGCGAGACCGCGCCTTGATTGGCAAGCACTGCTTTCACGGTATAGCGCATTGACCTTCTCTATCAGTTCCAGTTGGTAATATCGGCTGCCTCACCGGTACCGCCCGGCTGACCATCTTTTCCTAAGGAAAATAGATCAAATTCTGCACGCTCTCCTGGATACTTGTATTGATATGGCTGTCCCCAAGGATCAGGCGGTGGTGTTTTGCCAAGATAAGGCCCTTGCCATTTTGGTTCATTGCCTGGCCGTGCCATAAGCGCATTCAATCCTTGCTCGGTCGTGGGATAGCTACCCACATCTAAGCGGTATTGATGTAATGCTTTTTCCAATGAATCAATCTGGGCTTGTGCCATTTTGACTTCTGATTTACCCACCTGCGAGAAATATCTGGGACCGACATAAGCTGCCAGCAAGCCGATGATCACCATCACCACCAGCAATTCAAGCAATGTGAACCCACGGCTAAGACTTTTGCGTGAATTCTTATAGCAATACTCCATTTTCGACCTCTCAACTAAAGAAACTATTTTGATCTGTATATAAATGCAATCGATGCAATTATGGATAATGATATGCTATTTAATAGATCTAATGCTGCATGAAAGACAAAGTGTATTCAGTAATTATTTAAATTTATTTAAATCAGACTTTTCATTAGAAACTATTAGGATGAAAAAACGGACATGAATTTAACTGACAGCTCAAAAGCTTTTATGCTCATGCATATTCAGCTTGATATTTTTTGAACGGATGAAGATTATAAATCACTATTCATTGCGTCAATTTTGATGAATTACACCTTCTTTACCCATCTTACTAAAAAAGTATAGCGACACACAGGTTTTTGTAGCACTCCGCCAGCCTTTGTTCATACTCGATCTTGTATTGCCAGAACCATATCCGACAGGGCGTTTGCCGATTTTCGCTCGCATCTTAAGGACATATCAATTACACCCGCTTCGCTTCCTACCCATTTTTTGTACGGCTATAATTCTATCCCTAGCAAACTTTGATTTCCAGTCTTTGACGGGCGGTCAGTCCATTCACCAAGCCAACGCGCCAGGTGACTACATCAATGATGATGAACAGCGGCTAACCGGTTCACGCTGCTTCAAAAAAACATCCTTCAATGAAGGTAATATTAGCCCACCCCTCCTCCCCCGCGTCTCTTGATCAAAAAAAAACACCACATTAATACAAGTTTTCAGCCTGACTTAAACAAACCTAGCCATTCAGACTAGGTGTTTACACGTATTGTGATGGTGACAAAGATAAGAAACAATGATTATCGGATCAAGAAAAACATTTCGGCAATTGAATCACTTACTTTAATTTCTGACGGGAGGAAGTATGAAGAAGAAATACGTGACGAAGATATTGTGTCTTGCTTTATTGATTTGCGCTGCAGTCCTGACGTTACCTACATACGCTGGCGAAGACAGTGTAGTCAGCAACATGGAAATCCTGCGTGAGAAAATTGCTGCAGATAAGAAATTGGTAGTGGCCAGTAATATGAACCTGACTGAAGAAGAAGCCAAGGCATTCTGGCCTGTCTACGATACCTACCAGAAAGAACTATACCAGATCAATCAGCGCCTGGCGAAGGTGATAGATGACTATGCCACAGCCTTCAACAAGGGCGCGGTGTTAAATGAAACAGCGACCCGATTGATTGATGAAGTCATAGCCATCGAAATGGCTGAAGCTAATTTAAAGCGGACATATGTACCTAAACTTAGCGCAGTTCTTCCGGGCGCAAAGGTAGCACGTTACCTCCAGATTGAGAGCAAAATTCGAGCTATCGTGCGGTACGAGCTTGCCGATGCTATTCCATTAGTACAGTGAGGCGTTCGGCATCATAAGGGAAGGCTGCAAACAAGCAGCAAAGAAGCGAGCGTTGCGCAACGAAGTAATGTACCGCAACCGCTGCTTATGCAGCCTGCTTTGAAGGCTGGTGTTACACGGCAAAATAACTGTCACACCGGGTTGCCAGCATTGTAGGAACACAAGGTAGCAGGGCGAATGTTTCTCGGCACGTAATCATTCCAGTGAGGCGGCATGTTGCAATAAGGTAGACACAGATATGAACATAGCCTTCGCTCGACGAATAAACTTATCCTGTTGCTTCCATTCCGCTTCCAGTGGTGGCGCTGGAAGCAATATCAGGCTGGCAGGCTACTCCTGATGAAGCGCACCGGGACTCGATTCATCCGCAGTGCGGGCTTGGTATTGCTTGGCTTGCTGCTGACAACGGCTGGCAGCTGGGGAGTTCTTGCTCTCACCTTGGCAGGACCGTATAGCGATACGGTGCGTAGCATTCTGGCTGCGGTATTTGGCATTGTATCGCTCGCCATGCTGATTGCATTCTGCTTTCGCCGCTGGCGCTGGCAGGCTGTCGCCGGCCACTTCGTATTGTTTTCAGTGCTAGTAACATGGTGGTTCGGCATCGAACCATCCAATGAGCGAGACTGGCAGACGGATGTAGCGGTGCTGCCGTACGCCATAATTGAAGGTGACGTGATCACTGTGCACAACATCCGCAACTTCGATTACCGCAGCGAAACTGACTACACGCCCGCTTACTACGACAAGCGCTTCGATTTGCGCAAACTGGAGGCAGTGGATATGGTGGTTTCCTATTGGATGGGGCCTGCCATTGCCCACGTATTTCTGAGCTTCAGTTTTGAAGGCGGCGACAATCTGGCCGTTTCCATCGAAACACGCAAGGAGAAAGGTGAGGACTATTCTTCTATCAAAGGTTTCTTCCGGCAATATGAACTCATCTACGTGGTGGCTGATGAACGCGATGTGATACGACTGCGTACCAATTATCGCCATGAGCCACCGGAGGATGTTTATATTTACCGCATCGCTGGCTCCATCGAGGATGGCCGTCGATTGTTCCTGGAATATATGCATGAAATCAATGCACTGAAGATCAAACCCAAGTTTTACAACACGCTAACGACTAACTGCACCACCAGCATCTGGTTGAATACGCGTGTCAATCCGAAGCACCCGCCATTCAGCTGGAAAATTCTGGCAAGCGGTTATGTGCCGCAACTGCTATATGAACACGGAAGACTAAAAACTAATGGCCTGTCTTTTGCCGAGTTACAACAGAAATCTCATATTAATGGCCGGGCGCAGGCAGCTGATGGCGCCATGGATTTTTCGCGTCGTATTCGAGAGGAGATTAAAAATGCTGCTCCAGCAATACATTGAGCTCAGAAATAACAGCTTAAATCGCCACAGCACGACAGCAAAGGACTATTTAAGTATAAAAATTAACTGGCTAATTTTCCTTCTGCCACTTGCCTTTTTTTTATCGGGTTGCACCAGCATCAGTAAAGGCATGACGCAAGCCCTGTTAGAAAAAGCTGAAAGTGAAGATACACGGATATGCCAAGTGCACGGCAAGCCTTTTGTCGGTATTGAGCCAGGGCTGACCAGAAAACAGGGGGAAACTAAAATCCTGATGGTGCATGGCGTAGGCGATCATATTCCGGGCTATTCGACCCAATTTCTGGAAAAATTAGCCAGAGAATTAAATTTAGACAGCCGTTCGGAAACTCCTAAGAATATCACCCTGACCGCTCCTTTATTTCCTGAGCAAACTCTGGGCAATTTGCGCATAACGCGTCTGTTGAACGAAGATACAGGCAAGAAACTCACATTTTATGAACTCACCTGGTCGGAAATTTCGCGAGCAGAAAAAGCGTTGCTGGCCTTTGATAATTCAGGGGAGCACGATTTCCGCAGAGCCAGAATCAATAGCGCGCTAAAGAAATTCAGTAATGACACGACGCCTGATCCCATTATTTATTTAGGGAAAAGCAGGCAGCTCATCCTGGCGGCCTTTGCCCAATCATTCTGCTGGATGGCAACACACTATTGGCAAGATCTCCCCAAGAATGGAACACATATCTGCCAGGGCGTAGGCGATGCGCATGTCGACAAATTAAGCAATGATGATTATGTTGTGATTTCACATAGCTTAGGTAGTCGTATCACCATTGATGGCTTTCAACGCATTGCCGATATGCTGCAAAATCCGGAGAAGTTTGATCCTTCAGGGCATTTGACCGCAGCGACAACCAAAGCAATCGAAACACTGCGAAACAAACATATCCCTATTTTCATGCTATCCAATCAACTGCCCGTCCTGCAATTGGGCAGAGAACTTCCCGAAATAGTTGGACAGAAAGCAGCGTATTGTGAGCCTGAGGGTGCTCATTACAGGCAGCGCATGCTCAGCGAAACATCCATTATCGCCTTCAGTGATCCCAATGATTTATTAAGCTATGGCATAGCGGCGGATTTTAGTGAGAAATATCTCGATTCCAGATTATGTGCCAGCATCACCAATATCACGATCAATGTGGCCAAAATCATTAATGCATTTGATGTTCAGGGTCTTGCTAATCCGCTGGAAGCTCATGTCGGCTATACCAAAGATGAGCGGGTTGTCGCGTTGATTGCCAATGGAATTGGCCATCCCAATGCATCATCCCTTATTAAAGAAAAGTGTGAATTTACCAAAACAACCAAATAACTGATTTCTATTGCAAAGCTCCTTTATCGTAATTTGTCGAGACTGAATTCTAAGCCTGATATGACATTCCGGGAGTCTTTCAGAAAATCCAGATTGAATAAAGGAAGTTACAAATAAACTGGAAAGAAATGTGATTTAGCTTTTTATTGTTTAATTTATAAAGGAAAAATTATGAACATATCCGTTTATCGAAAGTACTTCAGCGCAATGATCATGATGGGTTGTCTGGCAACACAGTCGCAAGCGGCGACAAATGATAACTTTCTGGCAAGAAACACGCAGGATATCATGGAGTTATGCACAGCCCCTCCCACAGATCCGCTTTACAAAGAGGCCCTCCACTTCTGTCATGGCTATCTGGTTGGTGTTTATCAGTATCAGCATGATTTTTACAGTGAACCGGGATTCAGCCCGCTGGTTTGCCCTCCCACACCAAAGCCATCCCGCAACCAAACCATAGCAGAATATGTCGAATGGGTGAAAGCTCATCCTGAATACTTGCAAGAGCGCACCGTGGATACGGTAATGAAATTCTTGATAGAAAAATTTCCATGTGCGGATTAATGGGTAGTGTAAATTCCATTTGCTATTTTTCCAGGAGTAATGATCATGAAAAGAATTCTTCGTCTGATAATTTTAGCAGTCATGGTACTCGGTATAGCTGGCTGTGCAGGCATGTCCCAGTCAGAACAGCGCATGCTTAAGGGAACGGCGGGTGGCGCAGCAACCGGCGCTGTGATTGGTGCCATAGCGGGCAATGCAGGAATGGGCGCTGCCATTGGTGCGGGCGCGGGTTTGTTAGGTGGTTATGTTTACGATCAGCACAAGAAATCTGAGGCGCGCGCCTACCAGCGAGGCTATCAGGAAGGACAGCAAAGGCGATAGCCTTGCTGGAATGGTGCAAACGGCTATCCGTATTAACAAACCAGGCAGCAAGGAAATAAAGCGCATAGCTACTCTTGCTGCTGTGGCAAAAACCTCATCGTTCCGCTGTCATACTTCAGATCAAGGTAGAGATAGCCACCGCGAAAGAAAAAGATTGCTGCATGCATAAGATCCTGCACAAACCGGTTTTCGAGCGAGTCCGCTTCACAGGGCACCATGGTAGCGTGGGCGATCAGCATCGATAGCTGCTGATTCGTTATCGAATAATGTCCCCTCGTTAGATTGCAATTGGCCTTGATCACTAACTTCCCTTCACTCATAAACTGTAATGTGTAGTCGGCAGGGTTGACAGGAACTGTCTGGGTATCATTATTGTAACGAGTGTCCAGCCACTGCCAGACTGTGCCGATAAGGTGCGATTGCGGCTGGCGTATTGTTTCACTGAATACGATGAGCTGGTCATTTTTCACGGCAAAACGCTTCATGACCTCCATGGTTGGACAGCACAGCGGGTCTTGCGGGCCATGCGTCATCAGTGCAACTGCAATGTGATCGTCCTCGATTGTCACCGTATGCACCTGAACTCGATCACCCAGCAGAACAGTATCGGTATTGATCCAGCCTTGGGCGTTTGCAATTAACAGGGCGAGTTCAGAAAACGTCCCCGTCCCGCCCAAAGTGGCTACCATCACGATCGCAGCTGCTGACTTGCCGTGCAGCGTTCCGAATGCCCGTTCATCGGTAAGCTTCACCACCACTTCGGAAGCGGACTGTGGCACGGCAGGCAGGCGAAACTCACCGTGCGCAAAAGTCACGGGACTAGCCTGAAAGACTTTCGAATGGAATGTTATCGACTCGAGATCCGCGCTTGTCACATCACCTTCTGGCTCGGTTGACATACAGAACGCCTTCACAGAAAACATGACAAATAACATCGCGATCCAGACAGCAAGCGGAATTTTCTTGCATGCCGACCAATCTACACCTGCTCTATTCATCCTCATTCATTCTGTTCGTGAATCAAATTATCAAGAAATCGATCCAGACGAGTATATTTTGATGATGTTTTTCTAGTCAGCAAGTCAGTCAGCATACTACTGAACGCAGCTCGTGCAGCATCCTTAATAAACATGGGCTCAAGACTCGCCGTTTCGTTTAGCACGACAGATTCCGCCACGGAGGACCAAATAGGTTCACCGCTCTCGCAATCCCACAGTTGCAGGGAAAGTCTCATCACGGCAGAACGCGTCTGCAAGATCAGGAATGGAGCAACCGGCGCTTCTAATCGATCCGTCATCGTTTGTGAAATGTATGCCAAGCGGGGTTGAAACACGTACCGTACGCCGATACCCTTGCCGATTTTTTGCAATAACGCGCGCTCCAGGATATGACTCTGATCAGCGCCTTGGCGCAAACGTGTATATTCATCCGTCAATCCGTGACGGTTGATCAGGCCGATCGTTTGCTGTTCGTCTATCATTTTCCAGGCTGGAGCGATTCTTTTGATGGACTCAGCAAGGTAAAGACCCAATACCGCTTCATCCCCCCGCAGAATGGGTACTGGTGCTAGTGGCGTGAACAGCGCCACCGTTTCCTGTTCCAAACTTGCCAGATCCGATGAGGATGAAAACGGTGTCGATGAGGTGCGTACTGTCCACCTGGGCTGGACACTGCTACACCCTGTCATGAAAAGAACAAACAGAAGGAAGCCTGTTATCCTGATCTCTGACCGCAAACTAAAAATGTGAGTCATATCGCCAGTGCCTCCCGCACACATGAAAGCGGATAAATATCAAGCGGCGTAATGCCATCATGGAACATATCGTTTTAATAAAACCTTTACATAGACGCCGTTCGACCTAAGCCTGTCGAAGATCAATGTTAGCTTGCTTAGCAGTTCGACAAGCTAATCTTGTTATTCCTTAACTTGTTCACTCTGGCTTTCTTTGCGGGCAAAGTAGACATAGGCGCCTACCACCAGGAAATTGGTCAGCACTGCGATGATATTCCAAAGAATCACAGGTCTTGAAAGAATCAATAAACCGTAGTAAACCCATAAGATTTGGAAAGCACCCATGATGGCAGCCATGCGCGGATTCATGCCTTTACTTGATCTTCGCTTGAGCATCCCGATCAAATCCGGCAAAGCGGCAAAGGTCGTTCCCAATCCCGCCACAAATCCGATCACTTCAGACCTGTAAAAGCCGGGGAATAACAAGCTTTCCACATCGTGTATGGCAAATTCCCCACAGCCAGTAAGTATAATCGTGCTGAAAACAATACAAAACAATTGAACGCTCTTGGGCGAAATCATGTTTACCTCCACTGCAAGTGACTGCCAGTCAACTCATGCCATTTCAATTCACCTGTCTATCGCAATGTCCACCCATCCGATCCAGTTCAATCAACTACACTCACAGTGGAGAACGTGATAGCCCCACGGCTCCAAGTCCACGTACAAACCCGCTGTTTGCAGTTCATCACCTGCTTGATCATATACCGTTTCCTGCAATAGATTGCTCAGCCGCCAGGAACGGCCGGCGAGATCACTCCATGGCAGTCTAATCCGCGCCTGCGAACGGCTTGCTGCAAGATTGACGACGATCAGGTGGCGGTCCGCTTCTTTTTGCCAGCACCAGGCGACCATATTCAGGTAGCTGCTATTGTCCGGCCAACCGATGCGCTCGCACAATTGCCACTCCCCTACCCTGAAGTCTCTGTTGCGAAGAATTTGCAAAAGGGCATGGTAGAACTGCTGAAGATTGTGATCCGGGGGCTCATCGGTCCGGCGGCGCAGAAACACAGGAAGTCTTACGCGCCGTCCCTCGAATTGTCCTTCATGGAACAATCTGGCACCAGGCAGGGTGGCAAACGTCACCGCAGCAGCCCGCGCCTGCTGGCCTTCAAACGTCGCAGCGGCACGCGGCTCGTCGTGGTTCTCAATGAAGCGGACGAGCTTCTCCTGGTAAGGCAGATCGGCACAAAGATGCAGGCGTATGCTCTCGGCGGCATCATGTTCAAGGCGATCGTATAGCCGCTTGTCGTAGCAATAATCAAACCCCTGTTGCTGAAGCGCCCACTCTTTGTCCCAATATGCCTCCGCGATGAAAAGGACGTTAGGGAAACGCTTCCGCACCCCCCGGATGACCTCCGGCCAGTACTCTTTCTGCGGACGGGGTCCGGCGCGCAATCCCCAGGTGCGCTCGAAAATGGCCGTCATGAGCAGCATTGCCATATCGCAGCGCATCCCATCGCATTGCTCGGCAATCGATGCTACCGTTTCGATAATCGCCTGGCGTAATTCCGGATGAAACCCGTTGAATTGCACCACATCAGCCCAGGGCGCAAAGTAGGGATCTCTCCCCAGCGCCAGCACCTTGTCGCCGACCTGGAAAAATTCACCTGGTTTCTGCACCAGATCGTCGCTGCTGCCCTGGATGAAATAATCCGGGTGCTGCGTGACCCACGGATGATCCGGCGCCACATGATTGGGTACAAAATCGAGAATCAGGCGTATGCCCCGCTCAGCGAGCTTCTTTCTGGCAACGGCAAGTCCCTCCGGACCTCCCAGGTGCTGATCCACGACATAACGGCGCACGCAATAGGGTGAGCCGACATTGTCCTGCGGCGAAAAATCCGGCAGGGCGCGACGGAAATCTGCCAGCAATCCTTCATTCCGCATTGAGATGGCGATGCCGGCGGGGCTGCGCTCCCACACTCCCATCAGCCAGACTGCGTCAAAGCCATGAACAGCAAGCGTATCCCATTCCTCATCGGGAACTGTAGCCAGGGTCACGGGTCTCCGATATGTTCGGCTCAACTCACCCAGCCATACCCAGGTATTGATCTCATAGATCAGCGG
>NZ_JAGFJM010000102.1 GCF_024102715.1 Nitrosomonas communis
CTGAACTTATGTTTTTTCCGCTTCAAACAATATCGCTTGCATCGGGTAACGTGTGGGGTTTGAACCATATTCTTTTATCAGTGCTTGTGCAAACGCTTCGATTATCTTCTCAGGATCAATACCACCCCGCTCTCTTATTTCAAAGATAACTGGACTGAACATCATTCCCCGTGCGAAGGCTAATACATCCGGAATATCGTATTCCCGTCGCTGGATTGAGATAACGATTCGGTCAAAGCCTGAACGGATAAGCATTTCTTTGATGGGATCGATTTCGTGACAGGAAACGGGATCAAACAGGAATCTGGGCGTATCTGATGGAAAGAATTGTTTTAGCACCTCAAAACTTAAACTAGCGAATGGATTATAGTGTTCCGAGTCCCAGACGTTGAACAGGTAACGCCCTCCACATCTTAATGCTCGGTGGACTTCACGAAAAGCCGTTTCTTTATCAAAGAACATCACCCCAAACTGACAGACCACTGCATCGAATGTTTCGTTATCAAAAGGCAGCTCAGTCGCATCGGCGATCTGAAACGCGACCTGTTCATGAGGAAGAAATTTCGTACGGGCGACATTCAGCATAGAATCACTGATGTCGATTGCAGTCAGTCGTGTGTTCTTGGCAAGTACATTACGCAACTTGCGAGTTACTATGCCGGTACCAGCGGCAACTTCAAGCACGTCTCGGAGTGATCTTTCCGCAGTACGTCGTGCAATTTCAGCTCCATAATGCTCGAAAAGCACCGGGCCGAGACCTTGATCATAAGGAATAGCAACATCGTCAACATAACCTGCCATTGAATTCTCCGTTAATGTAATTTATAAAGAAAAAACAGTTTGACTGCTTGTTTCAATGCAGCATAAATATCCAACCAGTTTTATCGTTAAGTCTTCAGAAGACTCTTCAGTTGATACTTTTTCATGCAAGACAACAGAAAAACTAATCAACTATTCGCCTGAAATTGTAAAAAAAAGCGGCCGCAATGGATAACAATAACAATGGCCAGAACTGGATCAAAGGCTCATGCCATTTCGTGCCTACCGTGATTGGTATTTCCAGCTTAAAATCAGTCCGGTGTTCGTCCACCCCCGAGAGATAGAGTACATATTCTCCCGGCTCATCAATACGAATTTCCTGTGAAATAATGCCTGACTGATAATTTCTGGCGGGAATCGACAGAAGTGGCTGCTCTGATTTTTCATTCATCTTTCTGGACAGACTGAGTGCCACGGGCTGTTCTCGTGCGGATACGGGATACAACAGATCGATGGTAATACTGAGCAGGCCGGGACTGGGCACCTTGCCGCACAGAATGGGAACAGACATTGCACTCAATGCATCTTCCGGTATTTCGTAATCATGGGGAATAAAATAAGCGGAATAGCCGATCAGTAGTGTATCGGACTCAATCGTACATGTACCGCCACGAAAGCCTTTAGGGTAAGTTTCCGACATATCCCCCTGAGAACTTACATGAAACTGCATGCCAATCAGAACAACACTTGTCAGTATGCCGATAAAAATTAAAAAGCGTCGGGTATAGATCGATAAATTCTGCCAGACTGTAGCCATTTCTCCTCCTTGGAATCATTCCAGATAATCATAAGATCGATATACCTTATCGACCCCCATCTATCTTCACTTCTTCATTATGAAAGTGCAGATTCATTTTGTACTGCGCAAAATATCCTCGGCAGCCAGTCGGCCTATTTGCGCAATTTCACCATTACCGGTAACCATTGCTGTCACGATAGTGCCATCAATCAATAGGCTCAGTTTTTCCGTTACTATCTCGGGATCCCGCGCGCCGCTTTCCGCCACCATTGCCTGGAGTTTGGCATTTATTTTCTCTCTGTGCCCGTTGGCAATTTCCTGTATCCAGCCATTGCTTTTCTCATGTTCAGCCACGGCATTGATAAATACACAACCGAAAAAATCTTCACTGTCGAACCAGTCCTGCATTAAATCGAATAATGCCAGGATGCGATCGATAGGAGAGCATTCCATCATCGGAAGATCAAAATCGAACCAGCGGAACCATATATTTGCCTCTGCCTCGAATACGGCCTTGAGCAGGTTTTCTTTCGACCCGTAATGCGTATAGAGACTACGCCGGGATACGCCCGATTCTTCAATGATCCTGGCGATACCTGTAGCATGAATACCCACACGACAGAACAGACGACGCGCTGTCCGCAGTATTTTTTCCTCTACTGATATTTTTCTAGGCATCATAGTTACAGCATGCCGACATCGGTCATTACACTGGTAGGTCCAATATTTTCATTTTATTTTGCTCCAAGCTGTTTCTTGATCTTTCTGGCGATTCTGCCAGCTTCAAGACGGATTTCCCGCAATTGACCACTGAGTGGATTGACTTGTCCGATAAAGTAAAGACGAGGCGCTTCTTCGAATTCCTGGTCACCCGAAATTTTTGGCCTACCGTTCTCGTCAGCAATTCCTGGTATCTGAACAAGCTCAGGAATTCCGGTACGAAAACCGGTTCCAGCAACGATGATGTCAGGTTCCAATGTCGTTACGGTATTATTACTATCCTGTGCTACTCCAACGGTGTTCAGAATATGCACCGCCCGCCCCGAAATTTTCTGTATCGGCCCGACGATTTTGATCCGACCAGCACGAACGTCATCAGCGAAAGGACCGTATAGGATCGGCACCACATTACTTATAGCGTATTGCCTGGTGAGGGACATAGTTGGCAACGGAAGGCCGTAAGCTGTCAGATCACCCGTCGTTCTGCGTTGCAGAAAACCCAGCAGTATGTCTATCAAATTGTTGGGTAAATGACTTAGCCATATTCCCAGACCTACAAACGGGATACCACAAATGCTTTTGGGCAGAAAGTGCGGCGGTGTCCTGACAGACATCGTTACCGAACTTGCATATTCAGTTAGTCTGCTGGCAATCTCAGCCGCGGAATTACCGCTGCCGATCACGAGCACATGCTTTCCCGCATAATCCTGTGCACGTTTGAATTTTGAAGAATGAACGATTTCTCCTGGAAAAGTCTCCCTCCCTTCCCATTCAGGAATCACCGGAATACGGCAAGTACCGATTGCCATAACAACGGCCCGTGATTCAAATTGTCGGCCATCGCTGCTTATAATCAGCCAGATGTCACGATCACGGTCATAGCCAACTTTTTTAATTTCGATTCCGGTCTGTACAGTGAAACCACCCCGAACGGGGAATGTTTCAAGCAGATGCACGACCTCATCACGCGAAGGCCATGCCCCGACAGATCGTGGAAATTTACTGCCAGGTAGCGCTGAAAAGAAACGACCCGTGTTCAGACGCAAACCATCATAGTGATTGCGCCAGACATCTCCCACGGCAGATGTACGTTCCAATACCAATGGTGTCAATCCTGCCTTTGTCAATTCATATGCTGCCGACAAGCCAGCCGGACCTGCGCCGATTACTGTCACATCATAGATATCACTAACTTTCATTACTAATCTCCTTTCTGATCTCAATCAGAAACACTTGCTGATTCATATGATCCGACCCGCAGAGTTGCTGTAAAAACCGGATGTCAGTCATGTGGAATGTATTTATGGTGATGAATCTCGACATTTACCGGAACCGGGCGCATGATGGTATCCGGTATGGGTGCTATCCGCTGCAATTTCTTCAAAAGAGTGGTTACCTCTTCCTGCGGCGCGTCAGTTTGTATCTCTACGACGATTTTTATATCTTCAAATCCAGGATTGCCAGACTCTATCGCATAAGCCGCCCGGAAATTGATCCGCCCCGAAACATGCAAGCGGAGCGATTCCACGTTAATCCGGGCAGCTGACAGTCCACCGATATACGTGGCGGCAAGACAATGGCCAACCGCAGTGAGTAGCAGATCCTGCGGTGTGACACCCATACCTTCTCCGCCATAGCGAACCGGCTCATCACCGATGATTATCCGTCCACCATTTACGCTGGTGGTAGTGTGGTAACCGTTGTCCCACACGACTGTTGCGTGATATCTGGGCCTGGCAATATCACTGTCACCCCCTCTTTTGATCTGGTCGTATATGACTTGGGATTGCTCAAGATCAATTCCATTGATGATATTTTTGATATCCGAGTCAACCATCATCAGACCTCCATGACAAACAAATTACAAAAATAAATATTTCACATTGGTATCTGGTATTTAAGAATGTTCAGCAGCATTTCTATTCTTTATAAAAGTAGACCGATCGTTCTCTTTTTAAGAAATAATATACCGGAAACAGTGGAATGACAAGCGCAGATAAATAAATACTCCGATATCGGAAGCGGCCCGACAGCTTGATCTGACCTCTGCCGATATCAAGGATTCGGTCGATCAAGCTAAGGTGGAGATGGAAAATGCTCGAGAGCCAAGCCAGCCGATACCCATAAATAGATACCCATAAATAGTACGAACGTCTGCGCAAGGAGTTGCAGGAAGCCTATGGTTTTGCCATGAATGGAGCTGTGTGCCCGGGAAAAGATTGAAAGGTTGCAATCCCTGCGAGACAAGGACGTCTCCTGATTGAGACTGTACAGCAGAGACTTCGTGGCGAAAGTATTGAAGTTTCTATCAGAGCTGCCTGTGCTGTTCTTGTTTGGCGTTCCCCCGACGAATCGCCTACTACCGGCCAAGCCGATCTATGCCGAAAATCGACTCGGAGTGGGTCGCAGCCATCAAAAATTTTGCAAATTTATTATCAGGAAATGAACAGAGCTGTTCTAATTTCACTCTACGAACGCTTTCTTTTGACGTAATATAGTGCCTCACTCAGAAAGCTTATTTGTTAGATCTTGGAGATATGAATGGATACTTTAAGCATGATATTCAGTTTTTTAATCGGTGCAGCAATGGGCGTTGTTATCGCACATTCATGGAATACATACGTGGCTCAGCAGGCAGTCGAAAAAATAAATAACCTATTTGGCGAGTTATGGCGCCAACATACCAATCTATTGCAGGAAATGAAGCGGGATATGGATAATCCTGATTACAAGTTCCAGAGAGAGTTTTATATTCTCAGGAAAAATCAGCGTTTTAGTTCGGGTCTTACAAAGCCTTGCCTGGCGTATTTCCTGGATGAGCATGATAACCTGGAAGATCAGTTAAAAACTTTGGAAGCTCATGGCTTCATTAGCAATGTAACTGAACCCAATAAAAATAATTTCGCTAAATACCAGTTCAGCGAAAAATTCGTTGAATTGCTTCGTGGCAAAAAAAGCTAGCAATTTTGTAAAAAGGCTAACGACTGGAAGCCGGTAGCCTTTTTACATTATACCCATCGCACTACAAAATTTGGCATCGATACTTTTCTCCCCTCGGGGAGAAGGCTGGATTAGAGTGCGATGGGTATAAAAACTCTAGTTAATACACATAGCAGCTAACTATTTCGATAACTAACGTGAACATAGTTACATGCTAAAAAAAATAAGATAAAAAGGTTGAACAGTGTTTATTTGGCCAACTGTCTTTCCTTTATTTCTTCCAGCGTTTTGCAATCAATGCAAAGTGAAGCAGTAGGCCGTGCCTCAAGCCGTTTCAAGCCTATTTCTATACCGCAGTTATCACAATAACCATACTCGCCCGCATCAATTTTTGCGATAGTTTCATCGATTTTCTTGATGAGTTTTCGCTCCCGGTCTCGATTACGCAACTCAAGCGTCATATCGGACTCTTGGCTAGCTCTATCGTTAGGGTCAGCAAAAACTGTTGCTTCTTCTTGCATCACGTGAACCGCTCGATCTATTTCCTGCCCTAGTTCAATTCTGAGATCCTCTAAAATCTTGCGGAAATATGTAAGCTGCTCAGCGCTCATATATTGTTCGCCTTTTTTTGGTTGGTAAGAAACAACTTGTTTGCCAAATTCATGCTGCATTTGAATGCTCCCGTTTTTTTTAATTCCTAGCAATAATCAAACACACAGGAATAACAGAAAATAATATATATAGCAAGTCCGTCTATTAGGTGGCCGCTAAAATCCTTATTTTACATATTAATAGCACAATTTTAGCGGCGCACCATTATACAGAAATAACCTATGTTTTTTGTCAAAGCTGGATGATAATCAACAGAAGCCTTTGTTGCGCACCACGATAGATAGCAGTAGCTTTACTCGTTCACGACATCATGATTGAAAGACGAGTGGACAAATAAGTGATGCAATCTCTATATCTCAGGAGTGTCATATATATAGCGCTCGAGCTGTTTGATCACAAATTGATGCTCTGAAATCGCATCTTTCACCATATCACCGATGGAAAGTAACCCTATTACTTTGCCTTCATCGATGACTGGCAAGTGGCGTACCCGCATCTCGGTAATCAGCGACATGCAATCTTCATTGGTGTTATCCAAACCAACATAGACTACCTGGCGCGTCATGATTTCCTTCACCAGCATGTCTTTTACGGGCTTATCCAACAAATATGATTTTCGCGAAAAATCTCTTTCAGTCAGGATTCCAACCATCCTATCGCCTTTCATGACTAACAAAGCGCCAATGTTATTGGCTGCCATCAACTGCATGGCATCGAACACTGATGCATCCGGACTAGTCGTAGTAACCTTATGCCCTTTTTCGTGCAGTAGTTGTTTTACAGTTTTCATGATAACGCTCCTTTATAGGTTAAAAATCTCCGGTTCATCATTCCTATTCCAATTCTAAATCAAAACTCACTTTGCCGGCTTCCCCTTGCCGTATTGTTCATAAGCGGAGAGATTTTACTGAAACGATATCCACTAGTTTATAGCATCAAATCCACTGCTACCAAGCGGTTTATCGGCAGAATGGCGCGCACATCATCATTAAAAAAATACAGATAGAAAATCAAATCCCAGCTATTTGCATGGAATACTCTCTGTCATTTCACATGCTTTAAAATCTGGATAAAAGCAAGACATGGACAAACAGCACCCGCATGGCGTGACCGAATACTGTCTGGATGAAAAAAGGCAGCGCTCGCCCATTCCACAGAATGGGCAAAGGCAGCATCAGAAGGTACCAAAACTAAGACTTCCTGGATTGAGTTTTTGCATTGCTACCCTGTCTCCAGGAAAAAAGATGTTAATAAAACGATTAGATTACCCCTAACAATTTTTCCAGGCATTTATCAATAAATGGCTGGAATACACCCATAAAATTGTCTAAATGAAGTATGCCCACAATCAATATTATTAAGCCGCCAATCGTGATCCCACGTTTTAGACCCCATACAAAATTGGCCGAAGCAGGCAGTCGTGAATATGGCGGGTTCGAAAATGAAAA
>NZ_JAGFJM010000104.1 GCF_024102715.1 Nitrosomonas communis
ACAACCTGTTTTCAAAACATAAAGGATCGCATTTACCACACGACGCATACTCAACTCTCGTGGCCTTCCTACTGTCGATACCGGCAGGTGGGGCTTTAAGTAGTGCCACGCTCCATTGCTCAGGTCACTCGGATAACGCTTCCTACACTTTTTGTTGATTCATGATACCGCCTGTTTATAGAAAATTCCTTACATTAACGCTAGGATTCAGAATTTCCAAACAGTTTCTTAGACTGGAAATGGAGAGTATATGAAGAGATGGCTTCCCCGCAAATGCCGTCAGGCTGTTATCTTGAACCTTATGGTTCAAGTGGGTTGTTTACCGTATGCATCAGGCATTTCTTCTTTGAGAAGCGCACAACAGCATCGCTTTAGCTTACAACCAGATACTAAGACTTGGTTCAAAGAATATGAGCCTTAACAAACACCGCAGGGAAAATCTTTACTCTTTTTTGAGTTATCGCAACTAAAAATCTAATTTACTTAGCAATCAATATTGTTGATAATTTTCTCTTTTTAACAATATCTCATTTAGCTTGCTTTTTCTTGGTTTAATTCTACGCTTAAATTTACTCATGTCAAAACTTTTAACCGGGCACCTGTAGCAATAACGAAGTAAATTACTCAGATTTATTGAGTCGGCCCCTCACAAATATAAGAACAGTTATGGCTAATTACCTAAATGAAATTCTGGATGTCATTATTATCGGCGCGGGCAGCGCAGGACTGTCAGCACTACGAGAGGTGAAGAAGCGTACCGAAAACTTTGTAATTATTAATGATGGTCCATGGGGAACAACGTGCGCACGCGTTGGTTGCATGCCATCCAAGGTTTTGATTGAAGCAGCCAACGCCTATCACCGGCGTACTGCATTTGAAGCTTTTGGTGTTCGAGGCGCAAATCAGTTAACGTTGGATATGACGCACGTTATGCAGCGTGTGCGTAAGCTTCGTGATGATTTTGTAAGCAGTACCTTAAAAGCAACTGAAGTACTTGGCGTGCGAGCGATACCTGGCCGTGCGCGCTTGCTTGGCCCAAATCAGGTATTAGTCAACGATAAAAAGCTGCGCGCAAAAAGCATTATTATCGCTACTGGCACACGTCCTATTGTCCCGGCTGCGTGGCATGTGCTGGGAAACCGTTTATTTACCACAGACACTCTGTTTGAGCAGGAAACATTACCAGCAAGCCTGGCGGTGATTGGAATGGGACCTATCGGCGTAGAGATGGCGCAAGCACTGGCTCGCTTAGGGGTAAACGTGACCGGGTTCGGCAGTAAAAATTTGATTGGCGGATTAAGCGATCCACAGGTCAATCAGATAGCACTAAATTTATTTTCTCAGGAATTTCCAGTGTATTTAGGCGAAAAAGCTGAGTTGCGTCTTGAGTCTGGAGAAAATCACGTGCGTATTCGGACGAGCCGGACAGAGGTCGCTGTAGATGGCGTGCTAGCAGCGCTTGGACGTCGCCCCAATATTGATGATCTTGGACTCGAAACACTGGGTGTTTCGCTCAATGCACAAGGATTGCCGCCTGTGGATTCCACTACCATGCAGATAGCTGATCTTCCGGTATTTCTAGCCGGTGATGCCAATGATTATTTACCATTGCTGCATGAGGCCGCAGATGAGGGTCATATCGCGGGACTAAACGCAGTACGGGAAAAAATCATATGTTTTAAACGTCGCACACCACTTGCCATTGTTTTCTCCGACCCAGGCATCGCAGTGGTGGGAAGTCATTTTCGATTGCTTAACAGTAAAAATATAGCAATCGGTGAAGTGCTTTTTGATAATCAGGGGCGAGCTCGGGCGGCACAACGTAATAAAGGTATGCTACGCATTTATGCAGAATCGGAAAGCGGACGGCTGCTCGGTGCTGAAATGTGCGCGCCAGCAGGCGAACACATGGCTCATTTACTGGCGCTCGCGATTGATCAATCTCTAACAGTTTGGGATGTATTGCGCTTGCCTTTTTATCACCCGGTTCTTGAAGAGGGCTTACGGACGGCCTTGCGTAATCTGGCTGCTAAATTACCTCTATCCAGTGAATCTGATCTTGCTTCTTGTGGCGCATTCAATGCTGATGCGCTTGATTGACGCGGCTAATTGTCAGGCAACAACTCCGAAGAGATTGCCTACAACAGCAGTTAGCCCCATGGCCAGCGCTCCCCAAAAAGTCACCCTGATTGCGCCCACCATGATATTTGCACCTCCCAAATAAGCTGCCAGCGTGCCTAACATCGCCAGGGAGGAAAGAGAAAAGCTGGCAACGATAGGAATAATGTGGACTGCAGGTGCGATAAAGGTCGCTATTAGCGGCATTGAAGCACCAATGGTAAACATGCCCGCTGAAGCAAAGGCCGCCTGAATGGGCTTTGCGCTAACACGTTCATAAATACCCAATTCATCCCTGAGATGAGCTCCCAATGCATCATGAGCCATTAATTGTTTAGCCACTTGTTCGGCCAGCTCCGGCTGAACTCCCCGCTTGATATAAATATTTGTTAATTCCTGGAACTCAAATTCAATATCGTCGTTGAGATGGCGTTGCTCAAGGGCAATATCGGCTTTTTCTGCATCGGCCTGAGAGCTGACAGAGACATATTCTCCGGCTGCCATGGACATGGCGCCGGCCACGAGACCGGCTACTCCTGCTAAAAGAATGCCTTCCCGGTCAGTATGGGCGGCCGCAACCCCGATAATAAGGCTGGCAGTCGAAACTATACCATCATTGGCGCCTAATACGACTGCACGTAACCAGCCAGTGCGATGAGAGCGATGATTTTCCTTATGGCTCATTTGTCTTGATCAGATCTTTTGCAATAGATTGAGAGTGTCTTGATTCGCGTAAAAAAATTCTGGTGAACATGATTCCGACAGCCATTATCTGGGTATCTGAGTATTTTGATAATGAGGGTCTGTAAACTATTTATTTATGTGGGGATGCTAAGCGTTGATGAGTAATCTACTGGCAGTAAGATGGCGGAGAAGGCGGGATTCGAACCCGCGGTACGGGGATAAACCGTACACACGCTTTCCAGGCGTGCACCTTCAACCACTCGGTCACTTCTCCTTGCGCTTTTTGCGGAATAATTTCTAATTCAAAAATAACAGGGAGCAAAGGATAAACTAGTTCCTACTTTGGAGCAACTTTTGCTGCTTTAACCGGGACTGATCCGCTTGCCTTCAAAATTTCTGATTATATTGCGTAGTGGTTGTGCCATCTTTGCCCGCCATCTCATGTTTTCTCTTGAAAAACATTGAGCGCCGCGAGAATCAGCATGTCTTGAGCATGTTATTTCAACTATCATTGTAACTAAATTGTTTGGAACCGAAAGAAATTCACTTTTGCGTATTGCTATTAATGCTTGTCTGTCGTATTAACTTAGCCTGCTATTCAACGCGCCAACTTGCTTTCATGCTTGGTTCTTTTCTGTTAGCTAACCTGGCTGAAGCACAACAATCCAAGAGTCCAGAACCTGTCATTCTCGATCCCATCACGGTAACTGCGACACGCACCGAAAAAAAGCCCGAACAAATTCCCAATGCGATTAGCCGTATTGAACGGAGTAAATTCACTGATCATCAACCAGGCGCCACGCTGGATGAATTTGCGCAAGGCACCCCGGGGGTATTTTTTCAGAATCAATTCAATTTTACCCAGGATTTACGCATAGCCATCCGCGGTTTCGGTGCACGTTCGCCATTTGGTGTACGCGGAATTCAGTTGCGTGTCGATGATATTCCGCAAACTTTGCCGGATGGTCAGACGCAGCTTGACGCGGTCGACCCGGCCTTGATCGAGCGCATGGAGATTTTACGTGGCCCATCCGCGTCATTGTTCGGTAATGCCTCTGGCGGCATGATTAACATTACCACGCGCTCGCCGCGCGAAAAATTCGAATTGCTGCCTCGTCTCGTCTTTGGTCAATATGGTTACCTGAAATCCGAATTATATGCAGGCGGGCGAGGGGAGAATTTTGACTATGGCTTGTTTGGTTCCTATCTGCAGCAAAATGGCTGGCGCGATCATAGCAGCATGGAAAACGTGTTCTCCCAGGTGAAACTGAATTTCCAAACATCCGCTGATTCCGACTGGATGGTGCTGTTTCATAAGTTTTATGCACCTGATTCAAAGGACCCCGGGGCATTGACGCTTGCCGAGGCAAACGCTAACCCAAAGCAGGCAGCGGCGAACAATCGGCTATTCAACGCCAGTGAGTCTATTAACCAGGAGCAATTCGCGGTGCGCTACCGCAGAAGCCTGTCGGCTAACCAGACATTGACCATGGTTGCACATGCATTGCACCGTGATTTTCAGAATCTGCTGCCGTTTACCATTGGCGGGCAAGTGGAATTCGATCGCTGGACAGGAGGACTGACCACCCAGTTTGTGAGCGACCACACTTTACTGAAGCGTGCTAATCGTCTGCTGCTCGGTGTCGATTACGGCATTCAGAATGATGACCGGCGGCGTTTCAATAACCATTTTGGCGTACAGGGCGCGTTGAATCTCGATCAAATCGAGCGTGTGCAAAATGTTGGCCCATTCTTCCGCAATGAATGGCGCGTGCTGGATAACTTGGATGTAGTAGCAGGGGGACGCTGGGGTTGGCTGCATTACCGGGTCAAGGATACATTTCTGGCAGATGGTGATCAGTCCGGCGCCAAAACACTGTCGCAGGCCAGCGGCACAGCAGGTCTAGTCTATCATCTGGCGGATGTACATCAGCTCTTTACCAATATTGCCTCGGTATTCGAAGCGCCTACCACCACCGAACTGATTAACAATCCCGCAGGGACAGGCGGATTTAATAACGATCTTGAAGCGCAGACTTCCTTGAGCAAGGAGATCGGTCTGCGCGGCAAACCGGCTGGTTTTGAGTATGAAGCCACTTTCTTCCATATCCATACCCGTAATGAAATCACACCGTTTGAGCTGGCGGCTGCTCCCGGGCGCGCATTTTTTCGCAATGCGGGTAAATCGCGCAGACTCGGGGTTGAAGCCCGCCTGGCAACACCAGTATGGAATGGACTGCGTGGCGAAATTGCCTACACTTTTTCAGATTTCGAATTCGAGCACTACCTCGTCGATAATGTCGATCTGAAAGGCAACGCATTTCCCGGCCTACCAAAACATCGGTGGGAGGGCAGGATACGCTACAGCCATCCCACCGGCCTGTTTGGACAATTCCATGTACATCGGGTAGGGGAGTTTTTCGTGAACGATATCAATACCGTCACCAATCATGCCTACACCCTGGGGCAACTGTTGTTGGGATGGGAAAAGAAGCATCGCTGGCTCGAAGGCTCGGTATTTATCGGCATCAATAATCTGTTCGATGAGCGCTACAATGCCAATACACGTATCAATGCCGCAGTTGGCCGTTATTTTGAACCGGGTCCGCCGCTCAATGTGTTCGGAGGAGCGCGAGTCCGTCTTGTTATGTTTTAAGGCTGAATGAGTAGAGGCACGCTCGTTAATACGGCTCATCGGGCAGTTTATTGGTTACCCAATCCAGATTTTGTTCGAACTCGACATAACCTGGAAAACGGCTGACTAATTCCAGCAACAGCTTCTTTGACTGGTGGTAATACTTTTGGGCCTGATTTAAATCCTCAAGCTGGTCCTCATAAAACGAGCCTAAACATTGATAAGATAGTGCCAGGCCGTATTTGAAGTCCACGTTTTGCGGATAGTCGTCAACCAGTTCTTTTGCCAATTGGTGGTACTGCTCAAAGAAAGTCAGCGTCCGGTCGAGATTGCCCAGGGCATTGTGTGTGTTGCCCAGGAATTGGCACGAAATCGCCAAGTTCTTTTTGAACTCCACATTTTCCGGATAGGCATCAAACAGTTCTTTTGCCAATTGGTTGAACTGCGCAAAGAAAGTCAGCGCTAAATCGAGATTGCCCAAGGCCGTGTGCGTCTCGCCAAGGTATTGGCACGAAATCGCCAGGTTGTTTTTGAACCCCACATTTTGCGGATCAGCGGCAACCAGTTCTTTTGCCAACTGCTGGAATTGCGTAAAGAAAGTCGACGCCAGATCGAGATGGCCCAAGGCAGCGTGCGTATCGCCAAGGAATTGGCACGAAATCGCCAGGCCGTTTTTGAAGTCCACATTTTGCGGATAGGTGTCAAACAGTTCTTTTTCCAACTGGTGGTACTGCGAAAAGAAAGCCAATGCCTGATCGAGATGACCCAAGGCCGTGTGCGTGTCGCCAAGGAATTGGCACGAAATCGCCAAATGGTCTTTGAATCTCTTATTTTGCGGGTCGGCGTCAAACAGTTCTTTTGCCAATTGATGGAACTGCGTAAAGAAGAACAGACTGCGTTCAAGGTTGCCAATGATGCGATGATAGTTGCCGGTGCGCTCGCTCAAAATGGCCAGGCTATCATCCGCACTCTTCGAGAAAGTTCTTATTACTGCTTCCGCATAGCGGGCATACCGTAACGCATCGTTATAGGAAGAACCCGTAATATGCGTGCCTTCACAGGCTAATTTTTCAATCAATGTGTTCACCAGCAGAGCGCAGTGCTCTCGCAAGCTGGGATTTTTCTGCCGAGTCACCTCTTGCACCACGGGGCTGCACTTAAAGGAAATGGTTGCTTCGTTGTACTCGATCCATCCTTTCTGAGCGAGGGAAAGCAGGTGGCTATCGAGCTCCGGTAAGCCGGGCAGCAGTGTTTCCAGTGTTGCAAAAGCGATACTTTCTACTGGCAGCACGGCAAAAACCGAGAGCAGCGCGCTTTCTTCCGAAGGTAATCCGCTGAGATCGTACATAGCAGAGACAATGGCTTCCGGGGTTTCCCGGCGCATTGAGTCCTTGCTTTGATAATCCGTGCCCACGGCCTGCGAGTGGCTGAGTTGCAGTAGCCCTAGACTTTGCAGATCGGCAAGCAGATTAGCCAGACTATAGCGTTGTTTGAGACGGTTCTGCCCGGCCAGGTTTTTGGCCAGCAGTTCGAGCACGAGCGTATTGCCACCCACTGCCTCCCGGATTTGGAAGAATAGTGCTTTTTCGCCATCGTCGAGGCCGCGATAATACCGTTCAAAGAGTTCAAGCGCTTCATCTTTGGGTAATCCGTTGATGGCGCATGCTTCAGCCCGCTCAAAATGGGTGATGCGGGTGGTGAGCAGCAGATGGAAATTGCTGCAGCGGCGCAACCGCTGGTAATTCGCATCCAGATCAGCTAATTCGTTAGCATTGTCTATGACCAGCAGGCAGGGCTTCTCAAGATTCATTAGGGCGGTGAGCAGCACTTCGAGGCGCTCTCCGGTATCCTGCCGCTCAGCAAACTGCAGACCGAGTGGCACAGCAAGCAGCAGCAAGGCGCTGGCAATGCTTTTTTCGCTCAGTACCCAGGCGACATGGATGTATTCATGCTGGTAAGTGTGGTAATACTTGGCAGCGAGAGTGGTTTTGCCGATGCCGCCCTCACCGTTCACGAGCAGCAGCAAGTTGCTACCCGGAGCGAACAATTTGTCATGAATAAGCTGCAGATCATCCTGGCGGCCAAGAAAGATTTCTGTGAGAAAGGGCGGCGAGGTGAGGGCATGAGGGATGCGGCGTTCACCTGCATAGGTTACGTTTAGCCGCCCTCCTTTTTCAATTTTCTCAACATAGAGGGATTTCTGGCCTAGCTGGATATCCCGATTGGTTTTGTCCATGATGGGTGCGGTTATTGAATGTTAATCTTCATGCTGTCACCGGCTTTCTCGATATAGATACTTTTGTCGCCCAGAGTAATGGTACGGCCAGCCTGACGCTTATCCTCTCGCTTGAATTCCGTAAATCCATTCGTTTCCAGCCTGTCCAGTTCTTTGTTGAACTGCACCCAAAGATCATTTTCATCTTTGAAAGGGCTGTAGAAATGATTCAACTCTTTCAGTTTCTGGTGGAATTCAGCAAGGCTTGCATCAACAGTTACTCCATCAGGTGTTTTGAAATAAGTAAAGATGAATGGTTTCTTCGTTGATTGAAACTGTCCGAAAGCGGTATCGAACTCTTCAGCGGTATACATGCCTACTTTGCTGTGCACCAGCAACACGAACAGGTCGGCAGCTTTGACATACTGGTTGTACTCGCTCTGCGAGCCTGCCAGCGACATGCGGGCAGACAGGTCTTCCCACATGTCGAGGTGCAAAAAAATGCCCCGGTCGAACCAGGCTTTGCATTTGCGGTAGATTTCCTGCTCGAAATGCTCGCGTTCGGACTGGAGTTCTTTAGAAGAAGCAAGAAAAATTTTGATTTTTGTCATGCGGAGTCCAATTTAAAGAATTGCTTAATGTCTGCCAACATTGAAAAACAACGCTTAATTACAAGCAAAATAACATTCAAAAACATTTCTGACAATCGGATGAACTGTAGGTCTTGAGACTGGAAAGGGTTCATGGTTATGAAAATATCTTGCCTCCTCCTAAGTACCACAGCACTTCTTGTATTTCTTCCCGCTACCGCAAGGACAAGGGTCATTTCTGCCGACTTTGGCAGGCGTAGTCAGGGAAGAAGGATGCAGCATGGGTACATCGTCTCGCTTGAGTCTGGCCTGTAGCAGATTGAAGGTGCCAGTGAAATCCTGATTGAAATGAGGGGGATTCCCTATTGTTTTCCATAAGGGGCGATTCTCCAGGATGGGTGCAAGCAGTTCGAAGGCTTAGGTTTCATTGCTTTGATCAATCAATAGTTTTGCTAGCTCAAGGCGAACATTGGCCATGTACGGATCGACCTGCAGCAATCTTTCAAAAGCAGCCTTTGCCGCTTTGGGACGATTCAGATTTAACAGCAGCATACCGAACGTGTACCAGTGCTTTACATCATTGGGGTTACGCTGGAGATGTTCGCGCGTTATTTTTAACCTCTCGGATCGATATAGGAAAGCGCAAACATAAATTTTTACCTGGCTTGATTAAAAAGAAGGGCAGAGATTTTTGGAGGTAAAAATGATGCTGTGAGTGATTATACTCATCGTACTTCAAAATTGGTTTTCATAATCTCTCATCCAACCTTCTCCCAGCGGGAGAAGGTATTAATGCCGAATTTTGAAGTACGATGACTATATACTGTGAACCTGGTTGCATATTGAAGCACGGAAAATTTGACCTCAATCACATGCCACCATAACTGACCACTTTTTATTCTGGCAGCAGCATATCGGTAAAGGCCAATTTTGGTTACGAACAGTTCGACAGGTTCACCGCGAACGATTACAGCAGTAAAGATATTGACGAAGAGTTTTATAATTTATCCTCGTTTGGAAGTAATTCTATGACACTTAATCATTTTATAGAACGTGTTAAAGCAGGGCAGGCGGTTGATTTTCAGGAAACAATGGCAGTGATTGCCGAGGCATATGATTATCAGCCGACGGAATTCAGTAATGGTATCCGGCAGCCATTGATTAATGAAGCCGGGCGCAATGAAGGCTCCTGCAAGATTTTCGCCTTTGCCAGATTGCATGGATTAGATCAGAACCAGACTCTGGCTTTATTTGGTGACTATTATCGCAAAGATGTACTGGAAAACCCTGCTGGTAACAATCATCAGAATATCCGCAATTTTATGCGCGATGGCTGGGATGGAATCGTTTTCAAGGGTGCAGTGTTAAAAGCCAAACATGCTGATTGATATTCTGAGTAGGGTCTGACTGGCAGCTTCTTGCTTGCCATGGCGTTGATTCGTCAGCAAAATGCATGAGGCGATTAAAGCTGTTTACCGGAGTCTCTTTTCTCCAAATTTTGCAGTGCGATAAATATAGAATAAGCTAAGGATAAAAATGGCGTTTGACTGATACCATTTTGATGATTTGCTCTTGCCATGCATAAGGAGGAAATGAGAAATGACGCGTATCTTGCTGATAACCAAGTTATTCGTGCTAATTATCTTGAGCAGTGTTTATTCGATTACGCACGCCCAATCTTCCCAGTCGAAGCTTGAAGTCAATGTTCTGGTCAGCGGATTGAATCATCCCTGGAGCATGGCATTTATGCCCGATGGCCGGATGCTCCTGACCGAGCGCGCGGGGCAGCTTCGTATCGTTTCAGCCGATGGCAAGTTATTAGCCGAGCCGATTAAAGGTGTTCCTGCCGTGCTTGCCGAGGATCAGGGAGGATTACTCGGAGTGGCGCTGGATCCTGATTTTGCTAGAAATCATTTCATTTATCTTGCCTATGCAGAGCCGCAAGGCAAATTAGCGGGCACTGCTGTAGCCAAGGCAAAGCTGATCGATATGAAACTGGAAAACCTGCAAGTGATCTTCCGTCAACACCCTAAAACAGATGGCGCGAATCATTTCGGATCACGCCTGGTATTTGCCCCGGATGGCAATCTTTTTGTCACGCTGGGCGAGCGTTTCAAATATATGGATCAGGCGCAGCAACTGGATAATCATCTCGGCAAACTGGTGCGTATCCGGCCTGATGGTTCGGTGCCTGCGGATAACCCATTTATTGATAATCCAAAAGCCAAACCGGAAATCTGGTCCTACGGCCACCGGCATATCCAGGGTGCTGCCATTCATCCGGGTAGCGGAAAATTGTGGATTCATGAACATGGGCCGCGTGGCGGAGATGAGATCAATATTCCTAAAGCTGGCAAGAATTATGGCTGGCCATTGGCAAGCTACGGCATTCATTACTGGCTGATCCCTATCAAGAATGAACATGCAGAACAAGGGTTTGAAGAACCAATTTACTACTGGACACCCTCCATCGCCCCTTCCGGCATGATGTTCTATCGCGGCAACATGTTTCCAGAATGGAAGGGTAATCTGTTTATTGGCGCATTGGCTGGCAGGCATCTGGTCAGATTGGAAGTCGATAACCACAAGGTCATCAGTGAAGAAAAATTGTTGATGGATAGTGCGCGTATTCGCGATGTGGTAGAAGGACCCGATGGTGCGATTTATCTGCTGACGGATGAAGATAACGGGAAACTGCTGAAGCTGACGCGGGCAACAGCGCGGTGAGTGATGGTGTTAGCCCCAGCATCTTGTTTGCTACTGGGTTTAATACTGTTGATGTACAAAAGAAAAAAATCAATGAGTAACGATAAGGAGCAAAAATCATGATGAGGAAAATCGTTAAAGTTGTTTGCTTAGGGGCTGCATTAGCTGGACTGCTATCGGCCTGTTCAGCTACCCAGAAAATAACGAATTCAGTCAGGACTGCCACCGAGCAGTTGCTGATTAGTGAAGCAGCGAAGCGCAGTCTATCCAAACAACCTGAGTTGGCTCTGCCTATTCCGCAGGGTGCGAATGTGAAGCTTGATATCACCGGAATTAGTGCGGATAAAGATTTTTTGCGAGGCGTTGTTGCCGGCTGGCTCGGGCAGCATGGTTATGCGGTGCAGGAAGGTGCGGAAAATGCAACCTATCGTATTAATATCGTTGTCAAGGCACTGGGAACTGAATTAGGCACTACTTTCTTTGGAATTCCACCCGTGCAAGGTTCCTTGATACCCATTTCACTACCTGAATTAGCGCTATATAAGGCTGAGTACCAGACTGGGTATTCGAGTTTCTATTTGGATATTTTTGAACTGCCGTCGAACAGGCTGATCGGCTCGACTACGCCGTTTCTGGCCGACGCTTTTTATAATGCATACACGGTGTTATTCCTGTTCACTTTCAAAAGGAGTGACCTGGTTTCTCCACCGATCCTCCACCACTAATAGATCGTTGCAGTAAAACCTCTCCCACCACTAAATCAAAGCCGAAGTCAGATTTATGGGCAATCTGCTTTATGCAAAAAGCCGAAGAGCATCGGCTGTTTCCAGTAAAGAGAAACAACATCAATGCTCTTCGGTGATGCGACTAACTTGCTGGTGTGCCTTTTAGCTGTATCAGCTTGGCCACACTGGGAACACCTTTATCATCCACGACAAACAACATGTAATGCATCGGAACGGCAAGGCCGGGGAAAGCTGGCGCTTGTACCAGCAGCTTGTCTTTTTTCTGTTCGAACCATAGCTTGACATAACGTTTGCCCCAGTCCCAGTTATGAGTGATCGGGCCAAAAGCGATCAGGGCGACTGATTGGATGGTGCCTGTTCCTTCGGCCAACTGGACGTTGAACCGCCGATGATACGAGATCTCGTCTGGTGCATCTTTTATCTCGGGTCTGACACCACCTTTGAAGAAATAAGGCGGTTTGTAGAGTTGGGCCACTGGTATGCCAAGCTCAATATGACCCTCATCACCATGCAAGTCGGTGGCGTTGCCGCCGAGCAGGGCGACAGTGCCATCGGGTAGCAAGGCGACTGTCGAATGATCGTGCCCCGCGATTTTCCGGTCAACAAGCGTTTCGATTGTATCTGTCTGTGGATCATACAGTTGCAAGTGGAATGAATTATTCCATGGTCCTCGTCCTGTAGCACCGCCTGAAACAAGCACCTTGCCGTCAGGCAGGACAGTGGTATTGTTTTGATTAACTTCCAAATAGAGTTTGGCATTGCTCTGTTTATATTTTGGCGGAGAATCCTGGAAGTCGATCGTTTCAATCAAATCCTGCTTACATGTTTCCGGTGCTGGATCTGCATTTGTGCCGCTGCAATCACCACCGAACAGAACCACTTTCTGCGAAACGCCATGACCTTTGCTGTCAGTTTCCCACAACTGGGCACCTGCGCCAAAATTATGCGCATTGACTGCCTGATCCACGAACTGATAGTGCTTTTCAGCCGGGATATCACGATTGGAATCAGCCTTCGCAGCTTTCACGTCAAGCAGATAGGTCTTGCCGGTGTAGGTGTAAGGATCGTATCCCCTGGCGACGCTCAGGAGCGGGCGTCCCAATATGGACTTGCCGTTGGCGTCCTTTTCCAGTGAGTTAGGACTGGCTTCACCGATGATCGCCACCTTCCAATCTTTTGCGTTCTTGCCGGTTTGCACCGGGTAGACGCGCGGAAAGGTATTATGGTGCTTACGTGCATTCTCGAGCGCAATGGTGCTGTCTGTTTTGGGATCATAGATCTCGGGTGCTACCTGCGTAACCAGGGAGCAGTTGACGTGCGTGTTGCGCGTTTCCTCGGTACAGACCCCCCCAGGAGGGTTTCCTCTGAGCAAACTGGTATTTCGATCCGTACCGGCCACGATGAGCACTGTCGAGTCAGGCAGCAACGCCCCACTTGGATACCAGCGCTGGTACTTCATGTCGGAGGGATCTGCAGGATCGGTGTTGCTTTCATCGTTGGCGTCAGGAAAATCAGGAAAATCCTGTGGAAGGCTTTCAGGCGTCAGCTCATCGAAGATGTCGAGATAGGCAGCCTTGACCGGCGGTACAACCCGTGGCAGCCAGGATTCATCTCTGGGATCGAACACGGTCAGCTTCCGGATAGCATTGTTGCCTCCTTTGTCGTGTCCGCCAATGAACAGCCATCTGCCGTCTGCGAGTGCGACGTTACCGGAGCAGAACATGTTGTAATCCAGGCCCTTACTATGGCCAGCATCGGAAAAAGCGGCATCATTCAGCGCAAACTCCGCTTTGGTCACTAGCTCATTAGGTGGATCATTTTCGTCGATCAGGCTGAAATGATCAGTTTGCTTGAACGCATCTTCATGGGTGAGATCCCAGCATACGAAATTCTCGCGTGCGGTATTTCCTTTGGTATTGCTTTCATCCAGTCCATGCGTTCCTTCACTGAAGCCGGCACCGCCATAAACAAAGTGCCTGAAAGGTTCGAATAGCTGGTCATGACCATTATCATCCTTGAAAGTAAGGTGGAAGCCTGCATACTCCGACGGCCGCATTCCCATACAGATTTTTGGTTTCGACGTTTTAGTCCACGCCAGGCCGGCATGAATGGCATCTTTCGGCACTGGAATAAGCTTGCTGAGTTCACCGCAAACTTTCAAATCTTCCGGCGTCAGTCCCTTGTCGAAGTTGCACTTTCCTTCTGGTTCATTATCTGCGGCGTGATGAGCTGCTGCTGGTGGTACGCCAGCAAATGCCATCGCTATCACCGAGAGCACCGCGAGCCGGATTCTCCGCGGTAAGAAAAATTTTGAGTTAATCATTGCAACCCCCTTTCTCAAATTGAAAATAAGCTACGTCGCGATCAAATCACCTACGAAATTCTCCTTCATTTGACGTTACAAAATAGCAACATTGGGATAACCAAAGTGACTCAATGTTTGATCCGATTTCCTGAACACCACTTGAAGCAGTGCAGGAAGATCAACACAATCCTGTTTGGTTGCATGCTGATACTAGGGGATAGCAAGCTGGCAGACAATAATGCAAATGCATACATTTTTGTCCCTTAACGTTATGAATTTCTAGTGAAAACAATCTTGGCTGGCAACACTTGCCAGCAAATGGATGCTGCCTATTGCTCCTGGAACATAAGCGGCAATTGTCCCTGCGCTAAGACATGCGTTACCTGTGGGGAATGGCTGGGAGCGAGTTTGCTGACCCGTATGCCAAGTAATCGCAGCTTTTTTTCCAGCGGCACACGCCGCAAACATTCTCTCGCCGCTTGCCGTATGGAGAGGGGATCGCCAGTGAATGTAGTCAGGGTGAAATCACGTGTCACCGTATGAAAATCCTCGAAGCGCAACTTAACGCCGATGGTGCGCCCGAGGTAGCCTTTGCGCTGCAGATCGTTGGCTACGCGTGTACACAGGGTAGTAAGCGCTTCTGATAATGCAGCGCGGTCGTGACGTGGATGCAGGTTGTGCTCAAAAGTGGTTTCCCGGCTGATCGATTTGGGTTCCGAGTGAATGATGACTGGATGATGATCAATACCATGCGAAGCCTCATATAACCAGGTAGAGTAGCTGCGGCCAAAGTGCGTCTGCAGAAAACCGAGCTCGGCCTGCGCCAGCTCGCCAATCGTTAGAATGCCAAGTGATGCCAGCTTCTTTTCTGTTTTGGGGCCAACGCCATTGATTTTGCGTACAGGCAACGGCCAGATGCGCTCGGGAATATCGGTCAGGTCAAGAATAGTGATGCCATCAGGCTTGTCAAGATCCGAGCAAATTTTTGATAACAATTTGTTGGGCGTGATGCCAATGGAGCAGGTGAGACCAGTAGCGTCGAATACGCTTTGTTTGATCCGTTTGGCAAGCGTCAGGCTATCGTCGGGCAGATGGCTTAAATCAACATAAATTTCATCAATGCCGGAATCTTCAATCTGGGCAGTAATCCTGGCCACGGCTGCCTTGAATAACTGCGAATAATGGCGATACGCATCAAAATCAGCCGGAAGCAGTATGGTATCAGGGGCAAGTTGCGCTGCTTTCATCACACTCATGGCAGCAGAGAGGCCCGCCGCACGTGCTTCATAGGTGGCTGAAGTGATTACCCCGCGGCCAACATAGTCACGCAGCCGGGCAAAACGCAGACTGCCATCTGCCTCTATTACCGGTTTGTGATCAGATTTTCCGCCAATGACGACTGGCAACCCGCGTAACTGCGGGTAACGGAGAAGCTCGACTGACGCAAAGAAAGCGTCCATATCAACATGAGCGATGCGGCGAGATAAGAAATTCATTGTTTACAAACTATTGATGTTAAACATGAATTATTGCCAATTTGATAATCATCATGTGAAAATGAATTTACCTGTTACGTTAATGCGTGATTGAGTGTAAATTCAAAGTGATTGCAGAGAGCTTGTTCAGAAAGTTTTATTAGAGATTGAAACGATATCTTGTTGTGATGTAATGTTTTCTTTCGTTTTTTTGAGTGAGACAGCGATGACAAAGGATACCAGTAAACTTGATAAAATAGTACTGCAAGCGCGGCTTAATGCCGAAAAACGGGCTAAGGGTTATCGCGAACAGGCGTTAAAACTCTTTCCGTGGGTTTGTGGCCGCTGTGCGCGTGCTTTCGATCATAAAACTGTGCAACTGCTGGAAGTTCATCACAAAAACAATAATCATGACGATAATCCTGCCGATGGCAGTAACTGGGAATTATTGTGCACTTACTGTCATGAAAACGAGCATGCCAAAGTAAGAGATGCAGCAGGGCGTAGCGATCACGGCAATACCATGACAGGTGCCACCTTTAATCCGTTTGCTGATCTCAAAGAAAGGTTAAAAAATAAAAGTTGAGTTATGACGGGTTTATTCATTGAGTGCTGCAGTAATAGCCTCTACTAATTTGACCCATACTCTATCCCTGTCGCCTCTGCTCAGATCAACGAGCGGTTTGGACGGAGAATTCACTGCCTGAAAAGTCGCAAGGTTGCCCATTACGCAAGGGCTGATGATCACCGGTAAGATAACTGCGCCATCATGCTCAGCAGCTTCTAGCAGAGGCGGCAGCTCATTCTCGGCGATAAACTCCGAAGCCATGAAATACGCGCTGATCAATAAAATTGCCACTTTTGCGGATTGAATGGCTTGAGCAATTTCCTCGCGCCACTTTTTACCCGGGAGAATCTTGGTATCATCCCATCTGTCAACAACACCACTGCGCTCCAGCGGGGCGATATGAACCTGGAACATTCTCAACCACTTTTCATCAGCGTGGCTGTAGCTGACAAAAACTTTTGTCCGGGCAGGCGTTGGCGCTTCTACCGAAGCCGTCGACAGCTCCAGCGTACTGAAAGTTTGCGGGCCAGCGATCCCATCGGCAAATAATTTCTGGTACTTCTGGAAAGCAGTGACCGCTGCAGTGGTCGCAGGACCGAATATGCCGTCGGCAGGCCCTGGATCAAACCCGAATTCTTTTAATTTTGCCTGCAGTTCTTTAACGATCAGACCTCTCGCGCCTTGCCACAGAATACTCATACTTTTCTCCCGCCAAGCATTATGCCGATAGTTCGCTCGATGTAATATCTGAAATGATGCTTATGAAATGACGCAATAATACGCCAGATAGGAGTGCTATGGGTGGGCAACACTCACAAAACTCAGTCATTTTGCAGCATGGCCTGTAAGGTGCGCGCATTTTGTGCGGCGTAGCCGTTCTGGTCATTGTCGAAATAGCAATAGATCGTGTGACCCTGCGTTGACCAGCTGGCGAAGGCATTTGCCCAATCGGATAATATGTTTTTGCAATAACTGCCGCGATAAGGTCCATTAGGGCCGTGCAGGCGCACATAGACAAGATCTGCCGTGATTTCTCTCGGTGAAAGAAAGCTATCCAGATCGAATATGCAGAATGCCGCATTGTGCTTTGCAAGCAATTGATAAGTCTGCGCGTTATGCCAGCTATGATCGCGAAACTCGAAGACATATCTGAAGTCGCTGCTGAGTTTGTCAAGAAAGGCGGCCAGGCGCTCGGGATTGAAGTGCCAGTGGGGTGGTAGCTGAAATAAAACGGGCCCTAGCTTTTCTTTTAAAACGCATATCCGTTCCAAAAAAACGCTAACACTGTGTTCTGGATCGTCCAGTTTTTTCATGTGGGTGATGTAACGGCTGGCTTTGACGGTGAATATAAAATCTGCTGGAACGGCATCATGCCATTGCAGCAATATTTTTTTGTCGGGTAACTGATAAAAGGAATTATTGATCTCGACGCTGCTGAAATGTTTTGCATAATATTGCAGCCAGCCGCTATGAGAAAGCGCTGGCGGATAGAATATGCCTTGCCAGTGATCGTATGACCAGCCGGATGTTCCTATAAAAATAGCACTATGCGCCATGTCAATCACTCCTGTCAGATCAGATCTGGACTGATTTCAAATCTATTGTTCCATTGAACGCAATCAACATACAACCAAGGAACAGCGCGGTAGTAACAAAGAGGCGTACTTGTTATCCGCTGCCTTTATAATATCCGGTTTAGCGAAGTTTGCAGCATATGACTCTTTTTTCGATCTAATTTTATTTTAAAGGTGAAGTAGTGAGCACGATTTGGTTCAAGGAATACACGCTTGATTATCTGGAAGGACTGCGTAACGCCAACATGGGCGTGCATATCGGCATACAATTTACTGAAATCGGCCCGGATTTTCTGAAAGCACGCATGCCGGTGGATAATCGTACAACACAGCCTTTCGGCATCTTGCATGGCGGTGCGAACTGCGTTCTGTCAGAAACGCTCGGCAGCGTTTCTGCCTGGATGACGATCGATCCGGAGAAATACCGCGCAGTCGGGCTTGAAATCAATGCCAATCATATTCGCGCCGTGACGCAAGGCAGCGTTATCGGCATATGCACACCATTGCATATCGGCCGCCGTACCCAGGTATGGCAGACGGATATCACTGAAGAAACCACCGGCAAGCGTGTGGCCATTTCCCGGTTAACAGTGGCGATTATCGAACAGGGTACGCTGAGCAATCAGAAAGAGACCGTGATCGTGAGCAGAGAATCATAGTTGCTCTTTTGTTATTTAATTTTTCTTTAATCTTGCAAGTTGTTGTTAATGCTTGCCATTGTTTTGTCATTACGTTTTGATGAAGCCATCTGTTGTAACTGACCTGGATCGGCGTCTGGCCAACCTGCCCAAGCCGACCTATCCGGAGGAACTCCCTGTCGTCGGCAAGCGTGAAGAGATCGCACGCGCTATTGAGGCAAATCAGGTGGTGATCGTCTGTGGCGAGACCGGTTCAGGCAAAACCACGCAGTTACCCAAAATCTGCCTGGAGCTTGGGCGTGGGGTGGCGGGGTTGATTGGACACACGCAGCCGCGCCGGATTGCTGCGCGCACGGTGGCGATGCGGATTGCTTCCGAGCTGAATAGTCCATTAGGTCATGCCGTCGGTTATAAAGTGCGCTTCTCGGACAGTGTCAGCAAGGATACTTATATCAAGCTGATGACGGACGGCATTTTGCTGGCGGAAACGCAAGGTGATCCGCTGCTGCGTGCCTATGACACCATTATCATCGATGAGGCGCATGAGCGCAGCCTCAATATCGATTTCCTGCTCGGCTATCTCAAGCAATTGCTGTTGAAACGGCCTGATCTGAAACTGATCGTGACCTCTGCCACTATCGATGCCGAGCGTTTTTCTCAGCATTTCAATGGTGCGCCGGTAATTGAAGTCTCCGGCAGGCTTTATCCGGTGGAAGTACGCTACCGGCCGTTAATGTCAGAAGATGAGGAAGAACTGGATTTGCAGCAGGCCATCATGGATGCAGTGGATGAGCTGATGCGCGTGGGCGCAGGCGATACCCTGATCTTTCTGCCAGGTGAGCGTGAAATCAGGGAGACGGCTGAATCCTTGCGCAAGCATGCCTTTAGTCGGCCAGGTGGCGGAGCAGGGGTGGAAATTCTGCCCTTGTTTGCGCGCTTATCATTTGCCGAGCAGGAGCGCGTGTTCAAGCCGGGTAATGTGCGCCGCATCGTGCTGGCAACCAATGTGGCGGAGACCTCGTTGACCGTACCGGGTATCCGCTATGTGATCGATACCGGCTTGGCGCGTGTCAATCGCTACAGTTATCGCAACAAGGTCGAGCAGCTGTTAATCGAGAAGATTTCCCGTGCGTCCGCCAATCAGCGCGCCGGGCGCTGCGGGCGGGTGATGAGTGGTATCTGCATCCGCCTGTATGGAGAAGATGATTACTTTTCACGCCTTGAATTCACCGATCCGGAAATCCTGCGCTCCTCGCTCGCTGCCGTCATCTTGCGCATGAAATCACTCAAAATCGGTGAAGTGGAGAATTTTCCGTTTATCCAGCCGCCATTGCCACGCATGATTGCCGATGGCTATCAATTGCTGGCCGAGTTAGGCGCGGTAGATGACAACAATACGCTGACCGCGATTGGCTGGCGGCTGGCAAAATTTCCGATCGATCCGAAAATTGCGCGCATGATTCTGGCGGCAAAACAGGAGAACTGCCTGAGCGAGATCCTGATCATTGCTTCTGCGCTAAGTCTGCAAGACCCGCGCGACCGGCCCTTTGAGCGGCAGGAAGCAGCCGACCGTGCGCATGAACCTTTCCGCGATGAGCGCTCGGATTTTATGGGTTTTCTTAAATTATGGGATTTCTTTGATGAGCAGCTCAAGCATAAAAAATCCAACAAGAAACTCATTGCCCACTGCCAGGAACACTTCCTTTCCCATCGGCGCATGCGTGAATGGCGCGAAATCCATGGGCAGCTGCACACGCTGGTAATGGAACTGGGATTCAGGCCGAATCAGGTGCCGGCCAGCTATGACGAGATTCATCGCGCTTTATTATCCGGTTTGCTCGGTAATATCGGTTTCAAGTCGGAAAGTGACGGCGAATATCTCGGCGCGCGTGGCATCAAATTCTCCATTTTTCCGGGTTCAACGCTGAAAAAGGCCAGACCCAAATGGATCGTGGCAGCGGAGCTGACCGAAACCGCCAAACTGTATGCGCGCTGCGTGGCAGTGATTGATCCTTCCTGGGTAGAACAAATTGCTGGCAGGCTTTGTAAAAAACATTATTTTGATCCTCATTGGGAAAAGCAACCTGCTCAGGTGGCAGCTTATGAGCGCGTTACGCTGTATGGACTGACGATCGTACCAAAGCGGCGAGTGGCGTATGGCAGAATCAATCCTAAAGAAGCACGTGAGATCTTTATCCGCAATGCCCTGGTAGCAGGCGAGTACGTGACCAAAGCGCCGTTCTTTGAACACAATCGCCGGCTGATCGCTGAAATCGAAGAGCTCGAACACAAGGCGCGCCGGCAGGACGTGCTGGTCGATGAGCAGGAGATACTCACGTTCTACGATGCCATTATTCCGGCAGATATTTATGGCGGGACAGCTTTTGAAAAATGGCGTAAGCAGGCAGAGGAAACCAATCCGCAACTGCTGTATCTCACGCGTGATTACCTGATGCGTCATGCGGCAGGCAGCATTACCGAAGTGCAATTCCCTGAAACCATCAGCATTGATAGCCACGTTTTCCCATTGAACTATCGTTTTGAACCAGGGCATGTGCTGGACGGGGTGACCATTACCGTGCCGCTGCCTTTCCTCAACAAACTGCATGTAGCACAATTTGATAGCCTTGTACCGGGATTGGTGCGAGAAAAAATCACCTGGTACCTGAAAGCGCTACCCAAGCAGATCAGGCGCAATCTGGTGCCGGTACCCGATTATGTCACCCGTTTTCTGGAACAGCAGGAACAAGGAGGACCCATGCTGCTGTCAGAAACACTAGCGCGTTTTATCCAGAGCCAAACAGGAATCAAGGTGCCATTGAACAGCTGGGATGGCAAGCCGTTACCGCTGCACTTGCAGATGAATTACAAGGTAGTTGACGATGCCGGGCAGGAACTGGCCATGAGCCGCGATCTGGCGCAATTGCAAGCGCAGCTGGGGCAGGCTGCCCAGTTGACCTTTGCCCGCTCAGACACAGCCGAGCAAACCGGCATCGAGCGAGACATGATTACACGCTGGGATTTTGGCGATCTGCCTGAGGAAATCACCTTCACGCGCGCCGGTAGACAAATAACGGGTTACCCAGCCCTGGTCGATCAGGTGGATCATGTCGCCATCCGCCTGTTTGATACCCGTGAAGCGGCCGACAGCAATATGCGCGCAGGCGTGCGGCGATTATTGAGTTTCGAGCTCAAGGACCGGATGAAACTGCTTGAAAAAAATCTGCCGGGACACAAACAGGCGATGATGCAGTTGAGCACGCTGATCGATCCGGAAATGCTCAAGCGAGACATGCTCGAAGCCATCAGCGATCGCGCCTTCATCGGCGATGATCCGCTGCCGCGCAGCGAAAATGAATTTAACGCGCAGAAACAACGTGCGCGGCTGCGTCTCAGCCCGGTGACCGATGCTGTTGCCCGGCTGATCCAGGACATCGCGCAGGAATACCAGACGCTGAAGCAACGCCTGGCTGCCAGCACCATCAGCAATCCCCGCCTCAAAAATGAACTGAATGACCAGCTCAATCACCTGATTTATCCTGGCTTTCTGCAAGCAATACCCTGGGAGCGGCTGCCGCACTTCATCCGCTATTTGAAAGGCATGGTTATGCGGCTGGATAAATATTCCGGTAATCCGTCACGTGACGGACAACATGCCGCCAGTATCGCGGCCTTATGGCATCAATACCTGCAACGCCTGGAGAAACACCGCAAGACAGGCATCAACGACCCCAATCTGGCCGAATTCCGCTGGCAGATCGAGGAACTGCGCATTTCCTTGTTTGCGCAGGAACTGAAAACGCCTTATCCGGTATCGGTCAAACGCCTGCAGAAATTCTGGGAAACAGTGCGTGAGTGAGCGTGCGAATTGCACAAAATAGGTACTTTAAGTAGGGTGGATAAGCAACGCGTCATCCACCAAAATACAGGAGCAAAATATGAATATTATCCCCGCCCAGGAAATCAAACGCCGTGGCATTGCTGCCGTTGATGAAGCGCTTACGCATGGGCCGGTGCACGTCATCAAGAACAATCGGCCACAATACGTGATCATGACCGAAGAGTTTTATAACGAACTCGTCGAAGCACAGCAAGAAGCAGTCCTGGCGCGTATCAAAGCATCGCTGGAAGACGCTCATGCTGGTCGAGTTACCCGTCACGACAGCGTAAAATCACTGATGCAGTGCTTAGATAGCGAACCAGCCGAATGACCTGGACACTGGTCACCACTGTCTTTTTCGAGCGTCGTGTACAAAAGTTTCTCACAAAGCATCCCGATCTTCGCCCTCGTTTCATCGAGATACTTATACAACTGCGCGATGATCCCTTTCAGCCCACCCTGCATCTACACCCACTCAGCGGCAAACTTCAAGGTATGCAGGCGGTTAGTCTTACTCATAGTTGCCGCATAATCCTGGCGCTACAAATTTCCGAGCACGAAATACTGTTACTTGATATCGGTAGTCATGATGAGGTTTGCAGATGAAAGACACAATAAAACAGTGCGAAGACTAAAGTAATGAAAAGCTAACCGTGTAACAACTTTATATGCTATCGTCTTGGCCGCCCATGGCTTGATCATCTGCTTACAAAATCAATAAAAAATTGTCACTGGAACAACACGCAAGGGAGAATATCGATCGCCTGCTGACGGCAGCAGGCTGGCTGGTGTGCGATGCGGATAAAGTCAATATCCATGCAGCACGCGGTGTAGCCATTCGCGAGTTTCCGTTAAGATTCGGCTATGGTTTTGCCGATTATCTGTTGTATGTCGATGGCAAAGCGGCGGGCGTGATCGAAGCCAAGAAAGTAATTGTTATTCCCGTCACGAAGATTAACAGTCACTTCGTCATTGTAAAAGGGTCGAGTAATTCTATTTTTTGCGCTCCTAGATAGAAACAAGTCTCATGCCCCTTACTGCTTATCAAGCCAGCTATTACGCACATGAACTGACACGCCAGTGCGCGGTGGACAGCGTTGATAAACTCGCAGCAGCATTAACTGATGCTCAAGTAGATTTGAATCCTCACCAAGTCGAAGCGGCTTTGTTTGCGTGTCAAAATCCGCTATCACGCGGCGTTATCCTTGCCGACGAGGTAGGGTTGGGGAAGACAATCGAGGCGGGGTTAGTGCTTGCCCAATACTGGGCCGAGCGCAAGCGCAAGATTCTTATCATCGTACCGGCAAATCTGCGTAAACAATGGCATCAAGAGTTGCTGGATAAGTTCGCTTTGGACAGCCTGATCCTGGAGGCGAAAAGCTATAACCAGCTCAAGAAGAATGGGTCTGCTAATCCTTTCGTGGAGTTACGGAGACCTGTCATCTGCTCTTACCAATTTGCCAAGGCTAAGATCGCCGATGTACGTATTGTTCCATGGGATATGGTGGTTTTCGATGAAGCACATCGATTGCGTAATGTGTACAAACCGAGCAATGTGATCGCCAATACGCTGAAAGTTGGGCTGGCGGGCGTGCCATCCAAAGTGTTGATGACCGCCACGCCTCTGCAAAACTCACTGCTGGAGCTATACGGCCTTGTCAGCATCATCGATGACCGCGTATTCGGTGATCTGGATAGTTTTCGCCAGCAATTTGCAACCCTCAATCAAGAGGATACTTTTCAGCGTCTGCGCAATCGCATTGCCCCCTTGTGCAAACGAACACTCCGGTGGCAAGTAGCGCACACCATTGCCTATACCAAGCGCATTCCGATTGTGCAGGAGTTCAGACCCAGCGACGATGAACAATTGTTGCGCACATTGGTAGCTGACTATTTACGACGACCTGATCTTAAGGCATTACCCAACAGCCAGCGACAGTTAATTACCCTCGTGCTTTGGAAATTGCTCGCTTCCTCGACTCATGCGATCGGCGGTGCGTTAGGCACTATGGTAACGCGCCTGGAAAAAATTCTTCAACAAGATGTATCTACACCAGACTTAGTCGAGGTATTAGATGAGGATTACGAAGGACTGGATGAAGATACTGAAGAATGGGAAGCTGAATCACCCGAAATACTGCTTGCCGAGCAAGATCGTGCGAATATTCGCAATGAAATCATAGAACTGCGACGCTACGAGACTATGGCAACCAGTATTCGGGATAATGCCAAGGGGCAGGCATTGCTTATCGCCTTGAACAAGGCATTCACTGAGCTGGACAGACTTGGCGCGCCTCGCAAAGCGCTCATCTTTACCGAATCGCGCCGTACGCAGGAATATCTGCTTTCGTTGCTTAAAGAGACATCTTACGGCGATGGTATCGTGCTTTTCAATGGGACGAATAGTGGCAAAGAAGCTCAGCAGATTTATCAGGCGTGGTTAGCGAAGCATGAGGACAGCGATCGCATCACGGGTTCGAAGACAGCCGATACACGCGCGGCCCTGGTTGAGCATTTCCGCGATCATGGCAAAGTGATGATCGCCACAGAGGCCGGTGCTGAAGGCATTAACCTGCAATTTTGCTCGCTGGTTATCAATTACGATCTGCCCTGGAATCCACAGCGGGTGGAGCAACGTATTGGCCGCTGTCATCGGTATGGGCAGAAGTTTGACGTGGTTGTAGTCAACTTCGTCGATCTCAGCAATGAGGCTGATCGGCGTGTCTATGAACTTCTCGATCAAAAATTCCAGCTTTTCAGCGGTGTCTTCGGTGCCAGCGATGAAGTACTGGGGACTATCGGTAGCGGCGTGGATTTCGAGCGACGCATCGCGGAGATCTATCAGCATTGCCGTGACCCACAAACAATCCACGAAAGCTTTCAACAATTGCAACTTGATCTCGCCGGTGAAATCAACGAAGCCATGGTACGTACGCGCGATATCCTGTTAGAACACTTCGATGAAAAAGTACTGGATAAAATCAAAACCAGCAGTATCGAGACACGTGATCGCTATGAGCGTATGTTCATGGATTTAACGCGTTTTGAACTCAGCGCTTACGCCAATTTCGATAGCGACGGCGCTTTTGTACTCTCCCATCTTCCCAGTGAAGTATCGAAGGACAAGGTGCCACTGGGTCGTTATGAACTTCCGCGGCGCTCCGGCGAGGCGCACCTTTACCGGCTTGGCCACCCTCTGGGCGAATTTGTGTTGGAACAAGCCAAGGCGCGCCCACTATCGCCAGCCAAGCTGATCTTCGACTACAACACTTATGGCAAGCGCATAACCACGTTGGAGCCGTTGCGCGGCACAAGCGGTTGGCTTGCGTTAGAATTGCTCACCGTGGACTCCCTCGGCGGCAAAGAACAACATCTTGTAGTGTCGGCAATCACCAAGGATGGCTACATATTGCCAGAAGACGATCCAGAAAAACTACTGCGCTTGCCAGTTCGAGAACAGCTTCAGCTTGAAGCAACACCGAACAACCACACCCTATTGCATGCTGATCTAATGCAACGCAAGAATCGGCTGACCGAGCATATCAATCGCCGCAATCTGAAATATTTTGAACAAGAAGTGCAAAAGCTCGACGCTTGGGCAGATGACCTGAAAGTGGGCCTGGAGAACGAAATTAAGGAGTTCGATCGTCAGATCAAGGAAGTGCGACGCACCGCCGCTACCGCTCCCACGCTCGAAGAAAAGCTTCATTGGCAAAAGCAGCAGCGCGAAATCGAACAACGGCGTAACAAATTGCGGCGGGAGTTGTTCGATCGACAGGATCAAGTAGAAGCCAAACGCAATGGCCTGATTGCCGAATTGGAGAGCCAGCTAAAACAGAAAAGCGAGAACAAGCAGTTGTTTGTGATCGAATGGGAGTTAGTGTAATGCCACCGCAAGGGATACCGTTAGAATTACAGCTATTGATTCAATCGTTAGATCAGGATTTCGGCCCGTTTATTCAAGGCACAGGAAATGATGACAATGCTCGCCGCAGCAATTTCTTGTCCAAGGCGATCGCCGCGTTTATGCTTGTGCGGGAAGCAGGCGCCAGTGCCCAAGAGGCGGTTGCTGCCAGTATTGATGGTGGTGGTGATCATGGCATTGATTCAGTGTACATAGGAGCTAATGACACTCTGTGGCTGATTCAGTCCAAATATATTGCAAGTGGTAACGGTGAACCCGAATTGGGTGAGGTATCGAAGTTTCGTGATGGGGTCATCGATTTGCTAGCCAGTAAGTACCAACGCTTCAATAACGCGTTAAATGAGAAAATACCGGCTATTGAAGCTGCATTAGCTGGCGAACCTCGGCAAGTACGGGTTGTGCTTGCCTATACAGGAACCGCTATTTCGGAGGACCGGCGGAATATCTTTTCCGACCTTGAGCATAACTATAACGCAACAGAGCCGAATTTTGTCCGTTGCTATGCGAGGGGGCTAACGAGCCTACATAGTTTTCAACTGGAGGCACAGGCTGCACAGCCCATCGAAACAGAAATTGTTCTTCGAGACTTTGGCTATATCAATAAGCCTTATAGAGGATTTTACGGGCGACTTTCCGCAAAAAAATTAGCCGAGCTAGAGCATCAATATGGTGATCAAGTCGTGGAGAAGAATATTCGACGTTTCAAGGGTTCAACCGTAGTGAATCAAGGCATGATTGATACTCTACAGCAAGAGGCTCAACACTTTTTCTATTTCAATAATGGTGTGACATTTCTCTGCTCCAATATTCAGCAGCTTCCTCCTATTGAGCAGAGTCGGCAGCAAGGGCGTTTTAGGTTGCGTGGTATATCGATCATCAATGGCGCCCAAACCGTGGGCGTAATTGCTGAACAGAGTGTCGATTATTTTGACGACCACCCCGCTGAAGTGCTGGCCACTTTTGTGAGCCTGGATCAAACCCCTGATGAATTTGGTATACGTGTAACACAATACCGTAACCGGCAAAACGCCGTCGATCTGGAAGATTTCGCCGCCCTCGATGAGCGGCAAGAGGGTTGGCGTCAAACGTTATTAATAGCAGGGATCGAGTATCTCTACAAACATGGTGATGATGATCCGCCACTTGCGGGAACGGTCTTCAGCATCCGTGAAGCAGCGCCAGCGTTAGCTTGTTGCGAAACGGCGAATCATTGGCCAGCCTACGTGGTGGCTGCGAAATCCGATCGCAAGCGTTTGTTTCGGCGCCCTGATCTTGCGGGAACAGGATCTCCACTGGACTATGCATATAGTCGACTTTTCAGTGATGCGTTGACAGCGCGTGAACTATGGCGTGTGGTGCAAATTAGTCGAATTGCTCAACAGACGCTTGGTGATCGCGCCAAGGGTGAGCCTGCAGAGGCCAAGGAGATAATCCGGAATGGGCAATGGTTGGTACTCCATGTATTGTTGATAAAAACGCAATTGCGCTGGGGCGCTGACTTAACACTTAACGGGAATGAAGTAAATCGTTTATCAATCGCGATAGATACCATCGCTAATGCATTGGTCAACGCCGCCAGTGCAAATGTCAAGGGCAAGCAATATCGTAGCGCGTTCGAGAATCAATCCGACTGTAAAACGATCAAGAATTCCATGATGGCTGTGTTAACGCAACCACTGTAAAGGGTAAGACATGACTCAGAAGCAAAAACTCGAACTCACCTGGATTGGCAAAGGCAGACGGCCGCAGTTGGAGCCACGGATTTTGTTGGAGAATCCTTCACTGTCTTATCACGCCAAGCAACGGGTGACGGAAAACGATATCTTCGACAACCGGCTGATCTTCGGCGACAATCTACTGGCGTTAAAGGCGCTGGAGGCAGAGCTTGCGGGAAAGGTGAAATGTGTGTTTATCGATCCGCCTTACAATACCGGCAGCGCGTTCACGCATTACGACGATGGCCTGGAGCATTCCATCTGGTTGTCATTGATGCGCGACCGACTGGAGATCATCCGCCGGTTGTTATCGGAGGATGGCTCGTTGTGGATCACGATTGATGACAACGAGGCGCATTACCTGAAGGTGTTGTGTGACGAGGTATTTGGGCGTTTAAATTTTGTTAGAAATATAGTTTGGCAAAAAAAATATACCTCTGCTAACGACGCAGTAGGTATTCCCGATTCCCATGATCATATTCTTGTTTATCGTAAGAAAGATAGGTTCTCTCGAAATTTGTTGCCTAGAACAGATAAACAGAACTCTCTCTATAAGCATGATGATCAAGATGGTCGAGGGCCCTGGCGAACAGATAATTTAAGTGTCAAGACATATTCCGAAGCGTATGACTACGAAATTGAGAATCCGATAACAGGAGTGATTTATAAGCCTCCATCTGGGCGATGCTGGCAAACCAGCAGAGAAAGAATGGCAATACTTATTCGAGAAAATAGAATTTTCTGGGGTAAAGATGGGAAAGGCGCACCCCAATTAAAACGATACCTTGCTGAGGTTCAACAAGGTGTAATCCCAACATCGTGGTGGCCACATGATGAAGCTGGGCATAACGACGAGTCAAGAAAAGAACAGAAAATTTTGTTTGAACAAAATGCCTTCTCTACGCCCAAACCCGAAAGACTTCTTGAAAGAATTCTTTTTTTAGCCACCAATCCCGGCGATCTTGTCCTCGATTCCTTCGCCGGTTCCGGTACCACTGGTGCCGTGGCGCACAAAATGGGCCGCCGCTGGATCATGGTGGAGTTGGGCGAGCATTGCCATACACACATCATTCCCCGCTTGAAAAAAGTCATCGACGGTGAAGATCCAGGCGGCATCACGAAAAGCGTGAATTGGCAGGGAGGGGGCGGTTTTCGTTACTACCGGCTCGCGCCCTCTCTGTTAGAGAAAGATCGTTGGGGCAACTGGGTGATTAACCATGAATACAACGCCGCCATGCTCGCCGAGGCACTGTGCAAGCTGGAAGGCTTCACTTACGCCCCGTCGGAGACGGCATGGTGGCAGCACGGCCATTCCACTGAGCGTGATTTCATTTATGTCACTACGCAAAACCTTTCCGCCGAGCAGTTGCAGGCTTTGTCCGAGGAAGTGGGCGAAGGCCGCAGTCTGCTGGTGCTGTGCAGCGCCTGGCGCGGGGTGAGCGCTGCGGCAGCTACTGAGCGCTGGCCGAATCTCACGCTGAAGAAGATTCCTAAGGTAGTGCTGTCGCGCTGCGAATGGGGGCATGACGATTACAGCCTGAATGTGCAGAATCTGCCGATGGCATCCCCTCACCCTAGCCCTCTTCCAGAGGGAGAAGGGAAGCATTCCGTGATGAAAGAGAAACCAGCGCCAGTTCAGCGGCTGTTATTCGGGGAGGATGAGGAATGAACTCGCGTATTTTCAACGCTGTCAGCGGCCGCCTCTCGCTGCGCCTGCCACAGTCCGAATCTTTGCAAAAGTTGATGCAAGCGATTGACGCCGCACCGGCTATGCTCGCGCATGAACGCGATCTCGATGCGGTGCTCGCTACGCTCAAGGGTGAGTTCCCTACGCTCAGCGATTTTGAACGTGCGTTTCCGTCGCTCTGCTTTGCACTCGCTACCGGTGTAGGGAAAACACGGTTGATGGGCGCGTTCATCAGCTATTTGCATTTGGCGCACCAATTCAGACATTTTTTCGTGCTGGCGCCCAACTTAACCATTTACAACAAACTGATCACCGACTTTACCCCCAACACGCCGAAGTATGTATTCAAGGGTATTGCCGAGTTTGCCAGTTATCCACCGGAAATCATTACAGGGGACAACTACGAACAACGTGCGGGCAACCTAAGTTTGTTGTCACCCGTGACGGTGAATATTTTCAATATTTCCAAGATCAATTCAGAAGTGCGCGGTGGCAACAGTCCACGCATCAAGCGTTTGTCGGAATATCTCGGCGACAGTTACTTCAACTACCTCGCTGAGTTACCCGATCTGGTGTTGCTCATGGACGAATCGCATCGCTACCGTGCCAGCGCGGGGGTAAAAGCAATCAATGAATTGAAACCGCTGTTTGGACTGGAGCTGACCGCGACGCCGTTCGTGGAATCGAGCCGTGGGCCAGTGCCGTTCAAGAATGTCATCATGGACTATCCGCTGGCACGCGCCATGGAGGATGGTTTTGTCAAGGAACCGGCTGTGGTCACGCAACGAGATTTTGATGCCAAGCGCCACACGCCGGAGGAAATTGAAAAGATCAAACTGGAAGACGGCATCCGCATCCATGAAGCCACCAAAGTGGAATTGATGACGTATGCGCGCCAGAATGGCGTTCACACCGTCAAGCCGTTCATGCTGGTGATTGCACGTGATACCACTCACGCCAGCCAGTTGCTGGGGTTGATCCAATCTGATGCCTTCTTTGCAGGGCGCTACCGGGATAAGGTCATCCAGGTCGACAGCAGCCGGACTGGCAAGGAAGAAGAGGAAATGATTACGCGTTTGCTTGCGGTGGAAAGCGAAGGTGAACCGACCGAGATTGTGATCCACGTCAATATGCTCAAGGAAGGGTGGGATGTGACCAATCTTTACACTATCGTGCCATTGCGCGCTGCGAATGCGCGCACGCTCATCGAGCAATCTATCGGCCGTGGTCTCAGACTGCCCTATGGCAAACGCACCGGCGTCAGCGCCGTGGATCGTCTGAACATCGTAGCGCATGACCGCTTTCAGGAGATTATCGACGAAGCCAATCGTGGCGATTCGCCCATCCGTCTAAAGCAGGTGATTCTGGAAATCCCAGATCAGGATGAGGGAGTGGTTGCTGTGCAGGTGAGCTCGAACGCTGAAACAGCACTGGGACTGGATACTCCACAGGCGATTAGCACCGGTGGTCATGTCTACGAGTTACAAATCGAGCGATTGACAACACCGGTATTTACTACAGAGAGTGAAAAGCAGGTAGCGCGCGCGGTGCTGGATGTGATCCAGGAATTGGAAAAGCAGCCCCAGTATGTTTCCAATAGTGCGGCGCTGCTCAAACCCGACGTGCAGCAGACAATTATGGCCCAAGTGATTCAACGTTTGACCCCTGTACAAGGCGAGTTACTCGAAAAGGAAACTGTGGATTTAGCCGCAGTCATTACCAAAACGGCCGAGATCGTTAGCAGTAAGATTATTGATATCCCGCGCATTGCCGTCGTGCCTACCGGTGAGGTGACGGTCGGTTTTCATCCTTTCACTTTAGATGTCAGTGGATTGCATCTTCAACCTGCTGATCGTGAATTGCTCATTCAGAAACTGCGTACCAACGAGCAGGAAACGCTCGTTTCAGAAATCGGCATCACCGAGCGACGGCTGGAGGATTACATTGTTTTTGCGCTGGTGGATTTCGATGATATCGACTATACCACTCATGCCGAACTACTTTATGACCTCGCCGGACAAATGGTGCAACATTTGCTGGGCTATTTATCGGCAGATGAAGCAAGAACCGTGCTTGACCGTGACCGGCGTCTGATCGCTAAGAACATCCATGCACAGATGATGGCGCATTGCTGGGAAAAAGCATCGGGCTATGAGGTGCAGGTAAGCCGAGGCTTCACGACGCTAAAACCGTGCACCTACACCGCCTCGGCCAAAAATCCGCTCTGTCACTACCGGGACACGGTCGATGACAAAAGTCGGATCAAGCAGATGTTGTTTGGTGGATTCCAGAAATGTCTCTACTCTTTGCAGAAATTTCAATCCGATACCGAACGACGCTTTGCAGTCAATCTGGAACGGGATTCCGACAAATGGTTTAGGCCGGTCAAAGGTCAATTCCAGATTTTCTATCAATTTGGCACGGCGCAACCGGAATATATTCCCGATTTTGTCGTGGAAGCCAACGGTAAAATTTACATGGTGGAAACCAAGGCGCGTACCGATTTAAACGATGCTGAAGTTCAGACCAAAGCTGAGGTGGCGGCGAAGTGGTGCCAACATGCACGAGACTATTCGCTATCCAATAGCGGTAAGCCCTGGCAGTATTTGATCATCCCGCATGATGAAATCAATGAATCCAGGCGGCTGGAGGATTATGAGCGGTTTATTAAGAAGCCGTGATGGGTTTGCATGCTGTAGTAGATAAACAATCAGAAGAACAAACCGTGATAAGTCATAGCGGATTGTGTACCGCACGGCCCAGAAAATATCAGTGTCGATGGACATTGGTATCAAATGCTGTTGAGTAATTCATCTTGTGCGTTAATTTGAGCAATTGTTCATTCCTGAAAAGGGTGTTATCATTCCCATAATGGGAATTAATGCGATTATTCAAACCGGCTTGAGCGATGCTTTGTTCACTAAAACACAGCAGCGTGTTCTCGGCCTCTTGTTCGGCAATCCTGATCGAAGCTATTACGCTAATGAGATCGTACGTTTTGCTGGTATCGGGATCGGTACAGTACAGCGCGAACTGGGAAAACTTGCGAGGACTGGATTGTTGACTGTGACCCAGATTGGTAATCAGAAGCACTACCAGGCAAACCATCAATCACCCATCTTCGAGGAATTGCGCGGTATTGCACTGAAGACGTTCGGATTAGCTGACGCACTGCGTGAGGCATTATCCACCCTTGCCGACAGGATCAAGGTAGCGTTTATCTATGGATCGGTGGCGAAAGGAGCGGATAGAGTGAGTAGCGATATCGATGTGATGATTATTTCCTCTGATCTGACTTATTTCGAAGTCATCTCTCAACTGACTAAAGTAGAGACTCGTCTTGGCAGAGCAATCAACCCAACGCTTTATAAATTTGAGGATTTAGCTCGCAAACGTGCAGAGGATAATGCCTTTGTCAGCAGAGTATTGGCGCAACCCAAGATTTTCTTGATCGGTACGGAAGATGACCTCGCCTAATCTGGAAAATTTAGTCAAAACTGGTTATCTGAAGCGAGAAGAAGTTGATGCAAAAGAGTTTGAAGGTCTCGTTCGATCTGGCCGAGTAAGATTGACTGATGCGCATAACAGCCTGCTATCCATCGAGAGCCGATTTGATCTTGCCTACAATGCAGCCCATGCGCTAGCCTTGGCGGCGTTGCGCTGGCATGGCTATCGATCTGACAAGCGTTACATTATTTTTCAATGTATCCCGCATACGCTGGGTCTTGGGCCAGAAGTCTGGCGTGTGCTGATTTTGTGTCATGACCGACGCAACCTAGCGGAATATGAAGGTGATTTTGAAATCGATGAACAATTGGTTGCAGATTTGCAATTGGCCGCAGATAAACTACTCAGAAAAATTGAAACCCTTGGGCCGCTAAAATGAATACATACACCATCGTCTAAAAACTCTGGAACTATTGCAACATGTTGCGTGATGATGGCGTGTCGTACGGCGACGATGTTGAGGTTACCCAGCTAAGTTGCGGTGGTTGATCGTGGATTTGATCAACAGGGAGAACTGAGTATCGATGAGTGCTGATGTGAAGGGTGATGCCTACGAGGGTTTGCTGGAGAAGAACGCGCAGGACACCAAGCTGGCACTGGCCAGTATTTTACCCCGCACCCGCTGATCCAGGTGGTTTATCAAGTGGCTATCTGATCTTATGTAACTGGAAAGTTTGAGAAGCAGATAAGAAAATGAATAAGGAGATGCGTGCTATCTGCTGCGCATCATTCAGTCAGTGTTAATCTTGATTGTTTTATGATTAAACGGATAATGACTGATGGAGATTCAAATGACAGCAAACATAATTTCTTATTTGTTATCATATTAGCTTTGTATTTTAAGACTTCGATTACCGGCGGCAAAATAACGGTATTTATAACTCATACCTGATCATGATTCAGGCAGAATATTTGAAAATTTTTTCAGTCTATTTAAGTAATTTACCCCTGGTTTTTTGTAATTCATCAAGGAATTTATTTGTTCTTCCTTCACTAGCAAACAGAAAATAAATGAGAAACCATTTTATTTATGCGGTCGATTTATGAAAATTAGTGAGCAAGCTATAATGAAATTTTTTCGTGTTTCCATGAAGAGCTTACTTTACGTACTGCTATGCTTGGCAGTACTCCCTGTTTTTGCGCAGCAGCCTACATTGTCGGTAGCGGCAAAATCTTTTGCTCTCGTTGACTTTCACACTGGTCAGACACTGCTCAGCCAGAATGCTGATGAGCGTCTTGAACCTGCATCGCTCACCAAGCTGATGACAGCTTATGTTGTGTTTTCAGCATTAAAGCAGAAACGCATTACGCTGGATCAGGTTGTGCCTGTATCTAAAACAGCCTGGAAAATGGTGGGTTCTCGCATGTTTATCGAACCCAATAAGCAGGTGACGGTAGATGAATTGATTCGTGGCATGATTGTGCAATCCGGCAATGATGCCTGTGTTGCGCTGGCCGAACTGGTTGCCGGTTCGGAAGAAATGTTTGCGCATCTGATGAACGAGGAAGCTGCCCGTTTGAAGATGACCAATACGCACTTCATGAATTCAACCGGGTTATCTCATTCTAAACATTACAGTTCTGCGCACGATCTGGCGCTGCTGGCGGCTGCCATTATTCGTGATTTTCCAGAGTATTATCCGCTCTATTCACTGCGTGAATATACCTACAATGGGATTACTCAATCCAATCGCAATCGTTTGCTGTGGCTTGATCCTAATGTAGACGGAATGAAAACAGGCTGGACTGAAGCTGCTGGCTACTGCCTGATTACCTCGTCCAAACGTGATGAGCGCAGATTGATTTCAGTCGTGATGGGCACTGCCTCAGCGAATGCGCGCAGCAAGGAGAGTCAGCGTTTACTGAATTACGGTTTCCAGTTCTTTGATACAGCGCACCCATACAAAAGGAATCAGGAAATTACTAATTTGCAGGTTTGGAAAGGCGCGCAAAATACCCTCAAAGTGGGGTTTGATCACGATATTTATTTTACTCTGCCCAAAGGCCAGGCTGAAAAATTAAAGGCTAAAATGGAATATAAACAGCCATTGATTGCACCCATCAATCATGGGCAGGAAGTAGGTGCCGTTAGATTCACGATCGATAATCAGGAAGTTGCGACTTATCCGCTTGTTTCTCTTGAAGCAGTTAGCGAGGCCAGTATTTTTGGGCGTATGTGGGATAGCGTCAAGATGCTTTTTAACTAATTTTTGATAAATATGATTTACCTCAATGGCAAGTTTGTGCCGATTGAACAGGCATATATTCCGGTATTGGACAGAGGGTTCATTTTTGGTGATGGGGTCTATGAGGTGATACCGGTTTATTCGCGCAAACCGTTTCGTCTCGCAAATCACTTGCAGCGCCTGCAGCATAGTCTGGATGGTATCCGCCTGAAGAATCCTCACACTGATGAGCAATGGCAGGATCTGCTTGTACAGATTATTGCCGCTAATGAAGGCGATGATCAATATCTTTATTTGCACATAACGCGTGGTGTCGCCAAACGTGATCATGCATTCCCAGCAGGGATTGCGCCTACTGTGTTCATCATGAGCAATCCATTGCTCACCCCGCCACAGGAATTGTTATTGACGGGTGTTCCGGCGATCACTGCCCAGGATAATCGTTGGGGAAGATGTGATATCAAGGCGATATCATTGCTGCCCAATGTTTTGCTGCGACAACTGGCAGTTGATTCAGGCGCCATGGAAACGGTTTTATTGCGCGAAGGCTTCTTGACCGAAGGCGCAGCTAGCAATATCTTTATCTCCAAAAACAATGTGTTGCTAACGCCGCCCAAAAGCCATTTGATGCTGCCAGGCATTACTTATGATGTCGTTTTGGAATTGGCGCAAGCGCATGCAATTCCGTATGAGGTGAGAGCGATATCTGAAGAAGAATTGCGCACAGCAGATGAAGTATTGCTTACATCTTCCACCAAAGAGATTATGCCGATTGTATCGCTTGACGGGAAACTGATTGGTGATGGCAAGCCAGGCTTGATGTTCAAACAACTCAATCAGTTTTATCAGCAATATAAAGCTGTTACGATGCGCGGTGGCAATGCTGCCGCAGTATAGACATCATTAGTTTTAACTACATCCCATGACAGAGCAGTTTTCGCTTATTGAATATCCTTGCGATTTTCCAATCAAGATCATGGGCCGGTCGCAGCAGGGATTTACCCAGGCAGTGCTGAGTATTGTGAAACATCATGCGCCTGATTTCGATGAGGTTGCATTTGAGGTAAGGGCCAGCAGGAACGGCGCCTATTTGAGCTTAACCTGTACCATCTGTGCTACATCACGTGCCCAACTGGATGCGCTTTATCAAGAGCTGCACGATCATCCGATGGTAATGATGGTATTTTAAGGCTCCGAGATCATGCAAAGTATGCGGCCTGGGTCAGAAAATTCGCCGCTGGCCATTAACACCAAATATCTGGGCATGGTCGATTATCTGTTAGCCTGGCAGGCCATGAAGGAGTTTACTGCTAACCGTGACAGCCATACACCTGATGAAATCTGGCTGTTGCAGCACCCGTCAGTCTATACCCAAGGCATCGCCGGTAAGCCGGAGCATTTGCTCTATCAAAATGATATCCCGTTGGTCAGGACAGACCGCGGCGGGCAAATCACCTTCCATGGTCCAGGCCAGTTGATTGCCTACTTATTACTCGATCTGCGCCGCTTGAAGCTGAATGTAAGAGAACTAGTCAGAAAGATGGAAGGGGCTGTGATAGACTTGCTGCGAGCATACCGGATTGAAGCAGAAGGTCGCGTAGAGGCGCCAGGGGTTTATGTGCACAATGCAAAAATTGCCTCACTGGGACTAAAAATCAAGAATGGCTGTTGTTACCATGGTATCGCACTGAATGTAGATATGGATTTAACACCTTTTGCTGCGATCAATCCATGTGGTTATGCAGGTCTGCGCGTTACGCAAATCAAGGATCTGGGCATTGACGATAAAATGGACGTGTTAGGCCAGAAAATGATAGAAAAATTACAAATAAAACTTGCTGAAGGGGGGAAATAGTTAACGTCATGACCACAGATAGGCACGAAAGAGGGATTGCTAAGACAGCGCGTAATCCTATCAAAATTGATATCCAGCAATCGAGCGAAATATTACGCAAGCCATCATGGATACGGGTACGTTCGTCCAATAGCCAGACCTACTTTGAAGTCAAACGGTTGTTGCGGGAACACAAGCTGCACACAGTCTGCGAAGAGGCTTCCTGCCCTAATATTGGTGAATGTTTTGGCAAGGGTACCGCCACTTTCATGATTTTAGGAGATCTTTGCACACGACGTTGTCCCTTCTGTGATGTGGCGCATGGCAGACCTTTACCACCTGATCCTGATGAACCATTACACCTGGCAAAATCGATCGCTGCACTGAAGCTTAAATATGTCGTGATCACCAGTGTCGATCGTGATGACCTGCGGGATGGCGGAGCGCAGCACTTTGTTGATTGCATCCGTGAGATACGCGCCCATTCCCCGCAAACTAAAATTGAAATTCTGGTACCTGATTTTCGGGGAAGACTTGCGGTCGCGCTTGAAAAACTATCTGCTTGTCCGCCTGATGTGCTTAATCATAATCTGGAAACTGTACCGCGTTTATACAAGCAATGCCGCCCTGGTGCCGACTATGCCCATTCTCTAAAGTTGTTGAAAGACTTTAAAGCTGCTTTTCCTGCAATTCCTACTAAATCTGGCCTAATGTTAGGGCTTGGAGAAGCCGATGAAGAGATTATCGAAGTATTACGAGATTTGCGGGAGCACAATGTCGATATGCTTACCATCGGTCAATACCTCCAACCCAGCATCGGGCATCTGCCTGTCATGCGTTATGTATCACCAGAAGGCTTCAAGGAGTTTGAGCGTATTGCGATTGAAATGGGCTTCAGTAATGCTGCTTGTGGTCCAATGGTGCGGTCGAGCTATCATGCTGATCAACAGGCGCATGAAGCAGGGGTGAAATAGCTTTTATGAAAGGATAAATAGCGTGGCAAAGTCGATCGGTGAATTGCTTGTTCAAGAGGGTATTCTATCCCCTACGCAACTGGACGAGGCGATTGCCTTGCAGAGACGTGCCGGCGGACGCCTGGCCAATGCAATCATTTCTTTGGGTTACCTTACCAGAGAGCAGTTGCATCAATTTCTGTATCCTGCGCCACCCATACCTCTAAAAATAGCCGATACTGGTTTAACTGACGTTTATCTGGTTGATTTATTGCTTAAAGCAGCTTATCTGGAAGCAGGTACTTTTACCTTACAACGCATGGCGAATGTGCTTTCACTTCCTTTCAGTATTATAGAAGAGCTGATAGAGTTGGTCAGGGTTGATAATTTGGCTGCAATTCGTACTTCTTCCAGCTATACCAGTACTACGCAAGTGCTCGAATTAACCCAACGCGGGCGTGAAAGGGCAGAGGCAGCATTTAATATCAGTCTATATGTCGGAGCTGCGCCTGTTCCATTGGAAGATTACTCGTTCATGCTCACACGGCAGAGTGTCCGCCAAGTTGAGCTGGATAAAGAATGGATTGATTCTTCTTTGAAGCATCTGGTTATCGGCGACAAATTACTCAGTCAATTGGGCCCCGCATTTTCTTCAGGCCGTTCGATCTTTCTATATGGTCCACCGGGAACAGGGAAAACAAGTATTGCCGAGGCGTTAGGACGCGGTATCCCGGGGGAGATCTATCTGCCGCAAGCGATAGAGGCAGGAGGGCAGGTGATACGTTTTTTTGATCCATCTATTCATACGCCTGTCGAAGATAAAAAAACAGCAGAAGATTGCTCGCTTGATCTTAAAATGAGCCTGACCTATGATCCACGCTGGAAAAAATGCTACCGGCCAGTTGTGATGGTGGGAGGTGAGCTCACGCTGGATATGTTGGAATTGCGTTATGACTATGCGAGCAAATTCTACGAAGCGCCTATCCATATGAAGGCAGGAAATGGTGTCTTTATTCTGGACGATTTTGGCCGGCAACGAATCGAGCCACGCCAATTACTCAATCGCTGGATTATTCCGTTAGAGCGTGGCGTTGATTTCCCATCGCTGCACACGGGCATGAAATTCGAGATACCTTTTGATCAGATTACCGTGTTTAGCACTAATTTGAATCCATTGGATCTGGTTGATGACGCATTTCTACGACGAATCCGCCATAAGATACATGTGCAATATCAGACCGAAACCGAGTTCAAGGAGATTTTACGTCGTATCTGTCAGAAACAAGGCGTTCATTATGATAGCGATGTTACCGATTATCTCTTGAACAATCACTACCGTAAGCAGAACCGGCCTTTGGTGGGTAGTCATCCGCGTGATTTGATGGAGCACATCATTGATCATGCTCATTTTCTAAATCAGCCTCCAGAATTTACCAAGGTATCCATAGATTCTGCAGCAGCCAATTATTTTGTCGAGCTATGATGATCAGATAAAGAATGGACTGTATACACTCAGATAATAAGAATAATCCAGGAGTTATCGCTTCTTGGGTGAGCAAATTTTATTGAGCAGTGTAATGGCAGAGTATCGTTTCTCCTCTTTACGTCCCTTTCTTGCCTGATCATATACTTTGTCAATTTGTAACGTATTTTCTAGCGTGCTCGCCTGAATAGTATAGGCATCAAAATTGAAATCAGCAGCGTAATTGATCCAATCGAGTGGGATGGTGAATTCAGCGCCTCGAACGGTACGCGTAGCGGTAAAGCCTGCTGGCAAATTGTATTCTGTAAACTTTCCGCTGGTTTCTGACAATTTATGGTTTTCGGGATCAAGGGTACCCTCATACACTAAGGCTTTTTCCGTTTTTGTTTTATTTAACGGAAGCAGAAAAAGATAAGTTTTTTCATGCAGAATTTGCAAGAGTACATAATCGTTGTTTTCCTCGTTGACTTGTTCCCCTCTTGTTTTGACTCGGAACAGCAAATGATTATCTGCTGAAATATCAGTTGTTACTTGGAGAATATCCAGTGCTGGTGTCAAGGATTTATCCATAAAAGACGAGATGGTACGGGGATCGGCCTCGATTTGCATGGCAGCAACAGACCTGGTTATCATAAATAAAAATATGAATATTAGCGTCCACTTCATGATTTGAAGAACTCCCTTTTTTCGCGAAACATTTTTGCAATATTCACTGTATCTTCAAGCGCATCAAAGATAACTCTAATCTTTCCTGAAGGATCAATTAGAAAAGCCGACGTGCTGTGATCTACCTGATAGTTCTGCATGTTACCGACGTTTTTCGTATAAAAAACAGTCTCTACACCAAAAGTAGCTTTGAAACGCGCCAGCTCTTCACCTTCAAACCGTAAGTAAGCGATGTTTGCGTCGAAGCTTTTTGTATAGCTCGATAAAATTTCTTCCGAATCCCTGTCCGGATCCACTGTTACAAAGGTTCCATCTAGTTTAATCTGCTCATTGGCAGCAGCTTTAATCAACATGGATAAATTAGCCAGTGACATAGGGCAGATATCCCTACAACGCGTAAATCCAAATACTACTAATTGCCATTGTTTATTCTCGCTTGGATGCGCTTGCTGCAAATGAGAAATTGTTTCAGCCTTTAGTGGTACTGGACGCGGCAAGATGACCGTTGCAGCTTCGATGCTGGCTTGCGTAAAAAGAAGGGTCAGCGCAACTACCGTTGAAGAATATTTTCTTTGCAAAATACTTTGTATCATTTATTTACTCTTTCTTTTCAATTTTCTGATCGCTTTGTTTTATATTTGAACCGGCTCATCTTGACGTTTACCCACACGACAATCCTTGAGTAAAAGCAGATGAGCCGAATAAACAGCACTAACTATTAACGCAGAGTGCCCGCAGTAAATATCCCATGCGGCTTAACCAGGCCGTCATTAGGTCCCCATACTTTCACGACCGTATCTGTCGAAGTATCGATTTTGACTACGTAGCCAGAAACCCAGCTTGCCACAATTATATGGCGATTATCAGGCGTAGGTGCGATCGTATGTGCGATAGCAAATCCATTTGGAAGCTCTGCACCTGGCTTAAGCCGCTTGATAAATTTTGGTTGATAGCGATCAGTTAAATCGTAAACAGATATATAACCATCATCAGCAAATGTGAAATCGAGTGAATCTTCTTCCGCAATATAGAGCTTGCCATTAACAACAGCAATGTCGGATGCAGAACGGAAAACACCTGGTGCATTGGCATTTTTAGAGCGATCTAGAATTTTGGTTGCAGTTCCTGCGACAGCATCAATCAACCAGACACTCGGTGGAATAATTTTTTCAGTAGTTGCAGGTGTTAACGAAGTTTTATCGAGCTGCATCGTTGCCGTAACTGCGTAGCGTTCATCTAACCAAACCGTAAAATGACTGAAAGCAGCATGTTTTTTCTCATCTCCTAACATGATCTGGCCTACAGGTTGCAGCTCGCCAGTTTCTCTGTTCGGTTTATAGACATCAATTATGCTATTGTCGAAGAAATACCCTGTGCCAAGGCCTATGGTGCCGGATTTATTGAAGTTGATACCATGCGTTTGCTCTGTGTAACCCGGAATCCTGATAGGGTCAACATTCTCTACCAACTGATTTGTTTTGGTATTGACAACACGTACCCTGTCAGAAGTAAATTCGGTAAAGTAAATATAATTTGAATAAGGTAAGATGGTAGGACCATGGATTTGGGGTCCCCGGCCTATTACCCAATTAGGGATATTCTGGACATTGTTGACGGGTTCAACAAATGGAAATTCACTGGGTTCGCCTGCACCGTCTCCAGCTGTCATGACAGATTCCACCGCTACTGAGGCAGTACCGGCGTTCCAATCAACATTGTCTACTCTTAGCGCAATAATATAGGCTGGATGTTCATCTGTCGTATCGGATGTGATATAAACCTTATTTCCTTCCGGTAATACTATTGTATGCTGCAATGGAACTTTTCCAGGCCAACCAGCGAGATTGGTTGGATCAATGATGACTAGCTTGTCGTTCTCATAGTTAAATAGATAAATACTGCCGCTGTGATAATCGATAGCCGTTGCTACCGGTTGCAAATAATTGTTATAGACATTTGGAAATTGGTTGATTGGTAAGGGCGCCTGATCATTAGCCGCGCTGATAGAGCCTGCGGATAAAGCGAATACGCACATGCTTGCCACGGGAATAATCCGGGCCAGCTTCCTGATGGAAAACTTCTTCATTGACAACATTAAAAATCCCTCTTGCAACATATTGATAATAAAGTCTTAATGCATCGAAATAGCTATATTCCAATCATTTAAGACCACTACATCGAAAAATACCTCTTTCGATTTGAAACGATCCGTAACTGAACCAATACAACAGGTTTAATCCAGGTTCCAGCACAGCAACGTCTTATCAACCAGTGTAAAGACTGAGCAGCTTACTTCATGTGAGAAAACTCACAGCTATTTGAACCATGATTTTTAATAATAATGCTTATTGCATAAATAAGAAGTGGATTCAGATTCTGTTTTTTTCAAAAATCATCGGCACTTTTTAGCGTGTTAGTAATTTTTCTGTAAATAAAAATACTGTCCGCAAAAAAGATCTTTTGTGGTTCTTCCAGAAATTACATATCCAGGATTTAACCGGCAGAAACATAGTTAATTCCATGCAAGTATTGGCGTCCATTGCAATGATCACTTGGGTAAAACAGAAATATGATTATAAATTCAGTTAATTTGCTTACAACACACTTATTTATGCATTTAATTTATAACAACTTATTTTTATATTTCTTACCAATTTAATTTCTACACAGTAATTCATCATGAATAGCAAATTCGTTTTCGTCGCATTAACTGGCTTACTTGCAACTGCCCTCGTGACATCCGCATATGGAACAAATTTATCGCTTGTTGGCCGGATTCAGGCCGAATATAGCGGTATCAATATCGAAGGTTTCTCCAGCCAGACAACGGTTAATGATCCAACCTTTTTTTCTTCATGGGGTCTGCGTGTTTTCGAAGATTTGGGAAACGGGTTTAAAGTGGTCACAATGATTGATTTCGGCTTCAACACGAATGGTGGACCAGTAGGTAATCGGGAAGTATTTGTCGGGATATCCAAGGATTCAGTTGGCACATTAAAATTTGGCCGCACTCATTCCCCATTTGCAGACTTTGCTGGCGGCTGGACGATTGACCCGTTCGTCTACACCACACTGCAAGCCACTGGTAGTGGCGGTACCATGATCGCCAGCGCAAACGGTCTTGGTTCAGGATCGTATTCTGCAGTGAATAGCGTGGTACGCTTTACCTCTGCAACCTTTAATGGTTTTTCCTTTGCAGTGCTGTTAATGCCTGGCGATGCAAACAAGCTAGAAGCACATCTTGGCGGTATTCTTGGTGGGCAGGGCAGAAATATTGGCAATACCGGTGGTGAAAATGGTGAATGGGATATCCAGTTTGCTGCTAAATATGCCTTAGAGATTCAAGAACATAAACTGGAGGTATTTGGTGGTTATTCCAGGGACAACGTAAGCTCTGCTCAAAAACAAATAACAGTAGTTAATTTAAAAACTGAAGAAGTGGGACGAATCGGTGGGGTCTGGTCGTACAGAAATTTCCGTCTTCAGGGCCAATATGACTATATCAGTGACGCACTGGGTGCCGCAACATGTTCGGATGCAGCTGCTCTAGGTGCAATAGGTGATGTGTCGACCAGGCAATGTAATACCGCAATGAATCCTGGCGGGAACGGTAGCATCTGGTATGCAGGAGGACAATACAAGCTAGGAAATGCGACTTTTGTCGCACAGGGTGGTATGACAGATGCGAACAAAACTGATGTTTTTGCAAGCCGCAAATCCAAAAGCTTTACTGTTGGCGCATTATATAGCCTAAGCAAACGCACGAATCTGTTTGGTGGCTATCAGCATGTAAACGTAATCGATAAAAACAGTGTAATAGATCGTGATCGTGGTACCTGGACAGTGGGTATGCGTCACTTATTTTGATGATAAGTTAGAGAAATTCGGTATACCTAATTGTTCAGGTTTCCGGATGAATGAACCTGGAAATCGTTATTGATCGCTAGTGGATCGTTCCAGTAAAACCATTACCGTTCGCGGTGAGCTTGTCGAACTGCTAAACAACTGACATCAATCAGCCTTCGACAAGCTCAGGCCGAACGGTGTTTTTGTAACCATTATGCTGGAACAGTCTACTAGTTAGAAAGCTGAAACCATGGTCTGCTGGAAAATTTCCGGAATTTTTTCAGCCTGTATGGTGAGGCTGCTACATGGTGCATCGCATCGACAAAACAAGGCTAATTTTATGAATCAATCAATGGATGCTATGAAAAAGGATAAAAAAAGAGTAAAAGAATCACTCTGAATAACAAAAGCGGGAATTAAGTAATGATCATCGGATTACCCAAAGAAATCAAGGATAATGAATATCGTGTCGGCATGTCTCCCGGGACCGTGCATACATTAGTAGAATATGGACATCAGGTTCGAGTGCAAACCGGAGCGGGGTTAGGAAGCTCTTTTACTGATGAGGATTACAAATCAGCGGGAGCTGATATTGTTTCTAATGCTGAAGATGCCTGGTCTGCGCAAATGGTGGTCAAAGTAAAGGAGCCAACAGAACTGGAGTACCGCTATTTGCGCCATGACTTGATTCTTTTTACTTATTTGCATCTGGCCTCAAATAAAGCGCTGGTTGAAACGCTGTTGACTGCTGGGGTGACAGGCATCGCTTATGAAACTGTGCAAACAGAATCGGGCGAGTTGCCATTATTGGCCCCTATGAGCGAAGTAGCCGGAAGAATGGCGATTCAAATAGGGGCTTCTTACTTGCTAAAAACCTTGGGTGGCCGGGGTATTCTGATGGGTGGTGTTCCCGGGGTAGCGCCTGCCAATGTCGCAATTCTGGGTGCAGGCATAGTAGGTGCTAATGCTGCCAGAGCTGCTGTTGGTATGGGCGCTCAAGTAACAGTATTGGATGTGAATCATGCACGCTTGAAATACCTGGATGATATTTTCCGAGGACAACTATTAACACGTATGAGTGATGGCCTCAATATCAAAGAACTCGTTTATCAGGCTGATCTGGTTATTGGTGCAGTATTGATTCCGGGTGGACGTGCGCCCTGGTTAATCACCAAGGATATGCTATCACATATGCGCCGCGGCTCGGTTATCGTTGATGTGGCGGTTGATCAGGGTGGCTGCGTCGAGACCACACATCCAACCACGCATAGCCACCCAGTTTATGAAGTTGACGGGGTATTGCATTATTGTGTTACCAATATGCCAGGCGCTGTTCCCCGCACGAGTACTTTTGCGCTGAACAATCAAACAGCTGCTTATGTCGTGCGTCTAGCGAATGAAGGTTTAGACGCTGTGTGTCATGATCGTGCTTTGCAACATGGCCTTAATATACATCGTGGTTTTGTGACACACCCAGCGGTGGCAGAAGTGTTTGGACTGAAATATACAGCGCCATTGCTGGCAATCGGTGATGCATCCTAGTAAATCGGCGTGAACCGCTCTCTGAAACGGCGGGATAACTGATAACTATTCTTGTTTATAGTATAATGCTTTAAAATTTTGTAGGATGATATCTCCTGACATTTTCATACTTCATATTTAATAAATGCCTAAACTATTTTTTATCAAACGTTTTGTTGCGATCACAAGCTGTTCTATTTTCCTGTTGGCCGCCAATGTGGTGCAAGCAGAACAGATCGTAGTGTATTCAGCAAGAATTGAGCAGCTTATCAAGCCGATGTTTGATGCTTTTACCAATGAAACAGGTATTCAGGTCAAATTTACGACAGACAAGGAAGGTGCTCTTTTAGCGAGACTCAAGGCTGAAGGTAAAAAAACACCAGCTGATGTCTTGATCACTGCTGATGTGGGGAATTTATGGGAAGCCGCTCGGACGGGAGTGTTAAAGTCTGTTTCTTCTCCTATATTGGAAGCGAATATTCCTACTTATTTACGTGATCCACAAGGGCAATGGTTTGGTCTCTCGGTGCGGGCTCGTACTATCGTCTACAATACGCAAAAGGTAAAACCTTCTGATCTCTCTAGCTATGAGGACCTAGCTGATCCGAAATGGAAGGGAAGATTATGTTTGCGCACTTCGAAGAAAGTTTACAATCAATCGCTCGTTGCCATGATGATTGCCGAACATGGTGAAGCTGAAACTGAGAAAATTGTGAGAGGCTGGGTTGCCAATCTCGCAACTGATCCTCTGCCTGATGATACGAGAGCCTTAGAATTTGTGGCAGCAGGGCGATGTGATGTGACTCTGGTCAATACGTACTATTATGGTAGGTTGATGGAAAGTAATCCTGCTTTACCTTTAGCAATTTTGTGGCCAAATCAGAGCAATAGCGGCGTGCATGTCAATATTTCCGGTGCTGGTATTACTCAATTCAGCAAAAATGAGCGTTCGGCGATTAAATTGCTGGAATTTTTATCTTCAGAGAAAGCGCAAAATTTGTTTGCTGATGTCAATATGGAATATCCAGTCAATCCTCAGGTTAAACCTAGTCCAGCCGTTTCGGCTTGGGGAGCATTCAAGCAAAATCCAATGAATATTGTCAAGGCTGGGGAATTACAGACAACAGCAGTAAAATTAATGGATCGGGCTGGTTATCGATAAACTAGTGGATGCATGTGAACAATGAAAAGTATTCTACCGTAGAAGAAAAAAATAGCGATATTAGTCGTCCCTTTTTTCTCTTGAAACATAAAGTAAGTATATGGCGACTAATCCCGTTTCTCGTTGCGGCACTGGTATTCACTCCGGTCATTGTCGTCTTCTCTTCTTTCTTTATGCCAGCAAATGAAGTCTGGCAGCATCTCGTTGAAACGACACTTTCTAGTCTATTAATCAATACATTCTGGCTTTCAGTCGGGGTTATTGCCGGTACGTCATTATTGGGTGTCAGTCTTGCCTGGTTTACCGCAGTATACGAGTTTCCAGGCAGCAGGTTTTTTTCCTGGGCATTATTGCTGCCATTAGCCATTCCCGCCTATGTTACTGCATTTGTTGTACTTGGCTTATTTGATTATACCGGCCCAGTTCAGACCAGTCTGCGCATTTGGTTGGGATCAGAGTTAACCTGGTTTCCAGATTTATATGGAAGAGGAGGGGTGATTGTTGTCATGACGCTGGCTTTCTATCCTTATGTGTATTTAATGGCACGTAATGCCTTTCTCACACAAGGAAAGCGTTTGCTGGAAGTAGCACAATCACTGGGCCTTAATCGTCGTCAGGGTTTTTTTAAGGTGGCGTTGCCGATGGCGCGCCCATGGATTGTAGGCGGCATCATGCTAACACTCATGGAAACCCTGGCAGATTTTGGCACAGTCGCGGTATTTAATTACGATACCTTTACCACGGCGATCTATAAAGCATGGTTTAGCATGTTTTCTCTACCTGCTGCTTCTCAGCTTGCATCGTTATTGATTGTCATTGTCTTTGTGCTCATTATTATCGAGCAACAATTCCGGCTGCGGATGCGCTTTGCAGAGACGAAAAGGAGTGCACGCGCCGGCGGCATCTTACTTTCAGGCTGGAAGGCCAAAGCAGCTAGCTTTTTTGCTGCGAGTGTTTTATTTTTTGCATTTGTGATGCCAATTATGCAATTGGGTATCTGGGCTGCTAATTCTTTACTGCAAAGTTTTGACCAACGCTATCTTGAATTTCTCTTGCATTCAGTGCTGCTATCAGCAATGGCCACTGTAATTACCTGCTTTATTGCAATATTGCTGGTTTATGCAGTCCGCTTGCATTCTGATATCCTTACCCGGATTGCAGTACGTATAGCGACTATTGGCTATGCTTTGCCTGGAGCAGTATTGGCTGTAGGTATTTTCATTCCATTTGCCTGGCTAGATAATCAGTTGAATGAATGGCTGTCGTTGCTGTTTCAAATTGAAACTAACTTACTGATTCAAGGCACGCTCGGGGTAATGCTGATTGCTTATATGACACGCTTCCTTGCTGTCGGTCATTATCCTATCGATAGCGCTATGCAACGCATTACCCGTAACATAGACGAGGCAGCGATGGGATTCGGTTTGAGCGGCTGGGCAGTATTACGAAGCATTCATTTGCCGATGTTGAAAGCAGGTATATTTACTGCAGCAACACTGGTTTTCGTGGATGTAATGAAAGAAATGCCAATCACTTTGATGACCCGTCCTTTTGGTTGGGATACTTTAGCTGTGCGTATTTTTGCTTTGACATCAGAAGGGGAATGGGAACAAGCTGCATTACCGGCGGTGACTTTAGTGTTAGCAGGATTGGTACCTATTATTTTATTAATGCGACAGACCGACAAATAGTGCTGTGGATACATTACTGAAATTACACCAGGTTAGGCATGCTTACGGTAAGCAGACAACTATTAACTATTTATCGTTTGATTTGGAAAAAGGAGAGATTGGTTGCTTGTTAGGCCCCAGCGGTTGTGGGAAAACGACTGTGTTGCGCTGTATTGCCGGTTTTGAGCCACTGACTGCAGGTGAAATATTACTTAACGGGATAATGGTTAGTTGCGCTAACTTTAGCCTGCCGCCTGAACAAAGACGTGTCGGTATGGTATTCCAGGATTACGCATTGTTTCCTCATCTGACAATAGCGGAAAATGTGGGATTTGGACTGCATCGTAAATCTACGGTTGAACGCACACAACGCGTCTCTGACTTACTGCAAACCGTAGGCTTGACTGAAGCGGCCAATAAATATCCACATGAGCTTTCCGGCGGACAGCAGCAACGTGTCGCATTGGCTCGAGCATTGGCGCCCAACCCTGATTTATTATTAATGGATGAACCTTTTTCTAATTTGGATATCAGCTTACGTGAACGTCTAAGTCTGGAAGTACGCGATATTTTGAAGAATCAGCATATTACTGCTATTCTGGTAACACATGATCAAGATGAAGCATTCTCAGTAGCAGATGTGATAGGCGTCATGCATCAAGGAAAAATTATGCAATGGGATACGGCCTATAATTTATACCATCGTCCTGCCAATCGTTTTGTTGCCAACTTTATTGGCCAAGGTGTCTTTCTCCCCGGTAAAGTGCTTGCTCCAGGTAAAATCGAGACGGAGCTGGGTATTTTAACTGAACACATTTACCATCAATGTGAATCCGATAATGAAATTTGCCATATTGGAAGCGAGGTAGATGTATTAATACGACCGGATGACATTGTGTATAGTAATGAAAGCACTTCACAGGCAGTGGTCATGCATAAAGCATTCCGAGGTGCTGAGATTCTTTATACGTTGAAGTTGCCTACTGGAAGAACAGCACTATCACTCATATCAAGTCACCATAACCACGCTATTGGCGAGAAAATTGGCATCAAGCTGGAAGCTGATCATGTTGTGGTTTTTAAAAGATAAAGGCATATAGAAATTCAAGAATAGGTGAGTAAATAGCTAATCAATGAGTCTGGTTAGTAAATTATTAACTTATCGCAACCCTGAATTTCGTGCTGCCCGAACTGCTTCAGCAAGTTGTAGTACTGACATTGCATAAAAAGTACTGCGATTATAACGCGTAATGACATAGAAATTCTGAAACCCAAGCCAATATTGTATATTGTCATCATCTTTTAATTCTAAGAGAGCTGCTAGACGTTCATCGTTTATCGTCTCTAGCGGGATAATATTGGCTGCACGAAGCTTTTTTACTGTATGGACTGGTTCAATGCCTGCAAGTAAGATTTGCTGATAATGGTCACTCTTGGTAGGGACATGTGCACGGGTTATGGTTGGTCCACCTGTTTCCCAGCCATATTCCTTAAGATAGTTGGCAATACTACCAATTGCATCCGCAGCATTGTCTGTTAAATCAGCTTTTCCATCACCATCAAAATCGATGGCATAGCGCCTATAACTTCCTGGCATAAATTGTGGAATACCGATAGCACCTGCATAAGAGCCTTTGATACTGAATAAATCAAAACGCTGTTCCTGCGCAAGGAGCAGGTATTGCTCCAGTTCACTTCTAAAAAATTCAGCGCGCTTAGGAAAATCAAATGCCAGAGTCGTGAGCGCATCGATAATACGGTGATTGCCCATCGTTACGCCATAAGCCGTTTCAACGCCAATAATTGCTACAATAATTTCTTCTGGCACACCAAATGTTTGGCTTGCCTGTTCCAGTTTCCGTGCATGCTCATTCCAGAAATTAACGCCACTTTTTATACGTTGTGAGTTAATAAAGCGAGAGCGATATTTGCTCCACGGTATTGGTGCAGTCGGCATTGAGATAAGATCAATGACTGAAGGTTGGAATTGTACCTTACTAAATACATCTTCAAGTTTGGATTGATTGAATCCATGCTGTACAACCATCTCGTTAATAAAGTGTTTGATTTCTGGATGCAACGGAGAGGCGATTAGCGTTTCACTGCGAAAAATCAAGAATAAGCCAATAAACAATGTGAATGTTTGATGTAGGCGATTACGCAGAATCAAATGCATAATTTTTGTCTCGCGTTAAATTGATTAGACATATTAAACGGTATATCCTGTTTTATTTTTATATTGAACGGCAAGCTAGAAAATTTGATTTCATCATTCATTTCTTCTACAGGATGCTTTAATTTTTCAAAGAAATTTATAGAAGTTTAATTGTAGTGTACGACAATACTTCCCATTTACAGGAATTTTCTATAGTATAAGCAATCATAAACTTAAGTATTTCTATTTCAGCGTTAATTCGATTTGCTGTCAGGGATGGCAGATCTATTCTATTCATTGGTGCAATGCACTAGTTGTGTTCGTCTATATTAACTTAATAATTAAATTTGAATGAGGATTTCATGAGCCAACATATTCACTATATTACAGATGCAACTTTTGAAGCAGAAGTACTACAATCACCCATGCCTGTATTAGTTGATTATTGGGCAGAATGGTGTGGGCCATGCAAGATGATTGCTCCAATTCTGGATGAAGTAGCGAATGAGTATAGTGGGCGACTTAAAGTTGCAAAGCTTAATATTGATGAAAATCAAGCTACTCCTCCAAAATATGGAATCCGCGGTATTCCTACCCTCATGCTTTTCAAAAATGGCAATATTGAAGCAACCAAAGTGGGTGCTCTTTCAAAATCTCAATTGACAGCATTTATTGACAGCCATTTATAAAATTATTAGGCTTGCCTCTAATATTCACGCCCTAGTAAGCTTAAAGCTTATAAGAGTTACCGCTTCAAATTGACTTTTCCCTATTGGCAATACTCTTCTTCCTGAGTGTTTAGCATCTATTTTTTCTTTCTCAATTATTTTCACGAGTTTCCTCATGCGTTTATCCGATCTTAAAAGTCTTCATGTTTCTGAATTAATAAAAATGGCAGTAGCCAATGAAATTGAAGGCGCCAACCGCTTGCGAAAACAAGACCTGATTTTTGCCTTGTTAAAAAACCAAGCGCGTAAAAATGAAAGTATTTTTGGGGAAGGAACCCTGGAAATTTTGCAGGACGGCTTTGGATTTTTACGCTCACCCGATACTTCCTATTTGGCTGGTCCCGATGACATTTATATTTCACCCAGTCAAATTAGGCGTTTCAATTTGCATACCGGTGATTCAGTTGATGGTGAAATCCGCCCTCCCAAAGATGGAGAGCGATATTTTGCATTAGTAAAAGTCGACAAAGTCAATAACGAACCGCCAGAAAACTCCAAACGGAAAATTCTGTTTGAAAATCTGACGCCACTGTTTCCTACTGAACGTTTGGTATTAGAGCGTGATATCAAATCTGAAGAGAACATTACCGGCCGGATCATTGATCTTATCGCTCCCATTGGAAAGGGCCAGCGTGGTTTACTAGTGGCGAGTCCAAAATCCGGGAAAACCGTAATGCTGCAACACATTGCGCATTCAATCGCGGCGAATCATCCGGATGTTATTCTGATGGTGCTATTGATCGATGAACGCCCCGAAGAAGTGACCGAAATGATTCGCTCTGTCAGAGGTGAGGTCATTTCTTCTACTTTTGATGAGTCTGCCATGCGCCATGTTCAAGTGGCCGATATGGTAATCGAGAAAGCCAAACGGCTTGTGGAGCACAAAAAAGATGTGGTGATACTCCTTGATTCCATTACACGACTAGCGCGCGCTTATAACACGGTCGCGCCAGCATCGGGCAAAGTATTGACAGGGGGGGTGGATGCCAATGCGTTGCAGCGCCCGAAACGTTTCTTTGGTGCTGCGCGGAACATAGAGGAGGGTGGCTCTCTCACTATTATTGCTACTGCTCTGGTGGACACGGGTTCGCGGATGGATGATGTCATTTACGAAGAGTTCAAGGGAACTGGCAATATGGAAATTCATCTTGATCGTCGGATGGCCGAGAAACGCATCTATCCGGCAATTAACGTTAATCGTTCCGGTACTCGGCGAGAAGAGCTTCTGTTGCCGCAAGATATATTGCAGAAAATCTGGATTTTACGAAAATTACTTTATCCGATGGATGATATGGATGCGATGTCATTCTTACTTGATAAAATTAAAGCAACAAAAAGTAATGCTGATTTTTTTGATTCAATGCGTCGAGTATAAATTATTTATTTAGCTGTAAACTTTTGTATTATTTTTTATGATAGCAATGGTAATATCGGCATGAACTTTCCAAAGTTGCACCCCTTCCTTTATTAAAGGATAATATGCGGCTTTTTAGATATAACCATAAAGCGATACAGGAATTGAGGACGTGAGATTATGAAAGTAGAGATTCATCCAGATTATCAGGAAATAACAGTAACATGCAGTTGTGGCAATGTCTTTAAGACGTGTTCCACCTTAAATAAACCTTTGCATATAGAGGTATGTTCTGCTTGTCACCCTTTCTATACCGGGAAACAAAAAATTGTGGACACTGCCGGAAGGGTTGAGAAGTTTAATCGTAAATATGGAAAACAACTGCAGAAGTAAATCTATTCTAAACTGAAAATATTTTGTGAAGAGACAGCCTATTGCTTTCTTAAACAAAATTTTCTCCAGTAAGAGAAATAACATTTTCTTTTTGTCAATTTCTTAATAAGGTAAAAACTAGCGCTGCTTAAAGGCAATATACCACATCAAATTTGTGTCTTCCAACTTACTGCTTTATGAGGTAGGAGCGAGGAGTACTTGATAAAATAGCGATACTTAAAAGCGACTATCCCCGCAGCAAGCAGCGGGGTACTATGCCGTTTTAACCTCTTTCGGAATGACTATCATTTATTTCTAACATCTCTTAGAGGCAGGAAATTGAATCCAAAGAGATTAAAATATTCTCCTTAGCTTAAAGTTGGAAACCATTAATATGCTCATGATGGCATAAACAACTGGCCAGATTACGATACTAACAGGCTGGAAAATATATAAGAAATATAACAAAGGGAAAATGATCCCGTTCACAGTGATAGGTACACCTTCGAATTCCTCTCCATCAGAGATGTTATAACGCGCTAAGCGCAGCATGCCACAAACGACATATAATATTAAGATGAGGATTATGCCAATACCAGGCTCGCACAACGAATAATAAAAAAAAGTGGGAGCAACACCAAAAGAGATAAGATCAGCCAGCGAGTCTAGTTGCTTACCAAATAAATTCTGCTGGTGCATAAGCTTTGCTATTTTACCATCCAGCGTATCCAAGACCAGTGCAAGAAGCATGAATGATATAGCAAAAGAGAAATGTTCATTAGAAGCATAAAATATAGCTAATAACCCACAGCATAGATTACCTATGGTAAAAATATCAGCAATTTTAAGAATACGAAAAATACTCATGGTTTTTTTAAGTAATCAGCAATGAGAGCTTTCTACAAAGGAAAACTGAAATGTATTTCTTAGATAGTGTCGTCACGAGACTTTGAGCCATAGTGCGAGACAACGAATCTGGACGATGGCGATGAATGAAGAGAGGTTCTTGGCATAGCGGGTGGCAATACCACGCCATTGTTTGAGCGCAAGAAAA
>NZ_JAGFJM010000124.1 GCF_024102715.1 Nitrosomonas communis
AAATCCAAATCAGCATGGACGGTAAAGGTTGCTACTATGACAACATCTTTGTCGAACGGCTATGGCGCACTGTCAAGTATGAACATCTCTATGCTCAAGCATTCAACAACTTAAAGGAAGTAAGAAGTAGTTTAGTTCGCTGGTTTAACTGGTACGATCAAGAACGCTTTCATCAGGGACTCAACAATCAGACACCCGATGAAGGTTATTATCAAACACTATCGAGTCAACAAGCCGCCTGAGCTTGATAACATCACATGACAGAGCTTAATTTTCTATCAGGTTGTTCAGTTCAGGAGAGTCACTTCAATGATCCCATAAAACATCTTGAATAAGATCAAGCCGCTCCTATGCTTTCGATAAAACCGACCATAAGGTGGTAGAATTTTTTTGAGTTAATTCAGAAAAACGGAGTTTATCCGATGCATGTGTTTCGTCTATTCCTATATTTACTGGGTTTCCTCTTTTTGCTATTTGGGTTTTTGAGCATTAATAACCCAATAGCCGACAACAGCCCGACACCCGCTTCCGTCACCCTTCCAGCACCTGCTGAGCATCCGGTCTCTTTCACCAAAGAAATCCAGCCGATCCTTGAAGCCAAATGTCTCGCATGTCATAGCTGTTTCGATGCACCGTGCCAACTTAAGCTGGAAAATAACGAAGGATTGCTGCGTGGTGCTTTTCATGAAGAAGTTTATGCTGGAATCCGCACTGAAGCCATGCCACCTACCCGCTTGGGTATAGACGAACTGACTATTTCCGGCTGGCGTGAGCGGGGCTTTTATTCTGTTTTATCAACAGAAAATGATCAGGTGGCATCATTGATGCAGGGCATGATTACATTGGCAAAACAGCATCCTTTTCCCCCTAACAGCAAATTACCTGATTCGCTTGAGCTAGATATCGGGTATAAAAATCATTGCGTCTCCAGCGAGGAATTCCCCGATTACGCACGCGATCATCCATTAAAGGGCATGCCCTTTGCCACTACTGGACTCAGCGATCAGGAATATTCTCTCTTGGCTGGATGGCTGGAGCAGGGCGCAGTGGTTCCGGATGAATCTATTACGCTTACTGACGACGAGAAGCTCGCCATCAATAGATGGGAATCGTTGTTCAATCGGGAAGATAAACGAGGCGTGCTGGTGGCACGCTGGTTATACGAACATCTATTTCTGGCTTATCTGTATTTCCCGGATATAGATGGCGAACCTCGCTTTTTCGAGTTGCTGCGCTCATCCACCCCCTCTGGTAAAGCTATCAGACCTATTACGACGGCCAATCCAAATGATGATCCCAAAGGTCCCTTTTTCTACCGTTTGCGCCCGATTACAGGTAGTATTGTGCACAAGCGGCGCATTGTTTACCCTCTTGACCAGGCTAGGTTACTGCGAATTGATGAGTTGTTTTTCAGTGAACATTGGCCGATAGGCGAGCTACCAGGTTACAGCTATACAGAACGCACCAATCCGTTCGTGACGTTTGCCGCCATACCAGCTTATGCGCGCTACCAGTTTATGCTGGATGATGCGGAATACTTCGTGCGTACTTTCATTCATGGGCCGGTGTGCCGTGGCCAGATTGCTACGGATGTGATCCGTGATCATTTCTGGACATTGTTTCAGGACCCGAAATCCGATCTTTTCATAACCGATGATGCTTATCGGCGCGGAGTTACGCCTTTACTCGGTATGCCAGGTCAGGATGATGACCTGCTCGAAGCGGGTGATCACTGGTTGCGCTATCTTGAGCGTCGCAACAATTATCTGGCGCAGCGCCAGAATCACTATGCAACACGGCAACCGAAGGGTGCTTCACTCGCTCATGTTTGGGATGGGGGTGGTCGGAATGACAATGCCTTGTTAACTATTTTCCGCCACCACAATAGCGCTTCGGTCGTGAAAGGACTCGTTGGAGATGTCCCGCAAACTCAATGGTTAATGGATTACCCATTACTAGAGCAGACTTACTACGCATTGGTGGTTAATTTCGATGTGTTCGGCAATGTCGCCCATCAACTACTGACCCGGCTTTATTTCGACCTGATCCGCAATGGCTCGGAGCACAATTTTCTGCGCCTGATGCCTGCCGGTCAGCGTAAAACGCTACTGGGAGATTGGTACCAGGATTTAGGCAAACTTAAATTTGGCATTGTCTATGAGGATATCGATGATGAATCACCCTCGGCAGAATATTTCACCACAGAAAATCCGAAGCAGGAGCTGGCATTACGTATCCTCGAACGATTTCGCGCTATCAGTGCTATGCCGCATGATTCGCTGAATCGTTGCCAGGAAAAAGACTGCAGTCGTGCGGATCAACCGCTCTGGATACAACAAGCTGATCAAGTCCTGTCTGGTATTGCGGCACGTCCTGCTGCAGAAATCACCGGCATTACACAACTCCCTGAAGTGACCTTTATCCGTGTTAAGTATCTGCAGAATGAACGTACCGTTTATACGTTGCTACGAGACCGTGCGCACAGCAATGTGGCCTTCATGCTTGGCGAAGAACTGCGCTATCAGCCCGAGAAAGACCGTCTAACCGTATATCCTGGCATTACGGGAAGCTACCCCAACTTTATCTTCGATGTGCCTGCCTCCCAGATGGAAAAGTTCGTGTCTATGCTTGGCAGCGCAGAAAAGGCAGGGGATTTCGAACGAGTTGTGGAAACCTGGGGTGTACGGCGTACTCACCCGCAATTCTGGGAAATTCTGCATGACATTACTGCTTGGCAGAAAACACAAGAGCCTTTGTTAGCAGGTGTATTCGACATCAATCGATATGAGAATTTCTAAGAATATGAGCTATCGTACACAGGCACAGGTCGCGAATGAAGAAAATGGAGGAGGTCGGTCACTGGAGGACATGTGCACGCTCAAGAGTGACTCTGCGCTATGCTATCTACTTTGCTGAAGTTGGGCATACTGCCGAGCACGGATGCTGCGGGTGACTGGTTACGTCGTGCCGGTGGGGGCTAGTGGGTCTGTCTCGTATCAACCAGAGAATTGTGGCCACGCGGATTCGGCAAACCGGTATTACTACCCATACGTTGGATGCTGATGCCTCACAGATCATTGCAGAGAAGAAAGCAGCGCGCTTCACCTACAAGGGTGAACAAGGCTATATGCCTATGATCGGGCATCTGTCCAAGGCAGCAGTGGTGATTCATGATGAACTCCGTGAAGGCAATATTGCTCCTGCCAGCAGAAATCTTGAATTCATCCAGGACAGTCAAACTCACCTGCCTAAGGGATATCGAATCGCCTATATTCGCTTGGATTCGGCGGGTTACCAAGCAAACATCTTCAACTGCTGTAAAGAAACTAGCAAAACTTTTGCCATTGGTGGTCGGCTTAATGAATGGGAAATTTTAATCCCTTTCCTTCATTCAAAACAAATCGAACCAATTTAAAATAGGCTTCTCTTAGAAAGTTGTTTCATGAAAAATATTTAGCTTCACGCAAACTGGTATGAGCAGTCCTGGACGAGCTTGTTTTGATATTTGCGGAACGTAATCATTGATTATTGATTAATTAGGTTGAATTTTGGAAAAAACTGAAGATATTCTCCAGGGGGGCAGTAGCGCTGAACGAATCGAGTGCGGTATTAGCCCACAGCGGCCAGTCATACAGGAACGGCCTATCCTGTCGGTGTTGGTGGGTGCGCATTTCATGCATATCATGGACTTCATGATGATGCTGCCTCTGGGTCCGCAGTTCATGAAGCTATTTGCTATTACGCCGCAACAATTCGGCACACTCATTTCGGCCTACGCATTCAGTGCTGCAATATGCAGTTTTTTCGCCTCATTTGTCATTGATCGGTTTGATCGCAAAACTATCTTGTTGTTACTTTGTGGCGGCATGGGCATTGCCACGCTGATCTGTGCGCTGGCAATAGATTATAGAATGCTCCTGTTAGCACGCGTGGTAGCAGGAGGTGTTAGCGGCATCCTGAGTGCCATTATCTTTGCGATTGTTGCGGACGTTATTCCAGCGCAACGGCGCGGTGTAGCGACGGGTACTATTATGTCAGCTTTCTCAATGGCGGCAGTGATCGGCATGCCAATAGGTATGTTGCTTGCCAACCTGATCGATTGGCGTGCTTCTTATTTTCTGTTGACCGCTGTTAGCTGGGCAATGATGATTGTGGCCCTGCGTGTGCTGCCGCCATTGTGCGATCATCTGCTTCATCATCAGGAACGCCATCCATTCCGGCAATTACGCGCAATTTTTTGGGTGCGCAATCACTTATATGCCTTTGCTTTGATTGCCATGCTGATGTTCGCTGGTTTTTCTGTGAGTCCTTTCATCAGTACTTATATGGTGATCAATGTGGGCATGGCAGAAGTCGATTTGCCTTATCTTTATTTTTTTGGTGGATTAGCCACATTTTTTACTGCCCATTTCTTTGGGAAGCTGGCTGATTACCACGGCAAAAGAAAAATATTTGGGGTGGCGGCGGCCCTGTCAGTTTTTCCTATTCTGATGGTGACGCATTTATCACCGGTACCAACAGTTTTTGCGGTGGGTATTTCGACACTGTTCATGATGCTGGTTTCTGGCCGGTTTGTTCCTGCCATGGCGCTGGTGACTGCCAGTGTAACACCGCGCTTGCGCGGCAGTTTCTTGAGCTTCAATATATCGGTGCAACAATTGTCGGCAGGGGTAGCTTCGCTCCTGGCTGGTTCTATCATGGGAATTTCAGCAAATGGGGCGTTGACACATTATGATTCAGTGGGAATCATTGCCTCCATTGCGACCATACTGAGTATCTTGCTGGCAGTTAAAGTTGATAGTCACCCAGAATGATAGCCCGTTCTCATTCGAATGAGTGGATGTCAGGTTTTCTGCAAACCTCGCCCATGTTTGAACCGCTGCATGAGGCGGGGAAATCGTTCGAGCAGCTTGATCATTGGCCTGAGATTGAATATCTGAATCGATTGACTGCAAATTCAATTGGCGCAATTGCGACAAAATCAGGCAAACAGATTCGTTTTGTACCGCAAGCAAAGGGGGCGTGTGAATTTCTGCAACAATATGAACCTAGAATTTATCTGACGGGAGAAATACAAAGCCGCAGCCGCAACTGGCATGATCTGTTCAATGCGCTTGTCTGGTTAACTTATCCCCGTGCTAAAGCAGCATTGAATCAATTGCATTACCATGCCTTGTGGCAGGAGAGAGAGCGTGATCAAAAGGTGCGCAGTCCCGTGCGTAATGCTGCCACACTCATTGATGAATCAGGGGTGATCGTCGTCAGCAGCAGCGATTATTTGCTCGACTTGCTGAAAAATTTTGAATGGAAAGCTTTGTTCTGGCAACAACGTGCTAGCGTCATTGAGCAAATGAAATTTTTTCTGTTTGGTCATGGTTTGTACGAGAAAGCGCTGTGTCCTTATCCCGGTATGACAGGGAAAGGCATGCTATTTCAAGTCAACGCGAATTTTTTTAAGCAGAATGTAAACAATCAGATTGCCATGATAGATATTTGGCTTGATAATTTTCTCTCGCGCAATTGTTTGACATCGGCTGATCTGGCACCCGTGCCGGTGTTAGGATATCCAGGCTGGTCGCCTGACAATACAGATTCATCCTACTATGATAACCAGAGTTATTTTCGTCCACGAAAGATGAAGGAAGAATCAAGAGTAAACATTCTTCTTGAGAATTTATAAAGGAGGTTGAAATGACAGATATTGCCGGATTATTGGGAGATGAAGCAGATAAACTTCTTAATCATGTATGCCAGGGTATTCCTAAAGCGACATTGCATGTTCCTGGACCCGATTTTGTAGATCGAGTTGTAGCCGCGGGTGATCGCAAGCCTGGGGTATTACGCAATTTTCAAGCTTTATACAATCATGGCCGTTTGGCGGGAACAGGTTATTTATCCCTTTTGCCAGTCGATCAGGGGGTGGAGCATTCAGGAGGTGCTTCGTTTGCACCGAATCCTATGTTCTTCGATCCGGAAAATATTGTCAGATTGGCGATTGAAGGCGGCTGTAATGGAGTTGCTTCCACGCTGGGTGTGCTGGGGATGGTCGCGCGCCGTTACGCGCATAAAATTCCTTTTGTTCTTAAAATCAATCACAACGAATTGCTGACCTATCCCAATAAATATGATCAAACCTTGTTTGCCAGCGTCAATCAGGCATTTGATATGGGTGCCTGCGCGGTCGGGGCAACGGTATTTTTCGGTTCGGAAGAGTCACGCCGGCAGATACAGGAGATTTCCGAAGCGTTCGCGCATGCGCATGATCTGGGGATGGTGACGATCTTGTGGGCCTACACGCGCAATGCGGCTTTCAAAACGGCAGAAAAGGACTATCACGTTAGCGCGGATCTGACAGGTCAGGCCAATCATCTTGCTGTGACGATTGAAGCGGATATCGTTAAACAGAAAATGGCGGAAAACAATGGGGGTTACACCGCACTAAAATTCGGTAAAACCAGTCCCAGAGTATACAGCGATCTGACCAGTGATCATCCTATCGACCTGGTGCGTTATCAGGTAGCAAACTGCTATATGGGGCGCGCTGGAATGATTAATTCAGGCGGAGAATCTGGAAAGGATGATTTGCATCAGGCAGTGCGCACTGCCGTGATCAACAAGCGAGCTGGCGGCATGGGGCTTATTTCCGGTCGTAAGGCTTTCCAGAAGCCTTTTGATGAAGGTGTCAAATTGTTGCATGCCATCCAGGATGTTTATCTATCCAAAGATGTCTCTGTTGCATAAATCGTAGCAAACAGGAGTACTTCCAGGAAATTATTTCTTGATGATTTAATAGATGGAGGCATTAGGCATGTCTGCTAAAAATATTCAGGATCGTGCCATGGGGGCCATCATGGGCGCATTTATTGGAGACGCTCTTGGTCTGGGCCCCCATTGGTATTACAATCTCAAGGAATTACGTCGTGATTATGGCGATTGGATTGATAACTACACCGATCCCAAGCCTGATCGATATCATGCCGGTTATAAGGCAGGTCAGTTATCGCAGGCGGGGTTCATTCTGGCTTTGACAGTTCGCTCACTGGTCGAGTGCGGGGGGTATCATCGAGATGATTTCTGCCGGCGCATGGATGAAGAACTATTTCCATTGCTCGATGGCACGCCCGTGTGCGGACCAGGTGGCTATACCAGTCAATCGATTCGTGAGGCCTGGCGCCGCCGTGTGCAGCAGCAACGACCTTGGGGGCAGACAGGTAGCCATGCGGATACGACCGAAGCGATTGAGCGCACATTGGCGATAGCAGTGCGTTATGCATTTCAGCCAGATCAGCTTGCCGCAGCGATCACTGATAATGCAACCTTGACCCAGACTGACGACACGGTTGTTTCGATGACAGTAGCCTATGGTGCGGTACTGGCTCATTTAGTGCAAGGACATGCGCTTGATACCGAATTGTCGGAAAAGCTCATGGCATTAGTCAAGAACGGTGCATTGCCTTTTCATGCGGTGACGCATGACGATTTACAGCCGCCGCGCCCTGGTGATCCCGATCCTCCGCGCGCCGGCCGTTTTGCTTCGCCGGATGCTTTGCTTACGCCTTCTTATATGGCGGCAGCCGTAATAGATCCGGCAATAAGGATAGAGCCGGCATGGAAAGTATCGATTGTATATGGCATGCCATGCGCTATTTATCACCAGTTGCCGACGGCGTACTACTTGGCGGCTCGATTTCACAATGACTTTGAAGCGGCTGTCCTGCATGCAGTCAATGGAGGTGGCCAAAACCAGGCGCGCGCGATTCTGACCGGTGCGCTGACAGGCGCTCAAACCGGTTTAAGCGGGATTCCTCAGCGCTTTCTCGATGGTCTTGAAGATGGTGCTACTCTGGTAAAGTTGGCTGAAGATCTGGCTGCTCAAGTGAGTGACTAGATAGTGCAGAGTGGTTGCATAGTATTTATCCGCATGCTAAATGCAGTTTATTAATTACTGTAACGATGAACTCTCTGCAATATTTAGGCGTGGTTTCGTTATAATATCGCTTTGCAAAGGATCGTTAACATGCGTTTGATTCAGAAAGCTCTCACCTTTGATGATGTTTTACTCATTCCTGCCCATTCAACAGTTTTACCCAAAAATGTAGATTTGACGACGTATTTTACGCGCACCATTAAACTTAAAATCCCATTGGTGTCAGCAGCGATGGATACGGTTACCGAGGCGCGATTGGCGATTGCGATTGCCCAAGAAGGGGGTATTGGTATAATTCACAAAAATATGCCGATAGAATTACAAGCCGCACATGTTGCCAAAGTCAAACGCTTTGAGAGTGGAGTGGTGACGGATCCGGTTACGATCCCACCCAATATGACCGTGCGCGGAGTGCTTGAACTGATCCAGCAATACAGGATATCCGGATTGCCTGTTGTGGAAGGTTCTAAAGTAGTTGGTATTGTAACTAACCGGGATCTCCGCTTTGAAACCAATCTGGATCAGCCGATCAAAAATATCATGACACCGAAGAAACGTCTGGTGACGGTAAAAGAAGGTGCTTCCCGCGAAGAAGTCTTGGCTTTGTTACATAAATACCGGCTAGAAAGAGTTTTGGTGATTAATGATGAGTTTGAGTTACGTGGTCTGATTACCGTCAAAGACATTACTAAAACAACAGAATACCCAAATGCCAGTAAGGATGAGCAGGAACGGTTACAGGTGGGTGCGGCAATCGGTGTGGGTGAGGGTAGTCAGGAACGGGCAGAGGCGCTTATAGAAGCTGGCGTAGATGTTTTGGTGGTGGATACTGCACATGGACATTCGCAGAGCGTGCTTGATCGTGTACGTTGGGTTAAAGACCGTTTTCCCAACATTCAGGTTATTGGCGGCAATATTGCTACTGCGGCAGCGGCCAAAGCGCTGGTTGATAACGGAGCGGATGCTGTGAAAGTTGGTATTGGTCCTGGTTCTATCTGCACCACTCGAGTTGTTGCGGGTGTAGGCGTGCCGCAAATTACTGCCATCGAGAGTGTGTGCAAGGCATTGGAAGGAACGGGCGTGCCTGCAATAGCAGATGGTGGTATCCGTTATTCAGGCGATATTGCCAAGGCGATTGCAGCGGGTGCGAGTACTGTTATGTTAGGTGGATTATTTGCCGGCACGGAAGAAGCGCCTGGTGAAATTGAGCTGTTTCAGGGAAGATCATATAAGAGTTATCGAGGTATGGGATCACTGTCTGCTATGCAACAAGGATCGAGTGATCGTTATTTTCAGGATAGCAAGCTGCAGGATACCGATAAGTTGGTTCCAGAAGGGGTCGAGGGACGCGTTCCCTATAAAGGGCCGATTATCACTGTCATTCACCAGCTCGTAGGTGGGGTGCGTTCGAGCATGGGTTATTTAGGATGTAGTACCATTGAAGAAGTCCATGCCAAAGCTGAGTTTATGGAAATCACTTCAGCTGGCATACGTGAATCTCACGTGCATGATGTACAGATTACTAAAGAAGCACCTAATTATCACGTCGAATAAAAGCAGAGCTCTTTATGCACCAGAAAATTCTTATTCTGGATTTTGGTTCCCAGTACACTCAGTTAATTGCTCGGCGTATTCGAGAAACGAATGTTTATTGTGAGCTACATCCTTATGATGTTGATCCTCAGTTTATTCAAGATTTTTCTCCCATAGGCATCATCCTGTCAGGGGGACCTGCCTCAGCTTTCATTGAGGATACCCCGCGTGCGCCACAAATCGTGTTTGAGCTGGGTGTGCCTGTTTTAGGTATTTGCTATGGCATGCAGGTTATGGCGGCACAATTGGGCGGAAAGGTAGAAAGCGCTAAAAAGCGTGAATTTGGCTATGCCGAATTATATCTGCAGAATTGTAAACTCTTTGATGGAGTTTGTGATCGGACGAGTCCAGAAGGGCAAGCTATGCTCGATGTCTGGATGAGTCATGGCGACAACGTCGTCGAATTACCCGCGGACTTTACCGTGATTGCACATAATGCAGCAACGCCCATCGCGGCGATGGCAGATGAAACACGCCAATTTTACGGTCTGCAATTTCATCCTGAAGTAACGCATACTTTGCAGGGTAAGGCGATTATTGAGCATTTTGTGCATGACATTTGTGCGGCTGGCTATGATTGGAATATGCCCGATTATGTGGAAGAATCGATTAGCCGCATCCAGGCTAAGGTTGGCAAAGATAAAGTAATTCTGGGCCTGTCAGGCGGGGTAGATTCCTCTGTGGCAGCCGTGCTCATTCATCGGGCAATCGGTGATCAGCTCACCTGTGTCTTTGTGGATAATGGTTTGTTACGCCAGGATGAGGCTGAACAGGTGATGGAAGTATTTACCCACAATCTTAAGGTGAAAGTGATACACATCGATGCAAGCAAACAATTCCTGGAGCAATTACAGGGTGTTACTGACCCTGAACAAAAGCGCCGTATTATAGGCCGGGAATTTGTCGAGGTATTTCAGCGTGAATCAGCAAACATTACCGATGCCAAATGGTTGGCGCAAGGAACCATTTATCCTGATGTGATTGAGTCTGCAGGTAGTCAAACTAAAAAAGCACATACCATCAAGTCTCATCATAATGTCGGAGGGCTTCCGGATACATTGCATCTTAAACTGCTCGAACCGCTGCGTGAGCTATTCAAGGATGAAGTGCGTGAACTGGGTTTGGTACTGGGTTTGCCGCACGATATGGTCTTTCGTCATCCTTTTCCGGGGCCAGGGCTAGGCGTCAGAATTTTAGGGGAAGTGAAACATGAATACGCTGATTTGTTACGTCAGGCAGATGCTATTTTTATCGAAGAACTCAAAGCTGCTGGCTGGTATGAACGAACTTCCCAGGCTTTTGCTGTTTTTCTGCCAGTAAAATCAGTAGGTGTTATGGGTGATGGCCGCAGTTATGAATATGTTATTGCATTGCGCGCGATCCAGACTCAGGATTTCATGACAGCGCACTGGGCGGAGTTACCTTATACCTTGCTAGGTAAGGTTTCTAACCGCATCATTAACGAAGTGCGCAGCATTAACCGGGTGGTATATGATATTTCTGGCAAACCGCCTGCTACGATTGAATGGGAATAGAGAGAAAATAGCGATGTCGGCAAGTTGAGGTCATGCTACTCCCTCATTTTTTCTGCTAAACGCTTTCTTCTTTTCTCCTTTGGATCAAGCAGGAGGGGGCGATAGATTTCGATACGATCGCCATTCTGCAGAATGGTCTCAAGTTTTGCTAGTTTGCTGAAAATACCGATTTTCTGTGTTGCCAGATCAATTTCGGCAAAAAGAGTATGCACTCCGGATAAGGTAATGGCCTGCTCAATCGTGGTGCCAACAGGTACACAAAACTGCTTAAGGAACTGATGATGTGGCAGCGCATATGCTACTTCCACTTCAATATGTTCAGGTATGCGATCCATAAATTGCCTCCGCGCGTTCTACGAAAGCTTCAACAAAATTATTAGCAATGACATAAAATACTGGTCCTACCAATTTTTCCAGTAACTTGTGAGAGAACGTATAATGCAGGCGGAATTCTATTTTACAGGCATTCTCCGATAAGGGAATAAAGCGCCAATGACCATCCAGGTGCTCAAATGGTCCATCTAATAATGTCATTTCAATCAGTTCCGGCGGGGTGCGCCGATTTTCCGTAGTAAAACTATGTTTGATATGATGATAATTAATATGAATGGTAGCATGCACTATTTCATCACTTTGAAGCTTAGCAGTTGCCCCACCACACCAGGGCAGAAATTCTGGATAATTTTCAACGGTATCAACTAATCTAAACATTTGGGCCGCTGAGTAGCCAACTAATACTGATTTTTCTATTTCTGCCATAAGATTTTAACCCTTTGTTTTCATCTGAGCTGAAGCTGGAAAACTGATAAACTAAGTATAATTTTTTTAAAGTAATTTGCCTTTATTCCTGTCATATTTCCAATGAGTATTGCTCAAAATAAAAAAGCGTTCCATGACTATTTTATCGAGGAAAAATACGAAGCAGGTATTGTTCTGGAAGGTTGGGAGGTCAAAGCGATTCGTGCGGGACGAATTCAATTAAAAGAAGCCTATGTTATCATTCGTAATAGTGAATTATATCTTATTGGTAGTCACGTGAGTCCTTTATCCGCAGCTTCAACACACATCAATCCAGATCCAGTACGTACGCGTAAACTGCTGCTCCATGCGGAAGAAATTAAACGGCTTATCGGTAAAGTCGAGCGTGCTGGATATACATTAATTCCTCTTGATATGCATTATAAAGCAGGAAGAATTAAAGTTGAAATAGGCCTTGCCAAAGGTAAAAAGCAATACGATAAACGGGAAACTGAAAAACGTAAAGAATGGGAGCGAGCTAAGCAGCGTTTACTACGCGCTCGCTAGCAGATTGCTTTATCCTGATATCCACTCAATTCACTTTATTTTTGATTTAGTTATTATGCAAAAATCCATCGCGATCTGGTTATTTATTTGTTGTGCCCTAGTATTTGCCATGGTAGTTGTTGGCGGTGTGACACGTCTCACCGGTTCAGGTCTGTCCATTGTTGAGTGGCAGCCACTGATTGGGACGATTCCGCCACTGAACCAAGGAGACTGGGAAATACTGCTGGAAAAATATCGCCAAATTCCCCAGTACGAGGAAGTTAATAAAGGGATGACTTTGGATGAATTTAAAGGAATTTTCTGGTGGGAGTATTTTCACCGATTATTGGGGCGTGCCATAGGATTAGTATATTTTATTCCTTTTATTTATTTTGTTATTCGTAAACAAGTGGATCGTGCGCTTGGCATTAAATTGCTAGGCATTTTCATATTAGGTGGCCTGCAAGGCTTGATGGGCTGGTATATGGTGATGAGCGGCTTGGCGGACAATATTTATGTCAGTCAATATCGCTTGACTGCTCATTTGGGGCTTGCTTTTATTATCTTTGCTGCCATGTTTTGGGTGGCGACAGGTTTATTGTCACCGGTAAGTGATCAACAGCAAGATAGGTCAGTAATCCATGGTTTGCGCCGATTTTCTTTATTCATTACCACGCTTGTTTTTATCATGGTATTGTCCGGTGGTCTTGTTGCTGGCATTCATGCTGGCTTGGCTCACAATACTTTTCCTTTGATGAGCGGTTACGTGATCCCACCTGACTTATTTGTACTTGAACCTTGGTATCGTAATCTTTTTGAGAACATGACAGCTGTTCAATTTGATCATCGGCTGATTGCATGGTTATTGGCATTCCTTGTACCTTTCTTCTGGTTTAAGGCAAGAAAATACTCACTTTCCAGCTCTGAGCAACTGGCATGCCATCTTCTTTTAGTGATGTTAACGATACAAATCAGTCTCGGAATTGCTACTTTATTGCTGGTCGTACCTTTACCATTAGCCGCAGCTCATCAAGCTGGCGCTATGCTGTTGTTTACAGCTGCGCTCTGGGTTAACCGCAAACTGTCTTAACTCAACAGTTTCTTACATGCTTGCTTGATAGTATGGGCTGATCCGAACATGGTGAGAAATAAAACGCTATGATCGTGACACAGAGTGTAATTGCCGATGTTCGGTGCTGCAAAAAAACTTATTGTCTGCGGTGATACTTTCACTTCTAGGGATATGCAAGCCGCAATGTGCGCAGCGCACCATATCTTCAATTTCATTTTTTGATTTGGTGGGCTGCTTTTTGACGCGCGAGAGATTTTTTATACCCCAGTAAATTAATAGCGCAACAATAATCAGTATTACCCATTTACTTATCACAATTTGCCCATGCCTTTAAGAGCGAGTTCGATACTAAAAAGACCATTGTATTTTCTATATTTATATCAAATTAAATTGAAATTTAATGGAAGCATGTAAAAAAGATGAAGAGTGAAATTAATTTTCTAGCGATATCGAGCAGAAATAATAAGAGAAGGGTTACAAGGAGAACTGAGGGTTAATTTTTTTACATCGATAACAATTCTGGATAAATTTCAGGGGTAGGCCAGACTTCTTTATCTATTGGGGTTTTCTATTCCCTTATATCCGATATCATGTCTTATCTGGCATCCTTCGAAATGGATTTTGTTAACGATGTCGTAAGCGCGGTGATGAGCCAATTTGATGTTTTCACCTAATGCTGTTATGCACAGCACACGTCCTCCCATCGTTAATATCTCGTTTTTATTTGGATCGCCAAAAGCGGTACCTGCATGAAATATATGAAAATCATCTGTAGATGCCTGATTGCTCATTATTTCAGTTAAACCAGAGATAACATCATTTTTTCGCGGTACGCCCGGATAACCTTCAGCGGCCATGACAACACCCAAGGCTGTCCGCCGGTCCCATTCAATCTCAGCCTTGTCCAAGGTTTCATTTACTGCATGCTCAAGCAATATAGAGAGATCTGTTTTTAATCGCAGCATAATAGGCTGTGTTTCTGGATCACCCATACGACAGTTAAATTCAAGTACTTTGACTTCTCCCTGCGGAGTAATCATTAATCCGGCGTAAAGAAAGCCGATATAGGGTTCGCCATCACGTGCCATACCCTGTATGGTTGGAGTGATAATTTCGCGCATAATCTTGGCATGGAGCGTGGGAGAAATTATTTGGGCAGGTGAATAAGCACCCATACCACCCGTATTGGGTCCTTGATCATTATCTAGCAAGCGTTTGTGATCCTGACTAGTGGCAAGCGGTAATATATTCCGACCATCAGATATCACAATGAAGCTAGCTTCTTCCCCTTCAAGATAATCTTCAATTAAAATTTGAGAACCTGCTTCTCCCAATTTGTTTTCTATCAACATGGTATCAATTGCTGCATGAGCTTCCGCAAGCGTCATTGCAACGACAACACCTTTCCCAGCGGCTAGACCATTAGCTTTGATTACAATAGGCGCTTCTTTCTGCTCAATATAATGATGTGCTTCAGATGGGCTGTCAAAGCTTGCAAAAGCAGCAGTTGGAATACCATGGCGCTGCATGAATGCTTTAGCAAAGATCTTTGATGCCTCTAGTTGCGCAGCCTTTCTGGTGGGGCCAAAGATCTTAAGACCGGCAGTACGGAAAACATCGACAATTCCCTCTACTAGGGGAGACTCTGGACCGACGATGGTTAGTGCAATATCTTCTTCATGGGCAAATGCAACCAGGTCGGCTATTGCAGTCAGTGCAATATTTTCCAGGCCAGGTTCGAGTGCAGTACCAGCATTGCCTGGTGCGACGTAAACTTTACGGACACGGGGCGATTGACTCAATTTCCAAGCCAATGCATGCTCTCTGCCACCGCTTCCAATCACAAGTAACTTCATGCTCATATTCTAAGAAAGTGCAGGCAGGACCCTGAGGTAATTGAAAGATAACATATCTATTCGCATCTAATGTCTAAAGTGCCGTACGCCGGTAAAGATCATTACGACACCATGCTCATCAGCTGCCTTGATCACTTCTTCATCGCGAATACTGCCACCTGGCTGAATGACAACTCTGGCGCCTGCCTGAACGACCACATCTAATCCATCGCGGAAAGGGAAAAAGGCATCCGAGGCAACAACTGAGCCAATTAAATTGAGTTGTGCTTCACTGGCCTTGATTGAAGCGATACGTGCACTATCTATCCGGCTCATTTGGCCTGCGCCAATGCCCAGTGCTTGACCCTGGGCACAAAATACGATGGCATTTGATTTGACAAATTTTGCAACTCGCCAGGCAAATAGGCAATCTTCAATTTGTTGTGGGGTAGGCTGTGCTTGAGTCACCACTTGCAATTGATTTGCTGTAATATTCAAATCATCCGGTGTTTGTGTTAATAATCCCCCGCCAACGCGTTTTAAATCATAGCGATTAGCTTGGGTTTGCAAGGGCACTGTCAGTACACGTATATTAGCCTTTTGCTGCAAGATGTTACTGGCGTCAGGTAAGACTTCTGGTGCAATAATGACTTCTACAAATTGTGTCAGAATGGCCTTGGCTAAATCAGGGTCGATGGGACGGTTAAAGGCAATGATGCCGCCAAATGCGGAAGTTGGATCAGTTGCAAAAGCTCGTTTATACGCAGCGAGTGGTGTATCAGCAATGGCAACTCCGCATGGGTTAGCATGTTTGACAATGACACAGGCGGGACTGTCAAAGGATTTCACGCATTCCCAGGCTGCGTCGGTATCTGCAATATTGTTGTATGATAATTCCTTACCTTGCAATTGTGCGTAGTTTGCGAGACTTCCAGGTAGATTGATTACATCACGATAAAAAGCGGCTTGCTGGTGCGGGTTCTCGCCATAGCGTAAAGATTGAATTTTACTGAAATTAAGATTAAGGCAGTCTGGAAAAGTTTGCCGCTGATTGCTGGAATCAATCGCTGTCAGGTAATTGCTAATCGCGCTATCGTAACGGGCTGTATGTGAGAAAGCCTTTTGCGCAAACTGAAAGCGGCGCGTTAGCCCTGTGGCACCATTGCTTGACTCCATTTCTGCCAATAAGACTGGGTAATCATCAGGATCAGTAATAACCGTGACATGTTGATAATTTTTTGCCGCCGCTCGGATTAAAGCAGGTCCGCCGATATCAATATTTTCAATTGCTTGTTCGAGCGTACAATCAGCTTGTGCGATAGTTTCAACAAATGGGTATAAATTGACAATAACCAATTCGATAGGTGGTATGCCAGCTTTTTGTATAGCATGCTGATGCTCAGGTAAGTCCATTCTGGACAAGATACCCGCGTGAATCTTGGGGTGGAGCGTTTTTACCCGCCCATCAAGCATTTCTGGAAAATTTGTATACTCGCTAACTTCTGTTACCGCTATACCAGCTTGTTGCAGTAGTTTGGCTGTACCTCCTGAAGAAATGATATTAATTCCGAACTGATGCAATTTGCCAGCCAGCTCAACGATGCCTGTTTTGTTTGAAACACTGATTAATGCTTGTTTTATTGTCATTTCACAAAATTTATTTGATCTGGTGTTTGGCTAATCTGTTACGGAGTGTATTTCGATTGATACCGAGAAGCTCTGCAGCCTTGGTTTGATTTCCCTCGGCATATTCCATGGCTAGTTCAAATAATGGTTTCTCAACACTACAGATAACCATTTCATATATTGAACAAGGTCTTTCACCATCCAGATCTTTGAGGTAGGCTTCAATCGATTTGCGTATGCAGCAGGCGATTTCATTTTCATTGAAGGTATTCATACAGCCATTACTACCTCATCTTCGATATAACTAAGTCTTTGTCCATAATCAGCAAGCTGATAGAAAAATGTATTAGTTGCTGCTAATTGCTCATCAGTTGTTTGTAACTGATTCATAGTATGACGAAAGGCAGCAGAACCAATTAGTCCTTTGGTGTACCAGGAGATGTGCTTACGCGCGATGCGTACGCCAGAATATTCTCCATAAAAATTGTAGAGATCATGTAGATGATTAATCAGTACACTATGAATCTCGGTAACTTCTGGCGGTGGCAGATATTCACCTGTCTTGAAATAGTGCTCTATTTCTCGGAAAATCCATGGTCTTCCTTGTGCAGCACGTCCAATCATGACAGCGTCCGCATGAGTATATTCCATGACCTGTTTGGCTTTTGCTGGCGTTGTAATGTCACCATTGGCGATAACCGGTATTTTGATAGAAGTTTTTACTTCAGCAATGGTGTCATATTCAGCTTCACCACGATAGGCGCAGGCACGTGTCCGCCCATGAATGGCAAGCGCTTGTATTCCAGCATTTTCTGCAATACGTGCCACAGTCACGGCATTTTTATGTTGTACATCCCAACCCGTGCGGATTTTTAAGGTGACCGGAATAGCGATAGCATGAATAACCGCATCAAGAATTCTTCCAACCAGTGTTTCATTTTGCAACAAGGCAGAGCCTGCCATGACATTACAGATTTTCTTGGCGGGGCAACCCATATTGATATCGATGATTTGCGCCCCTTGATCAGCATTATAACGCGCTGCGTCAGCCATCATTTTGGGGTCGGCGCCTGCAATTTGCACGGAAATAGGCGCAACTTCTCCGTCATGACTTGCACGTCGGCGGGTTTTTTCTGATCCCCATAACAGAGAATTGCTAGACACCATTTCAGATACCGCCATGCCAGCGCCCATACGTTTACACAGTTGCCGGAATGGACGATCTGTCACACCAGCCATTGGTGCAACAATCAATTTGTTCTTGAGAGTATAAGGGCCAATTTGCATAGTGCAACTCAAATTCGACACTGAAAAAAAGAGATTAATAATAAAGTCAGCAATTTTCTTGAAGAAAAGGATTAAAAACGTGTGATATATTATCCGACAAATTAGCCTCTTGCGCCAAATATCATGCGGCGTGCGACAAAGCGTTTAACAGGTGGTAAGCAATCCAATACGCTCAACCCCATGCCACAGAAAGTCTGTAACAGAGGTAAATCACTAGTAAATATTTTTGCCAAAGAATGGGTAAATAGTTTCCCTGCATCTCTATCGACCTGACGTTTATTTTTATAATTTTTTAGCATTTCGCAAGCGCCTATTTTAACGAATTGTATTGGTCGTTCGTTAATTGCATTAGATAGTTCAAAAGCATCGCGCAACCCTAGATTAAATCCCTGACCAGCGACGGGGTGCAGCGTTTGTGCGGCATTTCCCACTAACACTGTTCGACGGGCTATGGTAGGTGAAGCATATTTGAGTATAAGAGGGAAGCCTGAGCGCTTTCCGCAACTGAGGAATTTTCCAGTTCGATGACCAAAATGATCCTGCAGACGGGAAAGGAAGGTTATGTCATCAAGACTAAGTATTTCCTGAGCAGATAAGGATGGAACGGTCCATACCAGCGCGTAACCGTTGCCTGATGGCAATAAGGCTACTGGCCCATCAGCGGTAAAACGTTCGTATGCCACGCCATTTTGTGGTATTGATGTTTCCACATTCGCAACAATTGCCCATTGCTGATATTCATAGGTATGATAGTTGATATTTTCAATTTGTGTGGCCAACTGCCCCCCATCAGCAAGCACCAGTAGCTTTGCCGTAACCTGTTTATTTTTGCCAGCCTGCTGATATTCAACCTGAGCTTGCTCAGTGCTGGTTGTTAATCTTGAGACTGTTGCGCCAGTCTGGTAATGAGCGCCATGATTTTGTAGCAACTGATGCATCGAACGATGCAGATCATGGTAATTTACCACATAACCTAATTCTGACACGCCTGCTTCTTCCGAAGTCAAGACGGTTCGGCCAAAATGACTGCTATTAGAAATATGAATCGTTTTAATGGCAGTTATTTGTGGCAACGTTTCCCATACACCCAATCTTTCCAAAATCAAATGACTTCCGTACGAGAGAGCGAGTGGACGAGGATCTTTGACTTGTTCCGGTAGTCCCTGTGCTTCCAGGAGCGAAGTTGAAACTCCTCGCTCATGCAGGCAAATGGCTAGTGCCATACCAACCGGTCCACCGCCTACAATGATGACGTCAAAATGATCAGCAGTCATGGGTGTAATAAATTAAGAGGCATACAATAAATAACTAAAAAACTTAGTCACGTCGGTATTTTCAGGATGGCGCTAATAACACAAAATGGTACCTTTATCTATCATCGAATTTTATGTTACCTCCATGAGGTTAACGAGGATAGCACAGGTTACGAGGAGAGAGAAATAACATGTAGTTAGGTTATTTCGCTGGCTACCAATAATTTTGCGATTGCTGTGCCAAAGCATGGGCACTCGTCATAAGGAGTGAATGAAGTCAGTTGGCAGTTAAACCTGGAAGTAAATAAACTCGCAATAAATGTAGGATTATTTGCTTTCTTGAATACTTATCAGACCGGCTGTTGCACAGGCTTCGTCAAGGTGCGCGCCTGAGGCGCCACCTACGCCAATTCCGCCAACCACCTCATCCTTGATGATGATAGGCAAACCACCGCCCAATAGAAGAATATTGCTGGCCATATGATGCAAGCCTTGTAATTCAGGATCCTTGGCAGCAATCTGTGCCATTTTCAGGGTTGGCAGTTTAAGGCTTGCCGAAGTATAAGCCTTGCGAAAACTGCTTTCAATAGTATGTGCGCCGGCACCATCCATTCTTGCTTGAGCTTTTATTACGCCACTTTTATCGACAACTGCTACTGAAACCTCGTAACCATCACGCTCACATTGTTGTATCGCAGCAGCTACCATCTTATTGGCTGATGAGAGTGGTAAGAAAGGCTTTTGTAGTTGGCTTGCATGAATTGGGAAAGAATGTATGCTGAACAGCAATAAAGATGAAAGAAAACGTATCCTATACATAGTATCTCCTGATAACAGCTTTTATTTGATCATGGATATCTTAGAGCTTCAGCTCATAGGTTGTAACAATTTTTATATGTAATAACGCATTATCCGATTGGTTTTAATAGCATTGTATCATTGGCGCTATACAAAAAAACAATGATAAAAAGAATGAAACAATTTCTTTACGATGATGCTTAGCCGGAGTTACAGATTACGTTGGTATACTTTTTAAGTAATGCTGGCAATTCTGCATCCTATTTTTTCAGGAGATGTTTATGCAAAAAATACTGTTAGTGATATCGCTTTGTGTGTTAGCGCTAAGTGGTTGCGGATACAATACATTGCAATCCACGGATGAGCAAATTAAAGCGAGTTGGTCTGAAGTGATTAATCAATATCAGCGCCGGGCAGATTTGATTCCAAATTTGGTTAATACGGTAAAGGGTTTTGCTGTCCAGGAAAAAGAAGTGTTGCTCGGCGTAACCAATGCTCGCTCAAAAGTGAGTGGAGTTCATGTAACTCCGGAGCTGATAAATGATGCAGAAGCTTTTGCTAAATTTCAGGGTGCTCAAGGAGAATTATCGAGTGCACTCGCACGCTTACTGGCAGTGGTAGAGAACTACCCACAGCTTAAATCTGATACTAATTTCCGTGATTTACAGGCTCAACTGGAAGGCACGGAGAATCGTATTGCTGTTGCGCGTAATCGTTATATCAAGGCAGTACAGGAATATAACGTGACGGTACGTTCGTTTCCAAGCAATTTGACGGCGATGCTATTTGGCTTCCAGGTCAAACCAAATTTTACGGTTGAGAACGCGAAAGAAATCACTATTGTACCGAAGGTCGAATTTGATGCACCAATGCCAGTCAGATAGCAAGGACAGCTCTGCGCTCATGTTGGACAGCAGCATGCTTGTCAGAATGATAAGGATCTGTGTCAGATTGCTGATGGTCATTATATTATGTACTTTCGCTACGTTTTCTTGGGCGGAAGTGGCAATTCCGCCCCTTAAAACTCGCGTAACTGATTTAACCAATACACTTTCGAAGCATGAAGTCGCTCAATTAGAGCAATTGTTAGCTGATTTTGAGACCAGAAAAGGAAGTCAGATAGCCGTATTGTTCGTGCCGACGACGCAACCTGAAACTATCGAACAATACTCGATACGCGTGGTTGAATCCTGGGGACTAGGACGCAAGGGTGTTGATGATGGCGTGCTTCTTCTCATTGCCAAGAATGACAGAACATTGCGCATCGAAGTGGGATATGGTCTGGAGGGCGTGTTGCCGGATGCTATTGTGAAACGGCTTATTGAGGAGAGAATCGTTCCGAAGTTTCGTCAAGGAGATTTTTCTGGTGGGGTGCTGTCAGGTATCGAGCAGATTCTAAAAATTATCGAGGGAGAGTCTCTGCCGTCATCCACTCGTGGGCATGACATGCAGGAATCAAGTGGATTAGGTGTTATGCTGGATAACATTATCCCCATTTTGCTTGTGTTTCTGGTGCTTGGAAGAATGCTGCAAATAATGCTGGGGCGTATGATGGGTGCTGCCGTCACAGGAACCATCGCTGGTTCAATTGTCTGGTTGATTTTCTCTTCCCTGGCAATCGCTATTTTTATAGCGATAATTATTTTTGTTATCAGCTTATTTGAGAATACAGGCAAAGGGATTTACCGTGGGGGACGCAGTAGCTGGCCAGGCGGCGGTAATTTTGGCGGAGGGTTCCGCGGAGGAGGGGGCGGTTTTGGTGGTGGTGGTGCTTCTGGGAGGTGGTAAATGAATCTCATGCGGATACTCCGGCATCTTTTCACCGGGCAAATGGCTATAAAACGTGTACTTCCCTCGGCTTCGCTGGCAAGAATTGAACAGGCTATCAAACAGTCAGAGATGAATCATGATGGGGAGATTTTGTTTGCGGTAGAAGCTTCATTAAATTTGCTATCTTTACTGAAGAAACAATCTGCGCGGGAGAGAGCGATCGACATTTTTTCATTGTTGCGGGTATGGGATACTCAACATGATAATGGTGTGCTGATTTATTTACTGCTTGCTGATCATGATGTAGAGATTGTGGCTGACCGTGGAATACACACTAAAGTGGGTCATGGAGAGTGGGAAAAGATTTGCCATGAAATGGAGATAGCATTTCAAACAGAGCAATTTGAAAAAGGTGTGTTGACAGCAATTAATACGATTAGTAATCATTTGGAAAAACATTTTCCTGTCAGGTTAATAAAGAGTAAAAATGAACTTCCTGACAGACCAGTCATTCTATAATCATATACTCATCGCACATGAAATTTCGGCACTCAGGCACTACCGATGATTTGGAAATTATCAGTTAATAGTGTGCGTAATTCTGTTTTGTAATGATCCGATGCTGTGAAAAAAGCTTCGCAAGTGCTT
>NZ_JAGFJM010000127.1 GCF_024102715.1 Nitrosomonas communis
TTGTATCGCGTTTATCTGCTGTGAAAACACTTCAGCATTTTCGGTGTTGAAATGGAACAACACGTCCTTGATGTGCTCAATCTCAGCGGCGATTTCCTCCTGTGATTTGAACAGGTTGGAGTAATGCGCCATCTCATCGCCAAGCTCAGCCTGCAATTCGTCGAAATAAGCTTTGTTGGTGACATCGAATTCCCGACGGATGTCGGCAAAATCAACCACATAACCATAGCGGAAGTCTTGGTAGGTACGGTTGACCCGTGTCAAGGCTTGCAGCAGATTGTGTTTGCGGATCACCCGGCCCAGGTAAAGCTTTTTCAGACGCTTGGCATCAAAACCGGTGAGCAGCATGTTGTAAACGAACAGGAAATCGATTTTGCCGGCTTTGAACGCTTCCACCCAATCTTTTCGTTCCTCCTTAGTACCGGTATCGTGCAAAATCAAAGCCGCGGATGTCACTCGATTGCTCTGTTTGCGCTGGAATCGATAGGTGCTTTCTGGTTGGGCCGCAGGCAAATAGGAGTAATCCTCATCATTAGCCTGTTCTATTGCTGAAAAGCGGTCTTTTGCATACTTTGCGTTAAATATCTCAAACATCTGTCTGGCTTGTTCCGAGCTGTCACAAATGACCATACCGCCGATGCTGGCATCATTGAGTGCGCCGCGGCTTTTCTCAAAATCGGTGATGATGTAATCCAGCATCGGTTCGACAAAGGTGGGATGAGCATAGACCAATTTTTGGTCAATGTCGCCTTGTTGTACTTCCACTTCTGCCAGTGCCTGTTGCAGGGCAATTCTGTAATTGGTGGCGATTTCTTCCCGGATCAGCCGCAAGGTGTAACCGTCGGCAATCGACGCGTTATAGTAGTACTTGTGGATATAGTCGCCAAATAGGACTCGTGAGTTGTAGTCATCACCCAAGAGCGGCGTTCCGGTCAGGCCGATTTTGATCGCGCTGCGATCCGATTGATCCAGATTGGCCAGGAAGCTGCCTTTGGGATTGTAGCTGCGGTGTACTTCATCCAGAAAATAAACGCGCTGAATGGCGACATTGTAGTCTTTGGTGGATATGACGTCCGGGTCGTCTTTGAATTTTTGGATATTCACCACCGTGATCTCGGGTTTGCCGGAGTGGTTGTGGATGACTTGCGTGACTTTAATGTCTCGGCTGAATGCCTCGCGCGAGTCAATCGTGTGCACGGTCAAGCCGCGGCTGGTGAATTCGCGATGTGCTTGAATCAGCAGGTCGAGCCGGTCGACGATGTAATAGAATTTGGGGATGATTTGCCGTCGCTGGAAGTAATCGGTTAAAAAGCGCACGTTATAGTAGGCAAGCGCGGTTTTGCCGCTGCCCTGCGTGTGCCAAATGATGCCTTTTCTACTCCCGTCGTTTAGCTTGCGCTCAATGGCCTTGGTGGCAAATAACTGCGGATAGCGCATGATGTGCTTGTGCAAGCCGTCGGTTTCTAACACGTAGGCCAAGGCATAACGCAAAACGAAAGCAAGCCGCTCGCGGCTCAGCAATGAGGTGCAAATACGGTTGGTTGGCCGGTTGGGGTCTTTGTTGGTAATGAATTCTGGATTGCTGCGGATGACTTCGAGATTGTTGTCTTTGAGTACCTTGAGTTCTGTCTCATCCGACAACGACTTGAGCAAAGCCGTCAGATTCAGGATTTCTTCTTCGCGAAAGTAGTTGAAGATAGGCTGGTGGTAAGAAGGGCTGGCATAGAATGCGCCCTGAATGGGTTGAACTTCGCCATCATCGTACTCCATATTGTTGGAGAAGATCATCAACTGGGTGATGTTGACAAAACGTTTGAATTTAGGGTTCTGGAAACGTTTATTGATCCTATCGCGCTCCGCCAGTATACCCTCGCGGTTATGAGGTTTTTTGACTTCTATGAATACCAGCGGCATACCGTTTATGAGCAGGATGATATCGGGCCTGAACTCTTCATCGCCGTTTTGGTAGGTCAGCTCGGTCACCACATGGAAGCTGTTATTGTTAAAGCTCTCAAAGTCGATCAGCTTGGCGCCCGATCGGCCGGTGAGCTTCTCGTGGAAGGCTTTACCCAGATCCTCGTTATCTAACGCCAGTTTCACATCTTCCAACAAGCGGTCAATATCGGCCTCTTCCAGGCCAGGATTGATCTTGCCAGTCGCAGTTTTGAATAACTCCGGAAATATATTGGTTCCCAGGTCCCATTGTTGGTCTTTAAGCGACAGGTATTGGTAACCCAGGCGAACTAAATGCAAGATGGCAGGTATCTTGACGCGCGTATCTTCTGTGAATTTCATGCAATCTTTTAAAAGAAATTAAATCACCCTCAATTTCATTGTGTGTCATCCCTGTTGTCTCCCGAATTATCAAGCATTAGGCTTATTCCATTTCTAAATCAAAACTGACATTGTCGGCTTCACCTTGCCGTATTATTTATACTGTCTGCGGCTCGCCTTCGCGTCATTTTTGATTTGGAAATGGAATTAGGGGAGTGATTACTTATCTCTATAAAATGTAAACGATAAAAAAACCCAGATAAGGAAAAACTCTCTGGGTTTTTGTTTACTAAGATGGTTTAGGTATATTCTAAAACGGAATATCGTCTTCCAGATCGTCAAAACCGCTGCCCGTCTTGCTCTGGGCAGCAGGTTTGTCAGCATAGCTCGCGCTGTTATTGTATTCACTCTCTCGATCGGCAGGCTCGTAGCTGCCGCCACTTGCGCGGCTGCCCAGCATTTGCATGCGATCTGCGATGATCTCGGTGGTGTAACGCTCGATGTTGGATTTATCGGTCCATTTACGTGTCTGCAGGCGGCCTTCGATATACACTTGCGAGCCTTTTTTGAGGTATTCACCCGCAATCTCGGCTTGCTTGCCAAACATCACCACACGGTGCCACTCGGTTCGCTCCTGTTTTTCGCCACCCTTGTCTTTCCAGGTGTCGGTGGTGGCGATATTCAGATTGGCCATGGCGTCACCGCTCGGCATGTAGCGTACTTCCGGGTCCCGTCCCAGATTTCCGACCAGGATAACTTTATTGACTGATGCCATTATGCGTTCCCCTTTAATAATTGAACGACTTTTTCTTCATCAAACCCTTTGAGATCGACTTTCAGATAAGCCACTTGTTCATTGGCTAATACCAGCGCCTCATAAACACCGGGCAATGCTGCCAGTTCACGCGACAGTCCGCTCGCCTGATTCGCATCCATTTCTTCCACATGATACATTTTGGAGCGAACAGCAGCAGGTGCTTTCATCGTGGCGGCTAGCCATAACCATGCCAGAAGCAACAGCGCGCAGAAGGCAGCGATGGCATACACGCCATAATGCTGATAGAAATAGCCACCCGCACTCGCGCCGACAAACGCCCCCAGGAACTGGGTGCTGCTGTACACCCCAATCGCGGTTCCTTTGGCGCCAACCGGCGCAATCTTGGAAATGAGCGATGGCAGGCTTGCTTCCAGCAGATTGAAAGCAGTAAAAAATACCAGCAGCGCTACCGCAGTTCCCCATAAAGACTGATGAGTGAATGCCAGCAAAACCTGCCCCGCCAGCAACAGCGCGACGGCAGCAACAAACACGGGCTTGAGCTTGGCTTTCTTTTCACCATAGATAATAGCCGGCACCATCAGCACCACCGATAACACCATCACCGGCAGATACATCAACCAATGCTGTTCTGCCGCCAGTCCCGCTTCACGCAGCGAGAGCGGCACTACCAGCCACAACGCCATCAATACTGCATGCAACGCGAAAATACCGTAGTTCAGACGTAGCAATTGCGGATCACTCAGCACGCTGGCAAAACGTCCGCTAGAAACTTCGGCATCGGAATGAAAGCGGCTGATCACGGGATCTGGTATCACCTTGCTGACCACGGCAATCGCTGCGATCGCCAGCAAACCGGTCATGATAAAAATACCGGGCACCCCGATCCATTGATTCAACAGCGGCGCGAACATCAATGACAATGCAAAAGTAGCGCCGATGGTCATGCCGATCATGGCCATGGTCTTGGTGCGATGCTCTTCGCGCGTCAGATCGGCGGCCAGCGCCATGACTGCCGCGGAAATCGCACCTGCTCCCTGAATGACGCGGCCCCCAATCACCCAGTAAATATCGATAGCAGTAGCTGCTACGAAACTACCGATGGCGAATAGCACCAGACCCAAATAAATGACCGGTTTGCGTCCGATATGATCGGATATCCAGCCAAACGGAATTTGCAGAATCGCCTGAGTCAGTCCATAGGCGCCCAGCGCAATCCCCACCAAGGTGTAATTATCCCCGCCCGGCAGATGTTCGGCAAAAAGCGAGAAAACAGGCAGAATGATGAATAAGCCAAACATGCGCAACCCATAAACGCCTGCCAGACCGACAGAAGCGCGCATTTCCACCGGAGACATTTTTTCGGAAGTTGATAATGCAGACATGAATCAGATTGTGAGAAAGCTGGAAAATTGGGTATATTAACAGGTTGACCCATACTTAGGTAGCTGATGGAACTGATTAAAATTCGCGGCGCGCGCACTCATAACCTTAAAAATATCAACCTTGATCTACCGCGCAACAAACTGGTGGTGATTACCGGCTTATCCGGTTCAGGCAAATCCTCGCTTGCTTTTGACACGCTGTATGCAGAAGGACAACGGCGCTACGTCGAATCGCTGTCGGCCTATGCACGGCAATTTTTACAACTGATGGAAAAGCCGGACGTCGATCTGATCGAAGGGCTCTCGCCTGCCATTGCCATCGAACAGAAAGCAACTTCGCATAATCCGCGCTCAACGGTTGGAACCGTCACCGAAATTCATGATTACCTGCGCTTACTGTTTGCACGCGCGGGTGACCCGCAATGCCCGGAGCACGGCATCACGCTGGCTGCGCAAAGCGTGTCGCAAATGGTGGATCATGTACTACAATTGCCGGAAGGCACCAAGCTGATGATACTGGCACCCAGCGTAGTCGGGCGCAAAGGTGAACAACTGGATTTGTTCGACGAGTTGCGGGCGCAAGGATTCGTGCGCGTGCGGATCGATAGGCAAATCTATGAGATAGACAATCTGCCCAAATTAGAGAAAAACAAGAAACATACCATCGAGGTGGTGATCGACCGGCTGAAAATCTCACCAGACGCGAAACAGCGACTGGCGGAATCGTTTGAAACCGCGCTGCGCCATGCCGATGGCCGCGCCCTGGCAGTGGAAATGGATAGCGGACAGGAACATCTGTTTTCCGCCAAATTCAGTTGCCCAGTATGCAATTATGCCCTGTCCGAACTGGAACCGCGCCTGTTTTCCTTCAATAATCCGGTCGGCGCCTGTCCCAAATGCGATGGGCTGGGGCAGATCACCTTTTTCGATCCGGCACGGATTGTCGCCTTTCCGCATTTGTCGCTCGCTTCCGGCGCCATCAAGCACTGGGACCGGCGCAACCAGTTTTACTTCCAGATGCTGACAGCGCTGGCCAGACATTATGATTTCGATCTGGAAACGCCCTTCCAGCAGTTGGACGAAAAAATCCAGCACATCATTCTGCACGGTTCCGGCAAGGAAAAAATCAAGTTCTCCTACCTGAATGAAAGCGGTAAATCCTCCCAGCAAACCTATCCGTTTGAGGGTGTGATCCCCAATCTGACGCGCCGTTATAAGGAAACCGATTCACAAACCGTGCGCGAGGAACTGGCGAAATTTATCAACTCATGCACCTGCCCCGATTGCGCAGGCACACGCCTGTGCCGCGAAGCGCGCCATGTGCATGTTGATCAGAAAACCATTTATGAGATCAGCGCCTGGCCGCTCAAGCAGGCCAAGCTGTTTTTCGATCAGATGACGCTGACAGGACACAAGCATGCAATCGCTGAACGCATCATCAAGGAAATTGCCAGCCGCCTGCAATTTCTCAACAATGTCGGGCTGGATTATCTGTCGCTCGATCGCTCAGCCGATACCTTATCCGGCGGAGAATCACAGCGCATCCGCCTGGCAAGTCAAATTGGCTCTGGCCTGACCGGGGTCATGTATGTGCTGGATGAACCTTCGATCGGCCTGCATCAGCGCGATAACAGTCGCCTGCTGGAAACGTTGCAGCACCTGCGCAACCTGGGCAATAGCGTGATCGTGGTGGAACATGATCAGGACGCCATTCTGCTAGCCGATCATGTTGTCGATATGGGTCCAGGCGCTGGCGAGCACGGCGGCTGCGTAATTGCTGAAGGCACACCGGCAGCAATCCAGCAGAATACTGATTCGCTGACCGGCCGTTATCTTTCCGGCCAATTAACCATCCAGGTGCCATCAACCCGCACCGCTCCCAGTCCCGAACGCATGCTAAAAATCACTGGCGCATGCGGCAACAACTTGAAGAATGTCGAACTCCATCTGCCGGTCGGCTTATTGGTGTGCGTCACCGGTGTCTCGGGCTCAGGCAAATCCACGCTGATCAATGACACGCTGTATTGCGCGGTAGCTCGCCATCTCTATGGCAGCAGCATGGAACCCGCGCCTTATCAGGAACTGGATGGCATGGCCTTTTTCGATAAGGTGATCAACATGGATCAAACCCCGATTGGCCGCACACCGCGTTCTAATCCAGCCACCTATACCGGCCTGTTTACACCCATCCGCGAGCTGTTTGCAGGCGTGCCACAGGCGCGGGAACGCGGCTATAGTCCAGGACGTTTCTCGTTCAACGTTAAAGGCGGACGCTGCGAAGCCTGTCAAGGCGATGGCGTCATCAAGGTGGAAATGCATTTTCTGCCGGATATCTATGTTGCCTGCGATGTCTGCCATGGCAAGCGCTATAACCGCGAAACGCTTGAAATCCAATACAAAGGTAAAAACATCAACGAAATCCTGCAGATGACGGTGGAAAATGCCTTTGCCTTCTTCGATTCGGTCCCGGTAGTCGCACGCAAGCTGCAAACCTTGCTCGATGTGGGACTGGGCTACATTACCCTGGGTCAGTCAGCCACCACACTGTCCGGCGGCGAAGCGCAGCGCGTGAAACTGTCACTGGAGCTGTCCAAACGTGATACCGGCCGCACATTGTATATCCTGGACGAACCCACCACCGGCCTTCATTTCCAGGATATCGATCTATTGCTGAAGGTACTGCACCGCTTGCGTGACCATGGCAATACCGTGGTCGTCATCGAGCATAACCTCGATGTCATCAAAACCGCTGACTGGATTATCGATCTCGGCCCCGAGGGAGGCGATGGCGGCGGCCAGATCATCGCTGAAGGGACACCAGAGGACATCACACAAAACCCGGCCAGCGTCACCGGCGAATATTTGAAGCCGATGCTAGCCGCAGCAGATGCCAAGGCGAGTGCAGAGGCAAGCGCTTGAATCCGCGCGAACTGCTGCTTAATAGTTTTCAGGCTGCGCTGGATGCAGCCGACCCGTTGCAAATCGTACCCGCTCATCTGCCGCATCCGCCGAAAGGAAAAACACTGGTGGTGGGCGCTGGCAAGGCTGCCGCCGCCATGGCGCAGGCAGTGGAAACACATTGGCCAGCCGAAGCTAGCCTGGCAGGCATGGTCATCACGCGTTATAGCCACAGTCTGCCTACCCGTAAAATTGAAGTAATTGAAGCAGGCCATCCCTTGCCTGATCAGCACGGCGAACTGGCCGCACGCGCAATGCTGGAAAAGGTGCAAACACTCACCACTGAGGACCTGCTGCTCGCTCTGTTCAGTGGCGGCGGCTCCAGTCTGCTGTCATTGCCGCTTGCAGGCGTGTCAATGGAAGAACTCAAGGCCATCACCCGCCAACTGCTGTTATGCGGCGCTTCGATCCAGGAAATCAACACAGTGCGCAAACATCTCTCTGCCGTTCTCGGTGGCCGACTGGCCGCCGCCTGCCGCGCACCAATCCATTGCCTGATTATTTCCGATGTCACGGGCGACGATCCGACGCACATTGCCTCAGGCCCGTGCGCGCCTGATCCGACCACTTACGCTGACACGCTCGCTCTGCTCAAACAGTATGCGATCAACGTTTCTCCTCAGGTGATGGCTATCCTGCAGGAAAGAAGCCAGCATGGCGCAGACGAAACGCCCAAGCCGGGTGATGCTGTTTTCAGGAATGTGCAAAATCACGTCATTGCCACGGCGCACCAGTCACTTATGGCTGCTGAGCGTTTTTTTCGCAGGCATAACATCACCCCGTTGATACTGGGCGATACCGTCACCGGTGAAGCGCGGGAAGTCGCCAAAGTCTACGCTGCGCTGGCAAGAGAAATCCATCGCTACGGCCAGCCGTTTAAACCACCTGTTGCGCTGATTTCCGGTGGCGAAACCACCGTAACGGTTAAAGGCCCCGGCCGCGGAGGGCGCAACACCGAATTTTTGTTGTCGCTCGCACTTGCACTGAATGGTTTGAAAGGTGTTTATGCACTCGCCTGCGATACCGACGGCATCGACGGCACAGAACAGAATGCCGGGGCAATCATGACTCCCGATACGCTAACGCGCGCCCGTCAGCTCGGCCTCGATCCCAATGCGCTGCTAAATGACAACGATGGCTATAGCTTCTTTCAACGACTCGATGATTTGGTCATCACCGGCCCTACGTGTACCAATGTGAATGATTATCGGGTGATTGTGGTTTCGTAGGGAATTTTGCCAATAATCAATGTCGTGTTAGCAACGGAGTAGCCTTGACATAGTTCGTAGCATACAATTATTTTTCTTGATGCGCGGTTGTCAGCTAAAATTTCGCTTACCTCCCATCGTATGCCCTTTGCAGTGCAGCGAGATCAAATTTCTTCATCTTGAGAAATGCTTGGGTAACTCGGGCCAATCGCTCAGGATCTTGATCCGCCATCATTCTGTCCATGATCGTGGGCACGATCTGCCATGAGAGACCATACTTGTCCTTGAGCCAGCCGCACTGCTCAGCCTCCGGAACGGCTGAAAGCTTTTCCCAGTAGTAGTCCAATTCTGCTTGTGTCTCGCAATAGACCATGAAGGAAATGGATTCATTGAACTTGAACAAAGGTCCAGCGCTGATCGCCATGAATGGCTGGCCGGAAAGAGTAAACGAAACAACATCGCAGTCGCCCGACGGCGTGTTGGGCAGCGTAGTGATGCTCGTGATTCTTGAATCAGGAAAGATAGAGCAGTAGAAGTCTGCCGCTTCCTTTGCTTCCTTGTCGAACCATAGATGTGGAACGATCTTGTGTTTAATTGTTGCCATGACATTTCCCCTCATACGGTTAAATAATTATAGGGTTTTGGAGATCATGACAGCACTGGCTGCCTTATATTATTTGACTAGATTATCAGAGATTTATCGGAAGAAATTGACTGGTTGGTTTTGGTCAAAGAGTAAGCTAGCTTTTTCCTCTGAAATGATCAACAGCGCTACCAATAAGCCAAATAATGCCTGTTAAGACGCCAATACTGATAACGTAAAAAAATGTCCACACCACAATACCCTTAATGGGATTGAATATCGGCAGCAAGATCTCGAGTAAAGCCATATTGTTAACCGAGTGAGCAGAATATTGAGTAGTTGAGTAAGATGATCGACTCGTTTGCCTATTAGCTGAGCTTGCAGTTTCCATTCCAGCAATCCATTCATCATGCTCTCGACGTTTGTCAGGGTCAGATAACACTTTATACGAAGCGTTGATGATCGTCATGATTTGAGCAGCTTCAATATTTCCCGGGTTCTTGTCTGGATGAAATTTCTGTGACAGCCTTTTGTAAGCCGCACGGATGACCTTTGGTGGTGCGTTACGTGCCACCTTGAGGTTATCGTAATGGGTATGTAACTTAGTCATACGTGTAGCGGTAGCGCCTAGAATAAAATGGGGTTAAATATTGAAAAATAACATCTATCTTTTTCTCTGCTTTCTTAACGATTCGACTGACAGTAGTGTAATGCAGCCCAAATTCGTCTGCGATCTATTTTATCGCGTAGTCGCCTGTTTGATAGTCTGCCGTAACTCCTTCATTTCTGTCGATAGAATTAGAGTTTAGTACATCCCAGTACATTTCAGGGTCAGATACCAGAATTAAGAATTCTTATTCTTGCAAACAATAACCCCAATCTTCGCTCTTATTTTTCTTGATTCGTGACCTGGTCCCGATGTGTGCGGTCGAATTAAAGAGTCTGGACACTAAGACCCTTATTTAAATATTTTTTTAAGTTTTCCAAAAGGGAAAATGGTGATACAGGTGGAGCAAGCTCCGGATGAGTCAATAGTTGCTTCAGTGTCTGAATGAAAAACAATACTTATTTGAACATCAGGGAAATTAATTGGATTCACTATTATTTTTTCTGTCGAGATATCTTTTATTGATCCAACATAAGTAGCTGTAAACACATCTCCACTAATTCCTAGTAAAGGTAAGTCAATAATAACTAATGTATTACCATCCTGAAAAATAGAGTAATAAAGCTTCTCCCTCGATTCATTTTGCCAGATACCGTCAACAGATTCTAAATCAACTGCGATTGAACTTATAGGGAATATAATAAAGAACAAAATTATTAATTGCTTTATATATTTAAACACAATAATAACTCCTATTCTATTTCATAAATAGTTAATTAGGGTCTGTTGCTGAGGAATCCCCACAAATAGGTTATTATATTCAATAAATTACTAAAGGATTTTATTAATAAATGAGGAACATACATGGTGTTTGTAGATCTGATTATGATCTCGATATCAACAAAGAAACCCCACCATGCATGCCAAGAAAGTATCTCACAAAATCCTTGCTAACATGTGTGCCTGGATGCACGCTGCTCGCCGTAATGTTTTATCGGTTGCTGTCCTGGCGACCATAGAGAGTAGACGCTTATCGGTAACAGGTCTTGGACGCGCCATCGACAGTGATACCAAGAAAAAGCATTGTATCAAGCGAGCAGACCGACTAATTGGCAATACTCATCTTTATCGTGAGTTTCGTAAAGTTTATACTTCTTTTGCGCGCCTGATCGTTGGTTACGCACAGCGACCGGTTATTCTGGTCGATTGATCAGATCTTGGATTCCTACCAGTGCCATTTTCTGTTACGTGCTTCAGTAGTGATTGATGGACGTGCGCTGACACTCTATGAGGAAGTGCATTGCCTTGAGAGTAAGGAAAAACCAAAGACACACCACATTTTCCTCAAGCAGCTCAAGACAATGCTACCGGAGGACTGTCACCCCATCGTGGTGACTGATGCGGGCTTTCATAATCCCTGGTTCCGGGAAGTCGAACAACTTGAGTGGGAGTGGGATTGGGTAGGTCGTATTCGACATCGTACCTTAGTGCGCTCAAACGAAGACGAGCCTTGGATTAATTGCAAAGTGATATGGGGATTCCTCAGGGTCTGTCCCCTATTTTCCTTTAAAGATAACGATTGCAATCAACCGCGCTAGTGCGCGAGAACGTCGGATGGAACGGATTGTTGGGTCAATATGGCTAGAAGACCAGCACTCTATCTGACTCGACTGTCCACTGCGCCAACTGACTCATGGTACTGACCTCGACCCCATCCACGAGCGGGATTGCTTTAATGCCGCGCGCCTCGCAGCACGTGCCACAGAGTTTGACATGACCTCCCTTGGCGAGAACCGACTTCAGCATACGCTCCACGTTATAATAGCCCTGCGGTGTGGTTTGTGCGGGAATAGCAGCCGTGACCGCATCTGCCATGAGAAAGACGCGCACTTCCGTGCCCGACTGATCTTTCTGGAGCGCCATGGCGAGGCGAAGCGCGTTGTATGTTTTCTCGGAGCCGTACGGTGGCTCATTCAGAATGAAAAGGATTTTCATTGATACTCAACCTCTTTTTATGCGCCCAACGGTCGGGAACTGACCAACGTTGCAATACTCCGGCGCGCTGAAAATTACGTTTTTAATTTGCTGATAACTGGTCGTGTTATAAGTTGTCATTTAATATCTCAACTCTCGGTCTAATTCCATTTCTAAATCAAAACTGACATTGTCAGTTTCACCTTGCCGTATTATTTATACTGTCTGCGGCTCGCCTTCGCGTCATTTTTGATTTGGAAATGGAATAATAGAACACAAGCAGCAATTCGTACGATCATAAAAATTGACATGCATGTGCGAGCATGGCTTCTTCTTTTTGAAATCCGCAATGAGGCATGCCCGCAAGCGCGACCAGCGTTTGCTTCCCGTTGTTGACGATTGCTGCGTCATGGTATGGTCGATGCATCTTTTCAGCGACCGCGCAGATACTATTTTTTATTTCAATGGTGCAATCTGCCACAGCACAAACATACTAACGCGCCAGGTCAAACCTTATTGAAATATGACCCAGCGAGCGACATTGCTACCCACCGGGCCATAAAGGAGAGTAATAGTGAGCACTATTACCAACCTCGTTATCGGCTCGTTTGGCGAAACCTTTAGCTTAATTTTAAATCAATTGAAATAAACATTATCTATCCTCGACATAAAGCAGATACCCACAACCTTATCCACGGAAAATGTGAGTAATAAAACTCAAGTGCCCCAGTTTTCCAAATTGTACTCTGCAACGTTTAGTAACGATGTGGTTCAGGCATATCACTTTTTCAGTACACCTTAACGATCAAATAGCAGTAAAAAGCCACCCTTCTCCTTTTATCAACCCCGTTTAGCGCGTTCTATACTGCTTATGCATCCATTCCAAGCTTGACACTGGCAGCACTGGAAAAAACGAATCCTGTGCATCAACTCGAATCTACTCATAAATTCTTATCATTCCGTATGCAGGATGGCTAGCAGCGCTAGCCTAAAAAGGATTCATCCACTGCCAGTGTGATCAAAGATTGGCAAGGATGCTGTGAACTTATGGATATTCTGATTCATTCTTCAAGGAGAGAGTAAATGTTGAAAATCGGGTTTGTATCCCGGATTGGCAGTATCGTCTCAGTATTTGCCTTGCTTTTGCCCATGACCTCATCTGCCGCAGCGCCGGTAACTGTCGATCAGGGCAAAGAGTGGACAACTTCTGCCAGGAAGGATTTTTATAGCCGCGACCAGGGATCCCGGCTTATGCCGCTTAGCTGGATAGTCGCCTTAAAGCAACCGAATGGCCAGCCATTCATGACTGATAGTCTCGGCCGTTATGGTTATTTGTCAAACGAAGCAAGCCGGCCAGCCGGATTGCCGGTTGGGTTCACTGTTTCCAGTGGCGGGAGTGGGCAGGATATCGGCATGAATTGCTCCGCTTGTCATACGCGCCAAATCGAAGTTGCCGGCACCTGGTACCGAATCGATGGCGGCCCCGGAATCGTCGATTTCCAAAGCTTCCTCGCTGATCTCGATGCTGCGGTAAACACCGTCTTGACGAATCAACAAGCATTCGACGATTTCGCTCAATCTGTGCTCGGCCCTGCACCAACACCGGACAACAAGGACAAGCTGCGAGAGGAAGTAAAAGCCTGGCATTTGCCCTACCACACATTGGTAACGCGCGCGCTTCCCGAAAAGCCTTGGGGGCCGGCAAGACTCGATGCCGTATCGATGATCTTCAATCGGCTCGCTGGGTTAGATATCGGCCCTCCTCCTACTTACATGATTCCTGAAAATATCCAGCCAGCCACCGCACCGGTGCGCTATCCGTTTCTCTGGAATGCCGCGATTCAGGATAAAACGCAGTGGCCCGGCTTCGCCAGCAACGGTAATGACATACTGGCGCTCTCCCGCAATCTCGGTGAAGTCTATGGCGTATTCGCTATTTTTCATCCTAAAAAGGACGCGTGGCGTCTGCTCGGAATCGACTACCTGGCCAATAACTCAGCTGATTTTCAGGGACTGGGCGCACTGGAAGATTTGATCAAGAAAATTGGCCCTCCCAAATGGCCATGGCAAGTAGATCAAGCCCTTGCCAGCAAAGGCAAAGCAATTTATGCACGCAAGACTGACGCGGGTGGCTGCGTCGATTGCCATGGTATCGCACCTGGAGAAACCCGGTTTTTTGAACAAAAGACCTGGAAAACTCCGATCATGGATGTCGGCACAGATTCAAAAGAATATGAGATTCTCGGCCGCACCGTGAAAACCGGTGTGCTTGAAGGCGCAAAAATCCCTTTTCTCGCAGCTCCGCTCAAGCCAGTCGATACCGCTTTCAACGTTCTGGGAACTGCTGTTCTCGGCTCTATTCTCCAGCATTACGTTCCCATCCTGATGAAGGCAGAAGATGCCGCAAAAGAAGATGGTCTGAAATCACCGTTTCCACCGGAAACAGAATCTCTCCGGAACGCATTTATCGCACCGGCAGTGTCTGAAAAGCCAACTTACGCGTATGAGTCCCGCGTACTTGAAGGAATCTGGGCGGCTGCACCGTATCTTCATAATGGATCTGTGCCAACACTGACGGAATTGCTAAAACCAGCAGCCGAACGGGTCAGCTCGTTCAAAGTCGGCCCTGCTTACGATATCGTCAATATCGGAATTGCCGCTGAGCAAACCAAGTTTGACTATACGTTACAAACGACCGATTGCAGTGACCGGAACTCCGGAAACAGCCGTTGCGGCCATGAATACGGCACTACGCTTTCCTCAGACGAGAAGAAAGCTTTGCTTGAGTATCTCAAAACACTCTAAATAGAGATATTCGATCAGCATCACAACTCGCCCCTGGTAAAAATCTATTTTCTTGGGGCGAGCCAAGTCCTTGATGCCATGCCAGATCGATTTCATCTTTTCTGGCACCGATAAGATAATGCGTTTCACGCAACGGATTCAGACAATTTCCTCGCAACAAGCGCATCAAGACTCAGCGCGAGTTTCCATTGCCAATGGCAGGACTGCACACGTTTATCTACTCTCATATTGAACTGAGCGCTGTACTGCTGATGTGCAATCATAGGATCTCCCATTGCTACGTGTTTGCACGTATTTGCTTACCTCCTATTTTTCGATATCTTTTTGAAAAAATCATGAATGGGCAGTGAAATCATGAGAAATTAGCCATGCCGTTGGTAGCCTGTCATTGATTGATGATTCATCCCATTGATTTCCTAACTCCTGAATGGTGATGATCAACTAAAAAGATGCGCCGCGACGCTTAAATAATTTTCTGCTGGAAAAAGTATATCGGGAGACTAAATGAAAGATAGGCACTGGATCAGTCTCGTCACCAGCATCCGGCATGGGCAGAGTGTGCTTGTGCTGGGACGCGAGATTCCGGCAAGGATGGAATTAGAAACGCAACAGGACGATGCCAGCATGAGCGATGCGCTGACTGCCAAGTTAGTAGCCGAGCTAGAGGAAGACAATCGTCATGTGATGGGTGATACGCTACCTGCAGTCGCTCAGCAGTATGAAGACGCTGAGGGATTCGGCGCTCACGCGCTGCGTGCACTGGCGGAGAAATTCTACAAATCGCCTCATTTCGCCCCGTCGCAGACCCATGCGGCGCTCGCGGCGCTGCCCTTCAGCCTGATTTTAACGACAAACCAGGATAATCTATTGATCCGCGCGCTGAAAGAAGCCGGCAAGGATCCCATTGTGTGCCGCTACAACCTGCGCGGAGATAAACGGGATAATCCCGAGATCGGATTGCCAGGCTCACCTCAGTCACCGCTGGTCTTTCACCTGTTTGGCGATGCGCAGGAACCGGCGTCGTTGGTCTTGAGCGAAAATGATCTGCTGGATTTCCTGATCGCCATCGTCTCCGAACGACCGCCGCTGCCCAACAGTCTCGTGCACGCTCTTAAAAGAGTTGGTCAAAGTTTTTTGTTCGTCGGATTCGGAATCAAAAACTGGTACCTGCGGGTATTATTAAAAATACTCGTTCGGGTATTGGAGCTAAATCGGACGGGTGAAACCATTGCGACAGAACCCCTGCGCGGCTTATCGCAATATGACCGTGAACAGACCGTTCTTTTCTACCGACGGGGAACCCATATTGAAGTGGAAGATACAGACATTCCCACTTTTCTGAATGAATTATCCCGGCGAATTGCGACTGAAGGAGGCATTGTCGAGCAGACTGTCCCCGTGGGCCCACGCCCCCGGGTATTTATTAGCTATGCTCGGGAAGACAATGATCTTGCCGTCAAAGTGTTTGATACCCTGCAGCAGTCTGGCTTTGAACCCTGGTTCGACAAAGAGTCGCTGAGCGGCGGCGACTTGTGGAATGAACGCATCCTGGAAGAACTCGGCGCCACAGACTTCACGCTGGTCCTTTATACGCCAGCACTTTGTGCCAAGACCGATAGCTATGTGAATAAGGAGATCAACTTGGCTCGTCAGCGTGCGCTCAATGTGCGCGGATCTTTTCTGATTCCACTTCAGACCGCCGAGATTGCTGCAGAAAACCGCATCCATGAGCTGAGTGATTATCAGGAAATGTTACTCAGGCCAGCAAGCTTTGACGACGATATTTCGAAGGTCATATCGACCATGCGCCGCGACTATCAACGCAGATTGCGATAACTATCATGGACACCCACAAGAAGAATAGATATCCCGGCGCACAACCATTTTCAGACGATGACTTATCGCATCGGGTCTTTTTCGGCCGGGAGGACGCAGCCCGCTTGCTTACCGATAAGATCCTCGCCAATCAGCTTGTCGTCGTTTATGGACGTTCAGGATTGGGGAAAACATCTCTGTTGAATGCCGGCCTCGCGCCGCTGTTGCGTGCAGAGGGTTACTTACCACTTTTCTTGCGGGTCAATGACACGAAGAAAGGAGCGCTCCAATCGCTTCTGGACGCGATTCCATCGGAGGCCAGTAGACAAGGAGTGGAATATACACCAGGCCTGACAGACTCGTTGTGGAGCTTTTTCAAGACAGCAGAGTTTTGGCGTGGCGATTTACTGCTAACGCCCGTATTAATTTTCGATCAGTTCGAGGAGCTTTTTACGCTCCAGCACGAACAGGCACGAGCGCGTTTGCTGGACGAATTAAGTTATTTATCACGTGGCGTGCCTCCCCCCTCTGCGATGTCATCCGCTCACGGCAAACTGAGCGAACGACCGCCTGAGATTCGAATCCTGTTGTCTTTGCGGGAGGAATATCTCGGTTTCCTTGAGGAAGCAGCGGACCAAATCCCCCAAATTTTCGATGCGCGATTCCGCCTAACCCCACTTGATTTTGAAGCCGCAGAAAAAGCAATTATCGGACCGGCAGGAATCGATGATCCGGCGTTTGCTACCAGGCCATTTACTTTGGACCGCCAGGCCGTCGCCGATGTTTTGACCTATCTGTCGCAACGCAGGACCCGCACGGTTGCCGAAACCAAACGCTATATCGAACCGTTTCAGCTACAACTCGTCTGCCATCGGATCGAGCAGATCGCCGCGCTTCGGCAGCGCAATTCGTCATCGGATATCACCATCACCATGGCAGATATCGGTGGAGAAACTGCCCTCACTGCAACCCTGAGAAATTTCTATAATGACTCGCTCCTCACCCTGCGAAACAGGCGGGCGCGCAAAGCGGCTCGCCGCTTATGCGAAGAATACCTTATCAGCGCTGAAGGACGTCGTTTGAGTCTGGAAGAAAATGAAATCTGCCGGCAGCTCAGTTTGCCGAAAGAAATGCTCGGCCAATTGGTCGCAAGCCGGCTTTTACGGGTAGAACACCGATCTGACAGTACCTATTACGAACTAAGCCATGACGCGCTTGTCGAGCCCATTCTCGCTTCCCAACACAGGAAGGTAACCGTTACCGCATGGCTGGGCATTGCGTCCGGAACTGTCATTTTTTTCTTGTCTGTCTTCTTCTCACTGCTCTTCTTGCACTACATGGCGTTCGACCATGAATATTCCGCTAATGCCGCCGAGCGCATCTGGGAAATCATCGCTTTGGCATTGCTGGTGTTCGCCATGCTGGTGTTCACCGCCTTGTCCGTGATCCTCCTGCAAAATAGCGCCCGCTCACTCCTGAGGCAACGGCGCGCACGTGAAGTTTTGCCTGCTGATTCCGGTCAGATGTCGCAGCGCAGTGGCCTTGTCACCGGCTTGCTGGCCCTAACTGCCGGAGCAGCTATCGCCACCCTTGGTTTTCTCGTATTCATCTTTGAATCCATCCTTGCCAGTGTCTCCTTTGACCAGGACTTGCTACCGGCGGTGATAGAGCTGGGTTTGGAAATCGAGGCACAACGGGTGATTGCCAATGGGATTGGACTCGATCTAATCGCTTATATCGTCACGACACCGCTGATGATTTTGATGGGCGGGCGCCTGATGCGTTGGGGCATCTTTCGCTTGGTCCGCTACCCTACTCGCCACAAACTCAAAAATACCGAGATATCTAATAAATTTACTTTTCGCAGCATGCAGCTTCGTGCTGTTTCAAAGATATTCCTTGGCAGTCTGTTTCTTGTGGCTGCAATGGTGTTGGTTATTTTAGATCTCGCCGGTGCAAGCTGTACCTATCTCTCCCCGGACGTAGTTAGCGGCTGGCTCCCTCTCGATTGGTTCACCTTTCTGAGCCTCCAATGCAAGGGATATTATGAATATTCTGCAGTTGCCAGTGGTCTGATTTTTGATGTCTTGCTGATTATCTGCTGCCTGTTCGTTGCAGTGCCCATGGTGCGCAAGGGTTTATCGATATTAAACGTCATTAGACAACCCTGAATAATTCATCATTCTTTTGACCAAGCATGCGCTAATTTCGTGATTCGACTAGATACTTTATTACACCATGACCGCAACGCTTTTTCTTGCGCCTGTGACTTGAACTCATACCATTTCTCAATGAGGCCCCATGCTCGAGAAACTCCTTGCTGGGCAATCTACAACAGTTTTCTTTGCTTAAACGCGACAACATTCGCTTGCGAATGATTGGGATAGGTATCCCAGCCAGGGGTGTATTCCTCAGCCTGGTTACCCCATACGAACCAGCCCGTTCGCGGTCCTCTTGCAAAAAGCTCGATGTACGGCCCAGGACTACAGGATTCGATAATTTGATATTGCTCCTCAGGTTTGCGGCTATGTTCCCGCTTCTGGGAGGAGATGATATTCTCTTGGCTGCGGCCGGCTTGCAATGTACGGGCATTTTTTCCTCTCACCCCAAATAAAATCATTTCGGTAACGTTGCGAAAGTAAAAGCCGACACCGCGTCTATCGGGCCCGCCATCTTTTCTGATCTTGTACCAGATTAAATTCGTCTTGTAGGTAAATCCCCAGTGCTCCATTACCTGTAGTCCGTCTGCCAACAGCGCATTTGGCACCCACAAGTAGAGATGGGCAGTATCAGTTACGATCGCCTCCACAGGCAAATCCTTAATTTGCTGCAAGGTCATGGTCGGATAGCGGGATAATCGCTTATGTTCAGGCGCCATTTTCCCCGTACGGTTCTGAAATTGCCAGGGGGGATCCGCCAGCACGGTTGCAAATTTTCTTTTCCCTGCAGCGTCAAGAAGATCATCCGACGCACTCATGTTACCTGTCCTCTGCATAACGTCATTCCGAGAGACCAAAAATCAAAAGAACACCCCCTTACTACCCCTGCCAGATACCCAGCAAATCAGCGGGCAAACAAGCCGGCAGCCTACAGAAACTCTAGCAAAAATGCTAACTGTCTTAGGGTCCTGTCTGCCGTCGACCTGTCTTGCGGAAAGCCAGATTGATCCGATACAAGCCTGTCAATCGATGATATTCCTGCTTGATCGGCAACACACCGTGGTAGCGCAATCTTGCTGCCCCACCCCATACCACCACGTCACCGTGCATTAATGGCACTCGCATTGGTCTGTCCTGCCGGCATAAGCCACCCCACAGAAAAATAGCGGGAATCCCCAGCGAAACCGAGACAATGGGGGCGTCAAAGTCGCGTTCATTCTTGTCCTGATGCAATGAGAGGCGGGAACCCGGCGCATACCGGTTGATCAGGCATACATCGGGTTTGTAATTTGTAAAACCGGCGCTTGCGGCAGCGTTCTGTGCGAGTTTCAACAAAACGTCAGGCATGCGTGGCCAGGGCTTGCCACTGTCCGGGTCTGTCGCATCATAGCGATAGCCGCTGCTATCCGATACCCAGCCATAGGAACCACAATTCGTCATGGCTACCGACATGCGGAAGCCGCCTGGCGTCATCATGTGACGAAATGGCGCTGCGATTGTAATGTGTCTCAATGCTTCGAAGATAGCGCTTTCATCCGGCAGTGCAAAACCGCGCAGCACAACTGCGCCAGGACACAGCTCTTCCCGTCGTAATGGAGACAGCGCCGCGTCTTCAAACAAGTTTAAGGTCATGTTCATTGTTCAGATTGCATCAGGAAAAATAATGCCCATAGGATAGCGTTGATCCAAGCGCAGGCGACTTACACCATACCTTACGCTGCTACGCAATTTTTTTGGCAACATAATCATAACTGTTCCTTCGCATCGGCTTCTTTCTCGAGCAGGGCACGCTTACGCTCTACACCCCAACGATAGCCAGCCAAGGCACCATTCTGGCGCATAACCCTGTGGCAGGGTATAGCGACTGCCAGTTTATTTGCCGCGCATGCCCGGGCGACTGCCCGCATCGATTTAGGGGCGCCGAGACGTCGGGCAATCTCCGTGTAACTTACAGTCTGTCCTGCTGGAATCTCGCGCAAAGCCCGCCACACACGCTGCTGAAATGGGGTGCCGCGGAGATCCAGAGGTAGATCCAGGCCGATGCCCGGCGCTTCGATAAAACCAGCTATCATAGCAATGAGCTGCTCAGATTCCGCATCTCCTCCGATCAAGTTAACGCGAGGAAAGTCAGCCTGCAAATCGTGCGCCAGTCTATCGGGATCATCACCCAGGAGAATGGCGCAAATACCACGATTACTTTGGGCAACCAGGATTGATCCGAGGGAGCACTCGCCAATGGCAAAACGAATGTCAGTGTCAGCGTCGCCAGCGCGATCATCGCTGGGCGTCATGCCCGGAATTCCGTTTGATCTTTCATAACATTTGCATTCATGGTGTCATCCTTGGACAAGCTTAGCTTGGTAACAGTTACCAATTTATCACCATCACCAACGTGTCGCACTCCGATTTTTGCTTTTGAAACAAGGTTGCGCTAATTCAAACTGGATTTCAGGATCGAAAAGAGCAAAAACAAAATATATACCTCATTCTACTGGTTCACTAAAATAGACAACCTCAAATCATATTCCTCAGGCACTTTCAGCCTGATAAACGCCAATTTTTCTATTCATGCGGAGATTATATGCCCCGGCCGGTTACTCCCTCACTTGCCTGCGATACCATTATCGAGCTAATCGATTATCCAGACCGTCCCATTGTCTTAATTGAACGCGCTTATCCACCCTTTGACTGGGCCATTCCAGGAGGATTTGTCGACGTCGGTGAAATGGTTGAGCATGCAGCAGTGCGAGAAGCGCGAGAAGAAGTTGGGTTAGAGATACGGTTAATGGCATTACTCGGTCTCTATTCCGACCCAAGCCGCGACCAGCGCGGACATACTGTAACCGCGGTTTATGTCGCAGAAGCGTTCGGCACACCAGTTGCCGCCGACGATGCCAAAAATTGCCAGATATTCAGTGTGAATAACTTGCCCCAGCTGCTGGCTTTTGACCACAAGCAGGTGCTCATCGATTACGTCAATTTTCGTTCAACTGGGAAAGTAGCGCCATTACGGTGTGTTTCTAATATTTGAAAGAATATGCCGATAAGCCATCAGGTGGTGCTTTCTTCTATCAGCATTAACCGGTTTCGAGTTAACGCTAAAAATGGGCTTGCAATTCCTTGAATTTTTTGTGCTGCAAGTAACGAAGCCAAATGATTTTCTTGCTCGATTTTCAATCCATTTGACAGCTAGCCTGACTTTCAGTACGTTCTTATCTTATGAAAAAGAACATTTATTTTTCTGATATCCCTTTGATAAATGGATTGAAATATTATTGGTTGAATAATTCTTGGATTGTCAGATGGACATGATCTCTCGATCGAGTGAGAGCGCAGAAACTTTGAGATTACTCCAATTTCTGGAGCCTGCAGGAACTCGCATTGAAACACTGACGCTGACCAGTTGGGGCGGGCATATCCCATTCATGTTCTGCCTCATGAATTATTTTCGCCCTCGCACCTTTCTTGAACTCGGTACGCACTATGGCGCGAGTTTCTTTGCAGTTTGCCAGGCCATACGTGAATTTGGCCTAAATTGTTCACCAACAGCCGTCGATCTGTGGGCGGGCGATGAGCATGCCGGAAAATATGGCGAGAATGTTTATGCCAGTTTTAGGCGGATTCATCAGGACAAATATCATGGCATCGGTTGCGTCCTGAGAAAAGATTTTAACGAAGCAGCGGCCGATTTCGACAACCAGAGTCTTGATCTAATTCATATTGACGGGCTGCATACTTACGAAGCAGTCAAGAATGATTATGAAACGTGGCTGCCAAAAGTGTCCCCGAATGGCATTATGCTGTTTCACGACACCCATGTGCGGGAAAGAGGTTTTGGTGTATGGAAATTGTGGGATGAAATCAAGGATGACTATGTCAGTTTCAACTTTTCCCACACCCATGGTTTGGGTGTACTCGCATTGGGCTCCGCTGATTCAAATCCTGTTATTCCCATCTTGCAAACAGTGAATGATTCGGACATCGCCAGAAATTCATTTGACCATTTTTTTCGTTTAGCAGGTGAACGCGCTGTAAGCGAGGCGATTTCCCAAATAAAACTTCAGGCAATCCGGGAGCGATTGCCAGCACCGCTGCTGAGACTGTTTCGGCGGAGTAAAGCCATTCGGCGCAAAATTTTTCCTGCGAGCACGCGCGCCCATTAACACTCGATATTTCCTCAGTTTTCTTGCTTCAGGCGATGAGCTATCTTAAGAGATCCTTCCGAAAACTCTTGAATCCATTGGCGTAGCGATGATAACGCCATGCCGCAAGCTCATGCAGAGCAACAGGCAAGCGGCGCCAGCGAGCACTGGGTAGTGCGCTGCGAGCACACAAAAAGATAAGTGCCTCGTCCAGGTCGCGCAGCTTGTCCTCACTCACGGGAAAGCGATTCCTCAACGCCAGCAGGCGTGCGCGTGCCATGTCACAGCGATATAGCTGCGGCCCAAAAATAGCGGCAAAGGTCCTTGCTCGATTTCCGTCTCGACGAGGTATGCCAAGTTGATTCGTGCCATGCTGCCGGTAGGCGATCAATGGCAAAGGTAATATATCCAGGCATGACACCGCGCCAATAAGTAATGCAATCCAGGCATCGTGCCAAGTATCAGGCATGGGCAATATGAGGTCACGATAAGTGGTGCGGAAAGCCAGGGTCGCGCCTGTCACCACTGGATGTTTGAGCAACACGCCGAGCGCATTGCAGGCTGAAATCTGCATCTGCTCCTGAGGATGGAATTTGAAGATTTGCCACAGTCGCAGTCCTGATAAATGCAAATTCTCATCAACGACGTCACCATCCGTGAATACAGCACCTGCGTTGCGATTATCGAGGAAATGCTGTTCTGTCAGCGCGACCTTGTCTGGATACCAGACATCATCCTGATCACACAAAAAGATAATGTCACCACGGCAGGCACGTATTGCGTTTTCAAAGTTGCGGGTCGAACCGAGGCGCTCGCTGTTCCTCAAGAAACGCACCGGAAACGGAGCATGTCGGGCGAATTCATAAATAATCGCTGCGGTCGCATCGACTGAGGCATCATCAGAAATCACCAACTCATCCGGCAAGCGGGACTGACGGACAATACTGCCGAGTTGTTCGCCAAGGTAGCGCTCACCATTGTAGCTTGCCAAGGCGATCGATATGGAGAGATCTCCAACAGAGAAATCTTTCTTCAAAATCGCACAGGCTTCTTCTATTCGTGACTCCTCATAGTTCTTTCGGATAAATTCTGAAAGCAATTTGATACGTTTGTATTCACTATTCGTTTCTTTTATCTAACATTCGAAATCGGCAATTACCGAAGGTAACTCGCTAGAATCAGGATACAGACCGCTATTTCCTAGAAGCTATGCCAAGCAAATACTCGTATGATATCTTCGCATAATTCGGGTCGGCATAGATTTATCTCTCGCTTAAGTTCACTTCAGATCCTGCTGATGAGGCAATCTTTACTAACTGCAGGATCAGAATAACCTAATATTTTATTTTAATCTAACCCAAGTTTTCATGTTCAGAAACAATAACTAACAATAAATCTTCTATGGAGAATTGCATATGGATCTTATTGATCAGCTCAAAGAGCTTGCGCTACGTATCAGAAAAATAAAGGACACAATACAAACAGAAGAAGCCACAAAAAATGCCTTAATAATGCCTTTCATACAGATATTGGGTTATAACGTATTCGACCCAACGGAAGTCACACCTGAATTAATTGCAGATATCGGGATAAAGAAAGGCGAGAAAGTTGATTACGCCATTCTGATGAATGATAAACCCATCATGCTTTTCGAGTGCAAAAAAAGTGGTAGCGATTTAAGTATCAACCATGCGTCACAATTGCTTCGTTATTTCCATGTAAAAGAAGCGCGATTTGGCGTACTTACGAACGGTATCTCATATCAATTTTTTACAGATCTGGAACAGCCAAATCGCATGGATGAAAAACCGTTCTTTGAATTCAATATCCTGGATTTTAAAGATCAGCATGTTGAGGAACTAAAAAAGTTCACCAAGTCGGCATTTAATGTTGAACAGATATTGAGTACAGCAAGTGATCTAAAATACACTAGGGCTATCCGTAACGTGCTGGCTGAGTGGATGGTCAACCCATCAGAAGATTTTGTCAGGATAGTATGTGCGGAAGTTCACAATGGAAAGCGTTTCACTCCCGCAATTAAAGAGCAATTCACCCAAATAACGAAGAACGCATTTCATCAATTCATTGGAGAAAAAATCAATGAAAGACTAAAAATGGCGATGGAACCAGCCACGGAGGTGAAAACAGGTGATTTGGAAGCAGATGATATAACTACTACTGCAGAAGAGCTGGAGGCATTTCGCATCATACGCGCAATTCTCCGCGAGATTATTGAGCCCAAGCGAGTGGTCATGAGAGACGCGAAGAGCTATTGCGCAATCTTGTGTGACGATAACAACCGCAGACCTATTTGCCGTTTGAGGTTCAATAATCCAGCAAGAATGATGCTTGGTTTATTTGATGAAAAGGAAGAGAAGTTAATGCCTATATCTGATCTTTCAGATATTTACCAATATGCTGATCAGCTAAAGAAAACTGCCTCAATGTATATCAAGCAGAACGAACCCTCACTTCAAGAAGTGACAACCACTTAAAGCAGAATTGACGTTGCTGCATTCGACAAATGGCTAAAGTGGAATAGCTTCTCTGTCATCCCAGGCCGGGTAGCCTGGGATATAATACATATAGCAGGTACTTATGGAAAGAAGCATCATTCGCTATAGTCAAGCATGTTAACGATCTAGGTATTTCAACAATACTACTTTGATCTCAAAAATATCTTACCGGTACCCATCAAGCATATCGGGCCTACCATTAAATTTGCCGGGGGACGGTCAACGAGTTGACGATAAATCATAGCTATCGCCTAAACTATCCACCTTTATTGTGGCTGCGCCAATAAACGAGCTTGCAAGAATCGTATGATCTCGCTCTGGATGCTCATGTCGTTCTGCAGGCTAGTATGGTATTGCGGCGGCGCTGAGTAACGCGGAATAAGAAACTGTTTGTCGCCTCGATACCTGCTGAAAAGATCAAATGCTGATAGGAAGGGCGTGACGGTATCGTAGGGATGGTGCACGAACATAATGGGAATGTCGCGATATGCGATCACACATTTCGTCACATCGAGTTCGTCAGGCACGGTGGCGCTCACCGCGACGGCAGTAGGTAAAAGTATCGGATACAGCGGGAACAGATACCAAAGCTGTTTTAGTTTGGTATATGCAATGGCTTTGGGATCGAACGCACCTTCTACAATAATTGCAGAAAATGTTCCCACCCTGAGCGGTAAACATAATGCCACAGCACTACTGATGGAATGGCTCATATAGGCAACTCCTTCGCCGGGATAGTTGGATTTTAAATAAGCATGGTAGGCGGCAGCATCACCAATGAGTGAAGTGAGCTCAGCCTGACCTTCGTTTTCATCATATCCCTGAAAACTGAATACCAGCAGGCGGAAACCATGGCCAAGCAAGGATCGGTAATATTCCAGAGTATGAGCGCGGGACATCGCGTTCCCGCCTGACACCATCACTGTGCCAAAATCACCTGCAGATTCGAATAAAAGCCCGTGCAGTTCTTGTCCTGAATCGTTTTTAACTACTACCTTTTGCGCCTGATGCTGGCTCGGCGGCACAGGTGGATGACGAGCTTCCATGCCCCGCGCAAGTTCAGGATAAAGCATCAATCTGGTAGCACAACCGCCGAGCAATGATGCGAGAATGGCTATGAGGATGACGATGCTGTACTGAGAGGATGACTGCTTCACCTGTTTTAAGCTTGCTCTTTTTATTTTATCGATTCTTCAAAAACGATGGATGCTTTATACTAATGCGGTTTTTTAGGAATTGGTAACGACAAGTTTCTGACGATATGCCCGGAGACAGTAAATGTCATGTAATGTAATCATTGAAGTTAAATATTTCACTTTACTTTCATTAATTTGCATTAATTGCAGAAAGGATGAGTGCCATGTTTGATTGGAAGCGTGCAGGCAGAAAAGGGGTTCTTGTGCTTGCCATACTGTTACTGCTCTCTCCATTAGGCCAGTTGCAGGCGAATCCCCGCCATGCCTCTATCGTAATCGATGCGGATACAGGCAAAGTGCTGCACGAAACCAACCCTGATGCCAGCCGTTACCCGGCCTCTCTCACCAAGATGATGACGCTCTACATGCTGTTCGAGGCAATGGAGCAACGCAAGATGACGCCGGATAGCCGCATGCAGGTGTCAGCCCGTGCAGCGTCCATGCCGCCAACCAATATCAGGCTGCGCCCGGGTGACACTATCAGTGTGCGTGAGGCGATTCCGGCGTTGATCGTGCGCTCCGCCAACGACGTGGCGGCGGTGGTGGCTGAAGCGCTGGGCGGTACTGAAGCCAATTTTGGCCGCATGATGACCGATAAGGCCCGCAAACTGGGTATGCGCGCCACCATTTTCCGTAATGCTTCCGGTCTGCCCAACGACGAGCAGAGAACCACTGCCCGGGACATGGTGACCTTGTCCCTGCGGCTGATGAAGGATTTTCCTCAACACTATCATTATTTTTCAACTCAGTCGTTCCGTTACCGAGGCATCACCTATCATAGTCACAACCGCATGGTACGCAACATTCAAGGTGTCGATGGTTTGAAAACCGGTTATATTCGCACTTCCGGCTTCAATATTGCTACTTCCGCCAAGCGCGATAATCACCGCATAATCGGCGTGGTCATGGGTGGACAAAGCGCTGTCTCCCGCGATCAGCATATGGCCCAGTTGCTTGATCGCTGCTTCTCCCGAGCGCCCGCGGCCAAACTGGCGAGCAATACCAGTCATGACAATGCGAGACCGGCGGCAGCCATGAAAGTCAGCACCGCGGCTCCCGTGCCCAAACCGGCCTCCTCACTGGAAAAAATGCCCGATCTGTCTGTGCTGCAACCGGCTGCCCAGCCAGCGGCCAGTGTTGCGCCGCAGGGAATCACGGCAGCAGATAACAACAACTGGGGGGTTCAGTTAGGCTCTTATTTGGCGCGCGACCGGGCCAAGGCCCAGGCCCAGGCAGCCACCCGCTGGATACCAGGCGAGGCAGTAGTAAGTGAGGTTAAGATCAGTAACCGCAAGCTATATCGGGCTCAGTTGCTAGGCTTGCAGGAAGACCAGGCACGCACGGCCTGCCAGAGCCTGGCGCGGCAGAAAATAGAATGCATCGTGGTGCGGCCACATGGTTAGCCTGCATGAATTCACCGCTTCCTGCCAGCTGATGCGATTCTCATAGCGCAGAGGCGGGAGAGCACGTCACCGGCGTTTCAGCCTCCAGAAAAATTCCCACCCGCGCAATGCCGTCGTTGCCGATGACGCCGCGATACATACCGCTGGTGTTAAAGCGCATCGCATAATCGCCTTTTGCATCCAACACAATCAAACCGCCATCACCGCCGATGGCGGCGATTTCCGCCAGCGTATTGTCGGCCGCCTCGGCAATCGGCTTATGCAGCAGCCGCACCTGCGCCGCTGTATTGAAAGCGGCTGCAGCGCGGATAAACATTTCTCCGGTACCCGTTGCGGATACCGCAACTGAACGATTATCCGCGTAAGTACCCGCACCGATAATCGGTGAATCTCCCACGCGTCCAAAGCGTTTGTTCGTAAGTCCGCCGGTTGAGGTGCCAGCGGCAAGATTGCCGTACCGATCCAGCGCCACGGCACCGACTGTTCCGTGCTTTCCATCCTCGCCAGCTACTGGCGTGCCTGGACCGGCATCATGATCGCGCAGCACACGTTCTTCAGAGATTGCCTGCTGCAACTGATCCCAACGCTTTTGTGTATAAAAATAGGAGGGATCCACGATCTCAAGGCCCTGCTCGGCAGCAAAGGCTTCCGCACCCTGACCCATGAGCATGACATGGGCGCTCTTTGTCATCACAGTGTAAGCTGCGCGGATCGGATTACGTATGGTTGTGACCGCAGCAACAGCACCGGCCATAAGGGTGGTGCCGTCCATAATCGACGATTCCAGTTCATTGCGGCCAGCATGGCTAAACACCGAGCCCTTGCCGGCATTGAACAAGGGTGAATCTTCCATCACTACAATCGCTGCAATCACGGCATCAATGCTGCTGCCACCGCTTGCAAGCACTGCATAACCAGCAGTCAGCGATTGTGCCAGTGCTTGCTGATATGCCTGCGCGCGCTCCGTTGTCAGCTTGCTGCGCTTGATGGCGCCGGCGCCACCATGAATCACCAGCCGCAACGGTGAAACACCCGCCTTTACCGAATTAGTGCTCATATTCTCCAGAAACAAGTATGTCAGTTTGACATGCGATATTGTTAAGTGATTTCTTCATAATGAGAGCTGGATAAAGGTATAGCTGCACTGCCTTTTATGAAGCGCGAGTTTGTAATTCCTCTCCATCCCTGGAATATATCAGATCAAACAGACTACAGCAGAAAAATCGGGTAAATTCTGCTATGCGCTCAGCAAGGCTACCCACAGCCAGTCAATTTTTAAAGCAATTCCTGATGAAAGGAAAAAGGAGGAGATATGTCTGATACACGTTTTCCTGCTTCAATTGCAACACCCGCAAAAACGATTGATGATGTCGCTCAGCAGTTAACAGCGATTATCGAATGGTCAAAGCAAAATAATGCCCGCATAGGCTATTTTGCTGCGCTATATCATAAAGTCATTATCCAGGCTAAAAAAGGAATCGAAGAGGGTCTTTTTGATGATGGGCCGCGTATAGAACGTCTGGATGTGATTTTCGCCAATCGCTATCTTCAAGCCTGTTATCAATATCAGACAGGACAGACACCGACTCAATCCTGGGTGCGCGCCTTTAATGAAACCAAGCGTTGGTGGCCCATCGTCTTGCAGCATTTATTATTGGGCATGAATGCGCATATCAACCTTGATCTGGGCATTGCCGTTGCAGAAACAGTGCCGCCCGAAGAATTACCTAACCTGAAAGGTGATTTTGACAAAATCAATCAGATTCTGGCCAGCCTGGTGGGCGGCGTACAGCAGGAACTGGCCGAGATATGGCCAGTGCTGGGGTTATTCAACCGTTATCTGGGTAGCGTGGAAACAGCCATCATCAATTTCAGCATGGAAAAAGCGCGTGATGCTGCCTGGTCATTTGCCCAGACACTGTCACCCTTAGCCCCGGAACAGCGTCAGCTGGAAATTGCGCGCAAGGATGAAGCAATTGCCTTGTTTTCCAACGTGATTGCTCATCCCGGTCTGACCGCTTCTTTCATCAACAAAATCATCCGCCTGGGCGAGCGCGGAAGCATCCGTCAACGTATCGAGATACTGGAGTAATAAAAATAGTGCAATTTAGCATGCACACTTTTTGCGCTTAGTCATGCTGCTGCAACCTCGTCGAGAACTTGCTCGTATAGTTGCCGATCAGTATCGCTGAACAATACAAAGCGTATTTGCTTAACAGTCAAAAGATCTGGCAGCATGTCAAAAATTGTGTTGCAAGCGATCCGTGTCGCCGATTGTAACGGGTAGCCAAATGCACCTGCTGAGATTGCAGGAAAAGCGATGGAGCTGATGCCATTGTCCTCGGCGAGCCTCAGTGCATTACGATAACAAGAGGCTAACAACTGATCAGAAGGCTCATCAACGCCATAGATCGGCCCAAGGCAGTGGATGACATAGCGATTCGGCAGATTATGCGCGCCAGTAATGACCGCCTCGCCCGGCCGGATAGGTGCGAGCTTGCGGCACTCCTTTGCCAGGCCGAGGCCTGCACCGCGATGAACCGCACCGGCCACACCACCTCCCATCTGCAGTTCAGCGTTGGCCGCATTCACAATCGCTTCCATATCAGGCTGCGCCGCAATGTTCCCCTGCACACATTCAATAATTACGCCATGGAATTCACGCTTCGTCATAAACGGCATCTCCTATCACAGATGTTCTAATGCGCGCGGCATCAATATATTCATTTTTTAAAATTTCGACCTTTTTTTGCTCTGCTACGTATTTGTACGTATTTATTTACTCCCTATTTTTCTATACCTTTTTAAAAGAGATAGAAACAGGCCGATTGATTTTAGCGCATTGTTGTTAGAGGAGAGCAGCCGATGAGTCAAAGAGATTACCGTTATGATCGCGCGCAGAATCCCTTTAGCCCGAGGGCAACTGGATTCGCACCCAATAATGCATTGTGTCTTGCTGCAGCTTCAAATTTGGTTTATGAAAAATCTGACGCATTGCAAGCCGCAGAAGTGAGTAAGTGGGGATTTGGTCAGTTCAGGCCCATCAACGCCCTTAAGGGGCCGTTCATCGATACCCAAGCGTTCGTCTGCGCCGATTCCGATGTTCTGCTGATTGTGTTTCGCGGCACGGAAGCAACGGACCTGAAAGATTGGTTGACCGACGCGCAGTTCAATCTTACCGATGGCCCGATAAAAAATACCCAGAATGAGGTTCATCGCGGTTT